>NZ_JBWKXT010000078.1:0-23657 GCF_059423245.1 Pseudomonas sp. GW460-LB5
CCCTCAACCCACGTGCCTCCCCCGCCGCCTTCCCCGCAGCCGTACTTCATTTCGCCTGACATCAGCCGGGCGCGCCTGCGTGTGCGCTCGCCGTCAGCCATGACCTTTGCGTGGAAGACATACCAACATGCTTCGCAAGACCTCCCTGGTGCTCCTCATGGGCACCTGCAGCTTTGCCTGCGCTGAAACAGCCCCTGTGGAACTCGGCGCCACCACCATTGACGGCGAACGCGACGCCGCCAGCGGCGTGCAACTGGACGAGCCGATCCGTACCGGTTCGCGCCTAGGCCTGACCGCGCGGGAAACACCCGCCTCGGTCAGCGTCTCGGACCGTCGCCTGATCGAAGAACGCGGCGCCAAGGACAGCCAGGACGTGGTCAACGCCATGACCGGCGTCAACGCCTCGGCCAACCCCGGCTTTGGCGGCTTCGTTGCCTACCGCGGCTTTACCCAGAACCAGGTCACCCAGTTGTACAACGGCATCAACCTGGGCTACAGCAGCGCCACCCGCCCAGTGGACGCCTGGGTTCTCGACCGTGTCGAGCTGATTGGTGGGCCGTCTTCGTTCCTGCACGGCGCGGGTGCGGTGGGCGGCTCGATCAACTACATCACCAAGCTCGCCAGCCGCGACCAACAGACAATCGATGGGCGTATCCGCTATGGCAGTTTCGACGACAGCGAGGTGGCGTTCGGTATCAACCAGGCGCTGGCCAGCAACCCCGCCGATGCCCGCCATTTCATGCGCCTGGACTTCAGCCGCGGGCATGGCAACGGCTACGTCGACCGCAACGAACGGGATACCGACAGCCTGGCCTTTTCGCTGCTCAGCGACCTGGCCCCCAACCTCACGCACACCCTGGCGGTCGAGTACCAGGAAGACCGCGAACAAAGCCCCTACTGGGGCTCACCGATTCTGCCCGGGCGCAGCACGATGAAGATCGACAACAGCCGCCGCTTCGAAAACTACAACGTCGCTGACGGCCGCTATGAGCAGCGGGTGCGCTGGCTGCGTTCGATCCTCGACTACCAGATCAGCGACAGCACCAGCGTGCAGAACACGCTGTACCACTACAATGCCCAGCGCGATTACCGCAACCTCGAACGCTACGCCTACACCCGCGATGGCAAGGTGCAGCGCAGCAGCCCCTACCTGCAGCGCCACGACCAGAACCTGCTGGGCGACCGCATCGAACTGCGCCATGACAACCAGCTGCTGGGCCTGACCAGCCAGTGGTCGCTGGGGCTGGAGTACTCGCGCATGCGCCAGACCCTCTACCCCACCTCCGGCAGCTGGAGTGACGTGGTCGATGCCGACCACTTCAACCCCGGCAGCTTCGATGACATCCCCGGGGTGAATGCCGGCCTGACCAAGCAACGTCACCACGAGGTCATCAACCGCGCCGTGTTTGCCGAAAACCGCTTGCAGCTGACCGAGCGCCTGGCCCTGCTGACCGCCCTGCGCTACGACTACCTGGACATGGAGGTCACCAACTACGGCGCAGTCTCTCCCACCTCGCCGGCCTATTTCGAACGCCGCTGGGAACCGCTGTCCGGGCGCATCGGCCTGACCTATGCGCTGACGCCTTCGGCCAGCCTGTATGCGCAGTACAGCACCTCCGCCGACCTGCCCGCCGGCTCGCTGGCGGCAGCGACCTATTCCAACGTCGGGCTGTTCGACCTGTCCAAGGGCGAGCAGTGGGAAGTGGGCAGCAAGTTCGACTTCCTCGATGGTCGCGGTGCGGCCACGCTGGCGCTGTACCAGATCGTGCGCAAGGACTTTGCCGTGCGCGATTCGAACGACGCAAACCTCACGGTCCAGGCCGGGCAGCAGACCTCACGTGGTGTCGAACTGTCCGGGCGCCTGCAGGTAACGCCGAAACTGCTGGCCGAGGCCAACTATGCCTATGTCGATGCGCGGTACGATGAGTTCAACGAGGCAGTCAGCGGCAAATCGGTTTCACGCAAGGGCAATGCGCCGACCAACGTGCCGGCCAATGTCGCCAACCTGTGGCTGACCTACAGCCTGTCGACGGCATGGTCGGTGGGCGCCGATGGGCGCTACGTGGGCTCGGTGTATGCCGACAACGCCAACAGCCTGAAGGCCCCGGCCTACACCCTGTTCGGCGCTTTCGCCCGCTACCGGCTGGATGAACACACCACGCTGACCGGGCGGGTGCGCAACCTCACCGATGAGGTGTATGCCAAGCAGGCCTATAACAGCCAGTACTACATGGGGCCGCCACGCACCTTCGAGCTGGCGCTGGACATGCGCTTCTGACGCAAGCCAGGTTGCCGTATTCATTGCTCTGGCAGGTTGGCGGTTAAATCAGGTATCCCGAGGTCGCACTCGACAAAGCATCGTCCAGCGCCCGGTTATCTACTGGCAAGCACAATAATGATGGCGCGGCCCGACCGCGCCACTTTTCATCATGGCTGCCAATGGAACCGGAGAGCACCCGCATGTCCGCACCTCATGAGGTATCCCCCGCCACCCTGCGCAGGGTGATCGCCGCCTCGGCCATCGGCAATTTCGTCGAATGGTTCGACTTCGCCGTGTATGGCTTTCTCGCCACCCTGATCGCCAGCCAGTTCTTTGCCAGTGAAGACCCCAGCGCGGCGTTGCTCAAGACGTTCGCGGTGTTTGCCGTGGCCTTTGCCCTTCGCCCGCTGGGCGGGATCGTGTTTGGCGCGCTGGGCGACCGCCTGGGACGCAAGCGCATCCTGTCGCTGACCATCCTCTTGATGGCAGGCTCCACCACCCTGATCGGCCTGCTGCCGACCTACGCCAGCATCGGTCTGGCAGCCCCAGTGCTGCTTACCCTGGCGCGCTGCCTGCAGGGCTTTTCTGCCGGTGGCGAATACGCGGGGGCCTGCGCCTACTTGATGGAGCATGCACCCAATGACAGGCGTGCCTTCTACGGCAGCTTCGTGCCGGTCTCGACTTTTTCCGCCTTCGCCTGCGCCGCCGTGATCGCCTATGGGCTGGAAGCCAACCTGTCGGCCGAGGCGATGGGTGCCTGGGGCTGGCGCGTTCCCTTCCTGGTTGCCGCACCGCTGGGGCTGGTCGGCCTGTACCTGCGCTGGCGTATGGAAGAAACCCCGGCATTCCGCGAAGCCGTCGCCCAGGGCAAGGAACATGAGCATTCACCGCTCAAAGACACCCTGCGTCACCATGGCCGGGTCATTCGCAACCTGGGGGCCTTCATCTCGCTGACTGCCCTGTCGTTCTATATGTTCACCACCTACTTCGCCACGTACCTGCAACTGGTGGGCAACCTGACCCGCGCGCAGTCACTGCTGGTGACCACCGTGGCGCTGCTGTTCGCCGCCGTCGGCTGCCCGCTGGCCGGGGCGTTCTCGGACCGCGTGGGGCGGCGCAAGACCATTGGCTTTACCTGCCTGTGGGTGATGCTGTGCGTGTTCCCGGCGTACTGGCTGGCCAGTTCGGGCTCGATGTCCGGTGCGCTGCTGGGGGTGATCCTGCTGGCGGTAGGGGCCTTGTGCAGTGGTGTGGTGACCGCAGCATTGCTGTCGGAGAGCTTCCCCACCCGCACCCGCTATACCGCTTCGGCGATTACCTACAACGTGGCCTATACCCTGTTTGGCGGTACCGCGCCGCTGGTGGCGACCTGGCTGATCGGGCAGACCGGCAGCAGCCTGGCACCGGCGTTTTACCTGGTGGTGATTGCGCTGGTAGCGTTGGTGGGGGGGTTGGCGTTGCCGGAGACTTCGCGGATTTCATTGCATGATGAGGTGGGATCGGATGCTGTACGGCCTGGAGTCCGTCGTACCGTCTGAGATTATTGGGGCTGCTTTGCAGCCCATCGCGGCACAAGGCCGCTCCTACAGGGACCGTGTCAGCCAGAAGATGACGCGGCCCCTGTAGGAGCGGCCTTGTGCCGCGATGGGCCGCAAAGCGGCCCCAGAATCTCACCCCTCCTGCTGCTCTTCGCGCCGATACGCCCACTGATACAAAGCCGGCAGCACCAGCAATGTCAGTGCAGTAGAAGACAGGATCCCGCCAATCACCACCGTCGCCAACGGCCGCTGCACCTCAGCCCCGGTCCCCGTAGCCAGGGCCATCGGAATGAACCCCAGCGAAGCCACCAGCGCGGTCATCAGCACCGGGCGCAACCGCGTCAACGCGCCCTCTTCAACCGCCGCCCGCAATGGCCGCCCCTCTTCGCGCAGGGCACGGATAAAGGCGATCATCACCAGCCCGTTGAGCACCGCCACTCCCGACAGGGCAATGAACCCTACGCCAGCTGAAATGGACAACGGGATGTCCCGCAACCACAGCGCCAGCACCCCGCCGGTCAGGGCAAACGGAATGCCGGTGAATACCAGCAAGCCATCCCTGAGGTTGTTGAACATCATCAGCAGCAGCGCCATGACCAGTAGCAAAGCCACCGGCACCACCACCTGCAGGCGCTCGGTTGCCGATTGCAACTGTTCGAACTGGCCCCCCCAGCGCGTCCAGTAACCCGGCGGAATCTGCACCTGCCGGATCAGGGCCTGTTCGGCATCCGCCACAAACGAGCCCAGGTCACGCCCACGTACGTTGGCACTGACCACCACCACCCGCTTGCCATCCTCGCGGCTGACCTGGTTAGGCCCCAGTTGCAGGTTCAAACTGGCCACTTGGGACAGCGGGATGAAGCCGATTTGCGCAGCGCCCGCAGCGGCACTGGCCGGTACCGGAATCAGCAGGCTGGACAGCCCGTCCACATCGGTGCGCAAGGTTTCGGGCAGGCGCACCACCATGTCGAAGCGCCGGTCGCCTTCATACAGCGTGCCTGCCGTGCGGCCACCCACAGCAATTGCGATGGCGTCTTGCACGTCACCCACGTTCAGGCCATGGCGGGCCGCCTTGTCGCGGTCGATGTCGATGGTCAGCACCGGCAGGCCGGTGGTCTGCTCGACCTTCACCTCGGACGCACCCGCTACCCCCTGCAGGCTGCTGGCGATCTGTGTGGCGGTGCGGTTGAGCACATCCATGTCATCACCGAACAACTTTACCGCCACATCGCTGCGCACCCCGGAAATCAGCTCGTTGAAACGCAACTGGATCGGCTGCGACAGCTCGTAGTTGCTGCCCGGTACGCTGGCGGCAGCACGTTGTACCTCGGCGATCAGTTCGTCACGCGGCTTGCCAGGGTCTACCCACTGCTCGCGCGGGCGCAACATCACATAGGCGTCGGAGATGTTCGGTGGCATCGGGTCGGAGGCGATCTCGGCGGTACCGGTACGGGCGAACACCCGCTCTACTTCCGGCACCTGGGCGATGATCGCCTGCTCCAGGCGCTGCTGCATGTCTACCGACTGCGACAGGCTGGTGCCCGGCACACGCAGGGCCTGCAAGGCAAAGTCGCCTTCGCTGAGGCTGGGGATGAACTCGCTGCCCATGCGGCTGGCCATGACCCCGGACAGCACCACCAGAGTGGCCGCGACGGCAAACGCCAACTTGCGTCGCCCCAGCACCCAGGCCAGCACCGGGGCATAGCGCTGACGCGCCGTGCGCATCACCAGGCCTTCCTCTTCCTTGACCTTGCCGGTGACGAACAGGGCGATGGCTGCCGGCACGAACGTGACCGACAGGATCATGGCGCCGAGCAGGGCCATGACCACGGTAAAGGCCATGGGGTGGAACATCTTGCCCTCGACCCCGGTCAGGGCAAAGATCGGCAGGTACACCACCATGATGATCAACTGCCCGTAGATCAGTGGCCGGCGCGCCTCACGGGCGGCAGCGAACACTTCATGGAAGCGCTCGCTGCGCGTCAGCATCCGGCCATGGCGTTGCTGGGCATGGGCCAGGCGGCGGATGGCGTTTTCCACGATCACGACTGCGCCGTCGACGATGATGCCGAAGTCCAGTGCCCCCAGGCTCATCAGGTTGGCGCTGACCTTGTTGCTGAACATGCCAGTGAAGGTAAACAGCATCGACAGCGGAATGACCATGGCGGTGATCAGTGCGGCGCGGATGTTGCCCAGGAACAGGAACAGCACAGCGATGACCAGAATGGCGCCTTCGACCAGGTTCTTCTTCACCGTGGCGATGGCTTTTTCCACCAGGTTTGTGCGGTCGTACACGGTCACTGCCACCACACCCTTGGGCAGGTTGCGGTTGATCTCGACCAGTTTGGCGGCAACGGCCTGGGATACCGTGCGGCTGTTCTCTCCAATCAGCATGAACACCGTACCCAGCACCACTTCCCGGCCGTTTTCGGTGGCTGCACCCGAGCGCAGTTCTAGGCCCAGGCCAACCTCGGCAACATGGCTGACGCGGATCGGCGTGCCATCGACGCTGGCGATGACGATGTTGGCGATGTCTTCGGCCGAGGCCACCTGGCCCGGTGCCCGGATCAGCAACTGCTCGCCATTGCGCTCGATGTAACCGGCGCCAACGTTGGCATTGTTGCGCTCCAAGGCCGCGATCAGGTCGTTGAGGGTGAGCTTGTAGGCTGCCAGCCGCTTGGGCTCCGGTGCAATCAGGTACTGCTTGGCATGGCCGCCGATACTGTTTACCTCGGCCACCCCCGGCACATTGCGCAGCTGCGGCTTGATGATCCAGTCCTGGATCACCCGCAGGTCTGTCGGGGTGTACGGGGTGCCATCCTCTTTGAGAGCGCCCTGTTCGGCCTCCACGGTCCACAGGAAGATTTCACCCAACCCGGTGGAAATCGGCCCCATGCCCGCTTCTATCCCTTCGGGCAGTTGCTCGCGGGCCACTTGCAGGCGCTCGTTGACCAGCTGACGGGCGAAGAACAGGTCGGTGCCATCATCGAAAATCACCGTGACCTGCGACAGGCCCGAACGCGACAGCGAGCGGGTTTGCTTCAACCCAGGCAGGCCGGCCATGGCGGTCTCGATGGAGAAGGTGATGCGCTGCTCGGTCTCCAGCGGCGAGTAACCGGGTGCAGCGGTATTGATCTGTACCTGGACGTTGGTAATGTCCGGTACAGCGTCGATCGGCAGTTTCTGGTAGCTGTGGATACCCACCGCGGCCATCAGGACCACGGCCAGCATCACCACCAGGCGCTGCTCGATGGCAAATTGGATCAGGCGTTCGAACATGCAGGTGTCCCCGTGATCAATGGCTGTGCTCGGCCGAGCCCTTGCCCAGTTCCGACTTGAGGACAAAGCTGCCGGCGGCGGCTACCTGGGTGCCGGCGGCCAGGCCGCTGATAATTTCCACCTGGCCGGCGTCGCGGCGGCCGGCCTTTACCGGGCGGGCCTCGAAGCCTTCCTCGGTGCGGGCAAACACAACGGTCTGTTCTTCCCAGGTTTGCAGGGCGCTTTCCGGCACCACCACGGCGGCATTGAAGCGCTCGACGCTGACCGCGATATTGACGAACAGCCCGGGGCGCCATGCGCCGTTGGGGTTTGCCAGGGTGGCGCGGACCGTGGCGGCGCGGTTCTGCTCGCCGAGCAGGCTGCCGACATAGTTGACCTTGCCCTCAACCTGGGCGCCCAGGTCTGGTGCGCTGACCGTGACATTGCGGCCGGTCACCACCTTGTCCAGATCACGCGGCGCCACGGCGAAGGTGGCCCAGACCCGGCTCAGGTCAGACAAGGTGAAGGCGTTGCTGGTCGCGTCGACCACCTCGCCCACGCTCAGATGCTTTTCCACCACCACCGCATCGAATGGCGCGCGCAATTCATAGCGGTTGCCAGCGCCCGCCGGCCCTACTGCGGCGACCTTTTGCCGGGCGTTGGCCAAGGCGATTTCGGCCTCCTGTAACACCTGCCGCGCTTGCAGGTAATCTTGCTCGGCACTGATACGCTCCTGCCATAACTGCTGTTCGCGCTGGAAGGTCAGGCGCGCCAGCTCCAGACGGCGCTGGGCTGCCTGCTGCTCGCTGCGCAGGTCAGAAATCTGCTGGCTGGCAATCACCGCCAATACCTGGCCGCGCTTGACCGCCTGGCCCAGTTCGGCTTGCACCGCCTCGACCACACCGGGTACACGCGGCACCACGTGGGCAGTGCGGTCCTCGTCGAAGCGGATTTCCCCCGGGAAGCTGAAGGCGGTACCCAACTCACGAGGGCCGGCGGCAGCCAACTGCACACCGGCCGCCTCGATCTGGGCGATGGACAGGTGCAATTGGCCCTCTTCTTCGCCGTGCCCTTCCCCTGCATGGCCTTCATCGGCCTTCTCGGCACCATGGCCGTGGCTGTCTTCGCCATGGTCGTCGTGGCGGGCCTGGGCATTCGACGCCTGGCCCAGGTTGCCGGTCCAGGCCAGGCCACCCAGGCCGAGCGCGGCCATGGCGGCGACCAGAAGGGCTATCTTGCGTGGGTTAGTCATGCTTGCTCCTGCTGTTCAAGGGGGTGCTCAGGTCATCGAGGTCGCCATAAATCCGCTCGACCTGCGCCCGTGCGTCGGTCGCCGAAGCCAGCGCCTCGAGGTACAACCCGCGGGCCTCGATCAGCGTGCGCTGAGCGTCGAGTACATCGAGGAACGCGAACTTGCCCATTTCGAAACCACGGGTGGCGGTGTCCACGGCCTGCTGCGCCGAAGGCAGGATGGTGCGGTCGTAGGCGTCCACCTCCTGCATCGCCGTGTGCCACTGGCTGACTGCGCTGCGGGTTTCACTGCGCAGGCGCAGTTCCACGGCGTTACGCAGGTCACGCGCCTGGTCGGCACGGCGTGCAGCCGCCAGCACGTTGCCCTGGTTGCGGTCGAACAGCGGCAATGGCATGGACAGGCCCACCACATTCACCCGCTCGCGGTCCTCGCGGCTGTGCTGGCTACCGAGGCTGACAGTGAGGTTGGGAATACGCTGAGCCTTTTCCGACCCCAGGGACGCTTCGCCGCGCTCGACCTGTGCAGCAGCCAGACGCCATTCGGCGGTGTGTTCGACCCGGTCGAGCAAGGTATCGGCGCTGGGCGCGACGCCAGGCGAAAGGTTGGCAGCCTGCAACTGATCGAAGCTTGCCAAGGGGCTACCGGTCAGGCGTGCCAGCGCCTGATAAGCCACGCCGCGCTGGGTCTGCGCGCGTCGTACTTCAGCCTGGGCCTGGGCCAGTTGCACCTGGGCGCGGGTGGCCTCCACGGGGGATGACTGGCCAGCGGTCACCCGCCCCTGTACCACGCGCAGCCCGCGCTCGGTCAATGCCTGCGACTGCTGCGCCAGTTCCAGTGCTGTCTGCGCGCGCAATGCGGCGTGGAAGGCCTGCACCACATCGGCACGCAGGCCATTGCGCTGGCGCTCCAGGCCAAGCTGGGCAATGGCCTGGCCGGTGCCAGCCACAGCAATACGTGCGCCGCGCTTGCCGCCCAGTTCCAACGGCTGGCTGAGGGTGACGGTGGTGGTGCTGGTATCGCGGCGGGTGTCCTCGACCTCCCAGGCGAGCTCTGGGTTGGGGATCAACCCGGCCTGGCGCCGCTCGCCGTCGGCAATGCCGATTTCCCGGCCGGCTGCGGCCAGCTCTGGGTTTTGAGCAAAGGCGGCGGCGAGCGCCTGGGGCAGGCTCAGGCTCTGACTGGCCTGGGCACTGGTGACACTGGCCAGCAACAGGCAGAGCAAAGCGGTCTTGCGGGGGATGGGCACGAACAAATCCTCGTCGACGCGTTTAGGCGAAGGACTGTAGGAAGCCGTGCTTATCGGGGCGGTGGCAGGAAAATTACAATTTTGTAATGCAGGCGCAGAAAGCCAAATCCCCCGTAGGCGGGGGCCTGCACACCTCAACAGTTCGATAATCGCCCACTTTCCCGGTGCGGCGTTTTAGTCCAATTGACTAAACTAACCAGGCGGTACAAAACTAGGTGCATCCAACAACAACAAAGCGATGCTCGTCATGAACCCCCTTATTCTCGTGCTCAACGGCCCTAACCTGAACATGCTGGGTACCCGCGAGCCTGCTCAATATGGCCACGAAACCCTGGCTGACCTGGCCCAAAGCTGTGCCGACACTGCCCATGGCCATGGCCTGGAAATCGAATTCCGCCAAACCAACCACGAAGGTGAACTGATCGACTGGATCCACGCCGCCCGCGGCCGCTGCGCCGGTATCGTGATCAACCCCGGCGCCTGGACCCACACCTCGGTGGCCATCCGCGACGCCTTGGTGGCCAGTGAACTGCCGGTCATCGAAGTACACCTGTCGAACGTGCACAAGCGCGAGCCGTTCCGCCATCTGTCATTTGTATCGTCCATCGCCGTCGGGGTGATTTGCGGGCTGGGCAGCCATGGCTACCGCATGGCCCTCAGCCACTTCGCCGAAATGTTCCAGGAGCGCACGGCATGAGCCAGCACGCCATCCTTGCCGGCTTGATCGGCCGCGGCATCCAGCTGTCGCGCACCCCTGCCCTGCACGAACACGAAGGTGACGCCCAGGCCCTACGCTACCTGTATCGGCTGATTGATGCCGACCAGTTGCAACTGGAGGACAGCGCCCTGCCCGGGCTGCTCGACGCCGCGCAGCACACAGGCTTTACCGGGCTTAACATCACCTACCCGTTCAAGCAGTCGATCCTGCCGCTGCTCGACGAACTGTCGGATGAAGCCCGTGGCATCGGCGCGGTGAATACCGTGGTGCTCAAGGACGGCAAGCGCGTCGGCCATAACACAGACTGCCTGGGTTTTGCCGAAGGCTTGCGCCGCGGCCTGCCTGATGTGGCCCGGCGCCAGGTGGTGCAGATGGGTGCCGGTGGCGCCGGGTCGGCCGTGGCCCACGCCCTGCTGATTGAAGGGGTCGAGCAACTGGTGCTGTTCGAAGTGGATGCGGCCCGCGCGCAAGCGCTGGTAGACAACCTGAATGAGCATTTCGGCACGGGCCGCGCAGTACTCGGCACCGACCTGGCCGCGGCGCTGGCCGAGGCAGACGGGCTGGTCAATACCACGCCGGTGGGCATGGCCAAGCTACCGGGCACACCGCTACCGGTCGAGCTGCTGCATGCGGGCCTGTGGGTGGCGGAAATCATCTACTTCCCGCTGGAAACCGAACTTCTGCGCGCGGCTCGGGCACTGGGTTGCCGCACGCTGGATGGCAGCAATATGGCGGTGTTCCAGGCGGTAAAGGCGTTCGAGCTGTTCAGCGGCCGCCAGGCGGATGCGGCGCGGATGCAGGCGCACTTTGCCAGTTTCACCTGATAGGCAAGTGTTGGCTTCTTCGCGGGCACGCCCGCACCCACAGAGAGTGCGCATACTTCGCTGATTGCACTGTCGTTGTAGGAGCGGGCATGCCGGCGAAGAGGCCGGCACAGCCTAATCACCTTTCTCATACAGCAGTGCCTGTATCAGCTGTTCCTGCCCGCCATAATCGCCCTCGCCAAAGTGCACATGGCGCACCTGTCCTTTACGGTCGACAAAGTAATGGGCCGGCCAGAACTGGTTGCCCCAGGCATTCCACACCTTGTAGTCATTATCCACCGCCACCGGGTAACCGATACCCAGCCCGGCCACCTTGTTTCGCAGGGTGCCCAGGTCATGTTCGTAGGCGTACTCCGGCGTATGCACGCCCACCACCACCAGCCCCTGATCGGCATAACGCCGCGCCCAGTCGTTCACATGAGGCAGGCTGCGCTGGCAGTTGACGCAGTCCCAGGTCCAGAAGTCCACCAGCACCACCTTGCCCTTAAGCGCCGGCCCATCCAGCGGGGTCGAGTTGAGCCACTGGCTGGCCCCCGACAGCGACGGCATGGCGCCGTAGCGGTCACGGGCCATCAGGTGCCCGGCCAACCCCAGCCCCGTCAGCGCCAGGGCTATGCCTCCCGCTTTCAGCATCAGGCGGCGATCAGTTGTCATGGCAACCGCCAGTGGCGTAGGTGCGGTACTGCACGCTCTGCTGTTGGCCCTTGGAGTCGAGGTAGTCCATGCGGGTGTTCACCAGGCCGCAGGCGTTGCTCTGCTCGTCCTGTACCGACAGCACTTTCTTCACATCCAGATGCTCACCGTAGCGGTACTGCATGGCGCCGGCAGCGCCCATGGGTGCGGTGGTGGCCTGGGCGGCAATGGCACCAAAGCTGAGCACGGCGAACAGGCTGGCGCTGGCGACAGTCTTGAAATTCATGGCATCTCTCCTGTGTAACGTTTGGCAGTGGGGCGTGTTGTTCCCCGGTCAAGAGCCATTTGACGCCTGCCAAGTATCCCGTCTGTGTCACTCAACGCCGGGATGTGCGTCCTTCTGTAGCTGAATTCCTGTCAGCGAAACCTCGTAGAATCCTGGAAAACCCTGCGCGAGCAGGTCGTTATAAAAAAGAAGGCGCCCACGAAGGGCGCCCCGGCTGTACAAACGGATACAATAGCTTCAAGTTTTTAGAAACTAACGTTTGTTGTCACTCGCCGGTTCAACTTTATCGTGACGACTGTACAACTCAGCCCTCGACGCGCGCTCTGTAAGCGGCCCCCTGTTTTCACCCTTGCTGGAACGCTGAGTGGATTTATTGTCGCCCTCATCCGAGCAACTACCGCGTTGAACAGTTTGCTTGTCTTTCATAAAAACCTCGATAAAGCCACCTGCTTACAATGGCTCATCATCATTTTCTTCGAGAAGTGGAGCGCTGGTAAAAGCATGGTTTGTCATGCGATCTGTCAGCGCAGGGCTAGTGCAGCCAAGCGCGTCTCCACGGGGTATCCGGGCCGTCAGAATAGCGGCTGAATTTCGGTGCATTCGAGGCCAAAAGCTTGTCTGCAGGCTCTGGCCCGGCCTCAGTAACAGGTTCAGGATCGATGTAATTATTCCGATCATCAGTTGTAGGCTGAACAAGACGATCATTGCCCAACCCTTGGCGATCCTGATCTATTTCCGGATCACTCTCCGATGAGCCCTGCCCTGCCTGGTTTTTACCGTACATAAGCACCTCTCATAAGCCCAGATAATCTGAGCTTAATGAGTATGCGCCCTGCCTGAAAATAAAAGACAGGTATCAGACCACTGGACACAATCTATTTATGAGCATAAATAACAACGACCTTCTTTACGTACAGTGCCTGTATTAAACCTTCCTCACGGTCCTACCTCGTCTGCCTGTCGGGTATCGCCAGGCGCTCGAGAGGCCTTCAACAAGAGTGTAAAACTGCCTGTGAGTTGATGACGAAGCGCTTTGGGCATGATGAAAGCGAAATGCACGAGCCATGAGCCGTCCCCCAGCAGAAAGCTCTCCCGCCGGTAGTGGGCCACTTGTTGCTCAGAAATACCTATGCAAACGGCGATTACACAATCGCTCGGCTCTTCGCTCACGGGCGTGCCCCTTCAAGAATGGGTATTGAAGCGCCTGAAGGGTGGTGGGTTCAGGCGCAAAGGCAGGCCATCAAGGCTTGGCTGCACGCTCCTTGTGCCACTGGACTTTAGCTACGCCATAAGGGGAACCGGTGACACCGATGGCTACGTGCTGGATCTGGCCGCCACGCTGGAGAAACGTCTCGATTTGCTCGCAGAGGCGTTCGTGGGCTCTTTGGGGCGTTCCGGGGTGTGTCTGGTACATGCAGGCTACTCGGTGATGAGCCACTGAAATACAGTTACCCGAAACGACATTGTACGCTTTGTTCTGCAACCAGGCTCCGAGCCGGAGCAGAACCCGGCTTTTATCGGCCAAGCGGTCAACTCCCAGTGCTGTGCTGCTTTGACCCGAGCCGCTTCACCCGCCCCCGCTACAGTTCTATACACCTGCCAGATACACTGCAATACAAACCCCCGCAGGCAAGCGCAAAAGGGCCGGGTACACTGCGCCAAACCCACTCGAACAGGAACGCTGCGCATGGAACACGTCGATCACATCCTGATCGTCGACGACGACCGCGAGATCCGCGAACTGGTCGGCAACTACCTTAAGAAGAACGGCCTGCGCACCAGCATCGTCGCCGACGGCAGGCAGATGCGGGCCTTCCTTGGAGCCAGCAGCGTCGACCTGATCGTTCTCGACATCATGATGCCCGGCGACGATGGCCTGCTGCTGTGCCGCGAACTGCGCGCCGGCAAACACCGCAATACGCCCGTGTTGATGCTGACGGCCCGCAACGATGAAACCGACCGCATCATCGGCCTTGAAATGGGCGCCGACGATTACCTGACCAAGCCGTTTTCTGCCCGCGAACTGCTTGCCCGTATCAATGCCGTGCTGCGCCGCACGCGCATGCTGCCACCCAACCTCACCATCAGCGAAAGCAGCCGCCTGCTGCGCTTCGGCCAATGGCGGCTGGACACCACCGCCCGCCACCTGCTCGACAACGAAGGCACCCTGGTGGCCCTGAGTGGCGCCGAGTACCGCCTGTTGCGGGTGTTTCTGGACCACCCACAGCGGGTGCTCAGCCGCGAACAACTGCTCAACCTGACCCAGGGCCGCGAAGCCGACCTTTTCGACCGCTCCATCGACCTGCTGGTCAGCCGCCTGCGCCAGCGCCTGGGCGACGACGCCCGCGAACCCAGCTGCATAAAAACCGTGCGCAGCGAAGGCTATGTGTTCTCGCTGCCGGTGCAACTGCTCGAGTCGCCGTCATGAAGTGGCCTCGTACCCTGGCCTCGCGCCTGGGGCTGATCTTCTTGACCGGCCTGATCCTGGCCTACGGCTTGTCGTTTGGGCTGCAGGCCTACGAGCGCTACATCAGCAGCCGCTCGATGATGCTCAGCAACCTGGAACAGGACGTGGCCACGTCAGTGGCCATCCTCGACCGCCTGCCTGCAGCCGAACGTGCGGCCTGGCTGCCGCGCCTGGAACGGCATACCTACCGCTACCGTCTCGACCAAGGCCTGGCCGGCGAGGCGATGCCCGGCAGCGACCCGCCCATGGCCGCCGAGTCGATCGTCAAGGCCATCGGCAGCGACTACCGCCTGACCTTCCAGGACATCCCCGGCCCGAATGCCCACTTCCAGGCCCACCTGAGCCTTGCCGACGGCGCGCCGCTGACCATCGACGTCACCCCATCGGCGGTCCCGGTGGCCCGCTGGCTGCCCATGGTGCTGCTGATCCAGCTGGCAGTCTTGTTGCTGTGCACATGGTTGGCCGTGCACCTGGCCATTGGCCCTTTGACTCGCCTGGCCCGCGCCGTGGACAACCTCGATCCGGACAAACCCGGCGTACAGCTGGATGAAAGCGGCCCGCGCGAGGTGCGCTACGCCGCGGCGGCCTTCAACGCCCTGCAGGCGCGTATCAGCGCCCACCTGAAGGAACGCATGCAGCTGCTGGCGGCCATCTCTCACGACCTGCAAACACCGATCACACGCATGAAGCTGCGTGTCGAAGTGATGGACGACGGGGTCGAAAAGGACAAATTGTGGAGCGACCTGGGCGAGATGGAGCACCTGGTGCGCGAAGGCGTAGCATACGCCCGCAGCATGGATACCAGCACTGAAGCCGCGTGCAGAATTGACCTTGATGCCTTCCTCGACAGCCTAGTGTTCGACTATCAGGACAGTGGCGCCCAGGTGCAGCGTAACGGCAGCACGCGCAGCCTGCTGGAAACCCGCCCGCACGCCCTGCGCCGAGTGCTGGTGAACCTTGTGGACAACGCCCTCAAGTTTGCCGGCGCTGCCGAGCTGGAGGTGTGCCGCGAGGGCGGCATGACCGTGATCCGCGTGCTCGACGATGGGCCTGGAATACCCGCTGACGAGCTGGACGAAGTGCTCAAGCCATTCTACAGAGTGGAGGGCTCACGCAATCGCAGCACCGGCGGCACCGGGCTGGGGCTGGCCATTGCCCACCAGCTGATCCAGGCCATGGGTGGTCGGCTGACCCTGAGCAACCGCGACAGTGGCGGGCTGTGCGCGCGAATCGAGCTCAACTGAAAGCCGAGCCACCACCTGCAATTCGGCACACAACCCCAGCACCGTCGATACACTGCTGCCCCCCACCGCTACACACGCCCGGTCGCACGGCCAGCCAATGCAGGTGTTCAGTCTTCCAGCGGCTTTGGCGGCGCAGCCGGCTTGGCTGGCTTGGCTGGCTTGCTGTCCTTGGCCTTGGCCTTGGTTTCCGGTGCCGCCGCTACCGGTTCAGGTGCAGCCACGGCCTTTTCGCTTGCGGGCAGTTCATCCACCGCCTTGAGGATCACCTGCGGGTCGATGGCCTCGCCTGAGTCGTCGTCCTTGAGCATGTGCCGCTCACCGTCCTTGCCCACCAGGATCACCTTGGTGCCCTTGCTCGCGCCCAGCTTCAGCTCACGAATCAGGGCCATGGTGGTCTGTTGTTCGAGGTTCTTGTCCTCGCGCTTGCCCATCATATTGGCGACGCTGTATAGCACCAGGTTGCGCTCCTTGAAGGCCGCCTGGGTGGCCGGGTCCTCCAGAGCCTTGTTCAATCCGCGCAAGGTTGGGTCTGCGCTGCTAGGCGCAATGACCACCAAGGGCCTGGCCTTGCCCACTTCCTTGGCCAGCGGTGCGTCACTGTCAGCCGCCAGCAGCGGGCCGGTGACAGCGAGCAAAGTAGCGAGGGTCAGTGACCGGACGAGCATGCGTATCTCCTTATTCTCTCGATAAACCAAAGACTACAGATCATGGAGAAAGATCCGACGCGGGAGACTAAACCAGCAGCCCCAGACGTGCTCGGCACAAAGGTAACTTCCGATTTCCATAACCGGCCGGCAACATCTGCGCAAACATCACCGCCACTCAGAGCATAGCGCAAAGCCACTGGCGCAACGCCCACCTGCCCGAGGTCTGAACCGCTACTGGAGAAGACGCGGCGAATGCATGTCCAGCGCTTCCAGCGTCAACTGCAGCAATACTGCGTGCTCCCGTTGCTGATTGCTGATCTGCAACCGTGCGATTTCCTCCTCCCGGCCACCCAGGGCCATCAGCCGCTCCAGTTCGTCGTGCATGTGATGCGGCACTTGCAGGCGAACGGGGAAGCGCTTGCGCAGGTAATCCTGCCAGAACCACTGACGTGACAGATAATGTGCAACGCCTTCCCGGGTCTGTGCCGCCAGGACCATGTCCCGGGCCACACGAATATCCTGCTTGCTTAGCGCAGCAATACCTGGATAGAGCATTTCGTCTGGCTGGCCAGGCAAATCCAAAGCCCTGCGCAAGGCGATCCGGTATGCCAAGGCGAATTCGATCGACTCATTGCCCGCCCCCTGCCGTTGGGCGTGTTCTGCGGCAATCTGATCGAGCAACGCCAACCGCCACAACCGACCACCGAGACAGAGCAAGGCCCGCTCAGGCTGCTGGGCAACCCCGCCGCGTTGCGCCCGCCATATCATCATCCGCAGTTCCAGATCAGCGAAGCGGGCCGTGGCGTTATCCTGGCAGTCGGTCGCCGCGGCGTGTTCGAACACTTCACGCTTGAGTGCATCATCCTCGTTCATCGCCTGGAACATGTCGAACACACGGGATGCGAGCGCGCACGCGGTCGAAGAGAACTTGAATGCTCCCGAGGCCGTGAGCACCGACAGGGTATTGAAGAAATCGGCCGATTGCTCGTCGGCTTCAAGATGGACCCACAGCATGGCCATTTCATCCCGACGTTCGGCTGCCGATACATCGAGAAAACGCAGCCGGTAGGGAACCCGGCTTGCCTCAAGCCAGTGCCAGGCCGAAAACCCTTCAGGCGTCGCCGCCAGCAGGTTGCCAGAAAGCCCGACTCTGCCTGCGCGCCATAGCTGCGACCGGTAAAAGCCATCGGGCAGTGCAGAGATACTGTTGTCACTCAGGTCAAGGGTTTGCAGGTCAGGCACCTCGAGCACCCCATAAGGCAACTCGGGCATTTGGGTGCCTGACAGGTGCAGCGCATGTAGCTCGGTCATTGCGAAAACGGAAAATGCCCTGCCCAGAGGGTTGTCCGAAAGGTTCAGGTATACCAGCGAACGACAAGCCGCAAGAATCAGTGCCTGGCTTTCGTCAAGCACGATCTGGTTACCCGACAGATCGAGCACCTCCAGCCTTTGGGTAAGCATCATCGGCAAAGGCAAACGCCTGAGTCGACAATGGGTGATTTCCAGGTTGCGCAAGTTGGGAAATGCCCTCAGGAACTCATCCGGAATCCGCTCCAGGCGCATGGAGCGCAAGGCCAGGATTGAGACGTGCGGAAAAGTTATTTGCGCCGGCAGTACTGGCAGTTGTTGCAAGCGGCTGCGGGTCTGGGTCAGCATGAAGCGCCCCCTCTGCACAGCCGCACTGTCTTGAAGCTCGGGGACAAGCAAGCGCCAGCAGTCGGTCAAGCCCTTTCTGAACTCACGCCGGGCGGCCAGCTCAGGTGTCGGAAAGGCATTGCGTACCCATCTGTTCAGGTGGGTGTTGAGCAGTGCGAATTGCTGTTCCAGCGTACGCAACCTGGCTTGCGCGTTGTCTTGCGCCAGCCAGCGGCCGATCTGCTCATCACTGAAGGCCGGGTACAGGTCTCGAAGCCGTGCCTGAGACGCCCTCGGTCTGGACAGCCCCAGCGCGGCCCATAACCGGCCGCCAGCAAGGGGGTAGCCAATCCGGCCATCATCAAGCCTTTGCGGCGCGAAAAACGAGCCGCTTGGCCGCTCCAGCCTAAGCAGACTTACCACCGCCTGCCTTTGACCGGTTGCAACATTCGCCAGCGCCTGGCGCAGTGCGGGCACGAAAGCATGGCCTTGGCCGATGGCCGCCTGAGACGGGTGGTCATAGGCTGCAGCCAGGGTCTCGAACAGCTCGCCCGCCTGACTGACAGAAGGCCGCGCAGGATCGCGCAAGCGAAACCCCCCATGCTGGTGAAGCAGGTCGAATGTTTGCCCCGTTCCCTCGATCGTCAGCAACGGCTCGCTGGCATCCCCGTCAAACAATCTCCACCCAGGCCCCTGCGCACCCCGCACGTGGCCCAACAGATTCAGCACCACCCGCGCCAGGTCGAGGTTTTGCGGTGTATCAATGCTCAGCGCCTCATACACGCGCGCGATTCGGATCCGCGCAACCTGCAACCTTGCCGCCTCGGCCATGAACAAGGGCACGCGACCGGTCTCGCGAAGCTGCTGCAGGTCATCCTCGCTGGCATCGCGCAGCACCTCATCTGCCGCCAAGCGGTGCAGGCTGGCAAAATCCCGGCGTAGCGAGCGACCCGTTGGCGTGTCGGGATTCTGCTCTTCGTACAATTCCTGGAACAGCTCTCGCCGCCCTGCCCAGGCCACATCAGCCAGTGCTGCACCCTGCATGCCGGCTGCCTGAGGAAGATTGATCACCCGCTCCAGCAACTGCGCATCGGCGGTGGCCACGCCTTCACGCAACTGATTGACCAACGTGCGGATGCGGCCGGCGAGGAGCACGCGGTAAACGGTGTCCACCAGCACGGCTTCTGGCGCCCGGCCATACACATGCCATGCCCGCAAGTGCTGGTCGTCAAGGCCATGGATGGCCAGCGACTGATCGATCTGCGCGTCATCGAGATCGCTCAATGGCCTGCCCAGACGACGAAACAGCTGGCGTGTGTCATCCCACTCGGCGGGCTGCTCGCACCACAGCCGCCACGCGCCGGCACCGTTGTTACGCAGCGGCGGTGCATACCCTTGATAAGGGAGCAGTTGCCACTGTTCATCGGCGTCGCGCCAACTCACCTCATACCAGTGCCCATCCATGCTGATCCAGCGACGCTCGCCCAGCTGGTGAACCCCCTCCGTGTCCAGCACTGCCGCGTCCGGCGGGGCTTCGCCGCGATAGGGCACCAGGTCTGCGTTCCACAGTTTTTCTTCACCGCTGGCCAACTGCGCCGGCACCAGCTTGTCCACCTCGATGCAGGCGCGACGCACCGTGGCGACCACGGCGACGGTTGCCCCGACAGCCAGCAGGCCTTTGCCTACATTCAGCAGGTGCGCCAGCGCCGCATTGCGCTCGTTGTCCTGCCAGTCCCCGACAGCCTGAAACGTCTGCTCAAGCAGCTCCCAGGCCATCACCCCCAGCAACACCGCGCCAATGCCGGGCACGAAGTACCCTGCGATCCCCGCCAGGGTCCAGCCTTCAGCGCGCAAACGGCGGTTATGCGCTGCCTGGACCTCGCGATCAAGCATGGCCACGGGTGGGGCAATGATTGCAGCATCGTCCTTGATCCGGGCGACCCAGTCGTCAGCGATATGTTCGAACAGCGGCAAGCGATACGCACAGGTTTGCTCATCCAGGTCCCTGGTTGCCCAGTCGCTAACGTCATCGAGCCGTTCGCTGACGGCCGAGAAGAATCGCTGGCTATCGCGACGGCGCACGAAACGGTTGAAAAACCGCCGATAGCCCTCTTCGCGCAGGCGGTTGCCAAGCACCCGGCGGGCATAATCTTCCAGGTCGCTGCGCACGCTCCAGGGGCCGTGCGGGTCACCCGGTACATACACCAGCACTAGCTTGCTGGTGTTGTACAGCAAGCCCTCATCGATCACGTCCAGCACCACGATCTGCTGCAAGCTGCAACCGAGCACCCTCAATTGCCGGATGTGAACAGGTGCGCCTTCGAGCTTGCCCAGCGTGCCCTGAAGGCAAAACTCCACCACCCACTGCAGCTGGCCTGCGCTCAACACATCTTGCGCCCTGGCTTGCAGAGCATCTACCAGCATGCTGTAACGTTCCCTTCGCGCCAGCAACCCTCTGGCTTCGGGCTGCAGGACAGCGTCCAGATGCGCCTGGTACTTCTGCCCAAGGTCCAGCCCTCTACACATTTTGGCGAAGGCCAGTGCAGACAGTTCACTGCGCTTTACGCCGTGCTCATCCACCAGGCAGTTGCCACGCGGCTGCTCGCGCAGCTGGTCTGCGGTAAAGTTGCCCAGAGCGGCCTCGAGCAAGGGGAGTTCGTAGTAGTCGCTGCCTACGACTGGGAGCCTGCTGGTCACATAACTGACGGTGGGCGAGGTGAAGGTGTACCACTGGCGAAAGTACAGCCGATCAGCGTCGAGTTCGCCGTGAGCGCCAAGCGCTTCTTGCAGCAAGGTCTGTGTGAATGCATCCAGGTTGCTTAGCTGCGCCAGCGCTGCCGACAGGCCTTCGCGGCAGGCCAGCAATTGCGTCAGCGCCTCAGTCAAGAGAGTGAATTCTGCCACGCTCAGCCGCATCATCCAGGTCGGCAGCCGCTGCGCGATGTACTGGTCCTGGCAGGCTTGCGCCCTGGCAAGGGTATCGGCCGCAGCTGGTAGTTGACTGCTAGTGTTCTGCATCTCTGCCTCCTTGATGGCATGGAGATGCGAGTCTGAAGACTGTTGCGCCGGGTTGACGCCTACCCGACTACCACCCGTTCAGAACAGCAGCAACTGTTGGTCGGTAAGGCGAGCGAAATCCTCGCCGACAAAGGGCAGGATGGCATCTGCCACCGGTTGTAGCTGCCGGCTGATGTAGTGGTCGTAGTCGATCGGTGCCTGCAGGTTTTCCAGCGGCTCAGGGCCGGCGGTGGTAATCACGTAACTGATCCAGCCGCCACGTTGGTACTGCAGGGGGCGCCCCAGGCGCTTGTTGTACTCGTCGGCAAGGCGTGCGGCACGCACATGCGGCGGCACGTTGCGCTGGTAGTCGGCCAGCGGCCTGCGCAGGCGCTTGCGATATACCAGCAGTGCGTCCTGCTCGCCCGCCAACGTACACCGCACATACTCGCGGACATAATCGCGGTAGGGTTCGCCGCGAAACACACGGCCATAGAGCGCCTGCTGAAACGCCCGGGCCAGCGGCGACCAGTCGGTGCGTACCGACTCCAGGCCTTTGTAAACCATCTCCTCAGAACCGTCGGCCCGCTGCACCAGGCCGGCATAGCGCTTCTTGCTGCCCTCTTCGGTACCGCGAATGGTTGGCATCAGGAAGCGCCGGTAATGTACTTCGAACTGCAGTTCGAGGGCACTCTGCAGGTTCATGGTTTCGTGCAAATGTGCTTGCCACCATCGATTGACTTCGGCCACCAGTTCGCGGCCGATACGCGCCGCGTCTTCCTCGGCATGGGCACCCTTGAGCCAGACGAAGGTAGAGTCGGTGTCGCCATAGATCACGTCATAGCCGCGCGCCTCGATCAATGCCCGTGTCTGGCGCATGATCTGGTGCCCACGCATAGTGATGGACGAGGCCAACCGGGGGTCGAAGAAGCGGCAACCGCTGGAGCCCAGCACACCGTAGAACGCGTTCATGATGATCTTCAGTGCCTGCGACAATGCCGCGTTACCATCACGTTTGGCGGCCTCCCTGCCCTGCCACACACGCTCGACGATGGCCGGAAGGCAATGCTGGCTTCGCGAAAAGCGCCCACCCCTGAAGCCTTCCACCGAATGCTGGTCATCGGGAACACGCAAGCCTTCCACCAAGCCCACCGGGTCGATCAGGAAGGTACGAATGATCGACGGGTACAGGCTCTTGTAGTCCAGCACCAGCACCGAGTCGTACAGGCCTGGACGCGAATCCATGACGAAGCCACCGGGGCTGGCTTCTTCAGGGCGGCTGCCAAGGTTGGGGGCGACAAAGCCCATGCGGTGCATCTGCGGCATGTACAAGTGGCAAAACGCGGCGACCGATCCGCCGCTACGGTCTACCGCCAGGCCAGTGACCGACGAGCGCTCCAGGAGGAACTCGAGCAGGCGGGTGTGGGCGAAGATGCGAGTAACCAGCTCACAGTCCTTGAGGTTGTACCGCGCCAGGGCCGGTTTGTCCTCGGCGAAGCGCCGGTTGATCTCGTCCATGCGCTGGTACGGCGTGTCGATGGCTTTGCCTTCACCGAGCAGCGTCTGGGCAACGCTCTCGAGGCTGAATGACGGGAAGCTCCAGGTTGCCGAGCGCAGCGCCTCGATGCCGTCGATCAACAGCCGCCCCGGGGCATCGGCAAATACGTGGCCACCACCGGCATGGCTACGCAACGTCATCAGTGCACCCTTACGCCCCAACGCCAGCGGTACCTCCAGCGATTTGGCGTGTTCATGCAGCAGGCGCAGGTCGAACTGGACCAGGTTCCAGCCGATGATTGCGTCCGGGTCATGCTCGGCCATCCACTGATTGAGGCAGCTCAGCAGTGCAGCACGGTCGGCGCAGTAGTGCAGGTCGAAATCGAGGCCGTGGACCGTGCCATTGGCCGGGCCGAGCATGTACACCTGGCGCTGGCCACAGCCTTCAAGGGCAATGCTGTACAGCTCGCCGCGCTCGCTGGTTTCGATGTCCAGCGACACCAGGCGCAGTGGCGGGCGATAACCTGCCAAGGGCTTGAGCTGAGCATCGCAGAGCACGCCCTGGGCATCGGGCTGGCCGGTGAACTGTACCGGGGCAGTGATAAAGCGCTCCATCAGGTAGCGTTCGGGTGGGCGGATATCCGCTTCGAACACCTCGATACCCGCCGTGCGAAGGCGTTGCTCGAGTTGCATCAGTTGCCGGTGCTGCCGGCAGTACAACCCCAGCACCGGGCGCTGGTCGAAGTCCTTCAGGCGCAGTGGCCGCAGCTCGACGCCGGGCTCGTTGGCCAGCAACACCCGCGCATGCGCCTCATGCACCTGCGGGATGAATGCCACCGAAACCTGTGGGGCCAGACGAAGCTGCCGTGGCCCATGATCAGTTGCCAGCCAGAACTCCACGCAGGTGCCTTCGGGCGTGTCATGCCAATGACGGGTCAGCACAAAACCCTGCTGCAACTCCACTGCGTCGACCTCTGCTGAAAAACGCAATTCTACGCTAGCGAGCCCCCGCCACGAAGCCACTTCTGCGCGCCGCCCAGGCCAGCGACCAAGCCACTGCGATCAACACCAACACCACTGCGCCAAAGGCTTTGGTCGCGGGGGGGGGGGGGGGGGGGGGGGGGGGGGGGGGGGGGGGGGGGGGGGGGGGGGGGG
>NZ_JBWKXT010000079.1:0-22722 GCF_059423245.1 Pseudomonas sp. GW460-LB5
AGCGCCGCGCGGGCGGCGCTCGATCGCCCAGGCACCACACTTGTAACGGAGTACGCTTCCCAGCCCGGCACGCCAATTCCCTGACCTTCGGCAGATGAGCCCTCGGGCGGTCCTATGGTAGAGTGGCGGCCTTTTTGCGAAGGGGCGTTTACTGTGTGGGAATTGGTCAAGTCCGGTGGTTGGATGATGCTGCCGATCATTCTGAGTTCCATCGCTGCCATGGCTATCGTCGTCGAGCGCCTGTGGACCCTGCGCGCCAGTCGCGTCACCCCGCCGCACCTGCTCGGTCAGGTATGGATGTGGATCAAGGACAAGCAACTGACCAGTGACAAGCTCAAGGCCTTGCGCGCCGATTCGCCATTGGGCGAAATCCTTGCTGCTGGCCTGGCCAACTCGCGTCATGGCCGCGAAATCATGAAAGAGTGCATCGAGGAAGCCGCCTCGCGCGTCATTCACGAACTGGAGCGCTACATCAGCACGCTCGGCACCATCGCCGCCATGGCGCCGCTGCTGGGCCTGCTGGGCACCGTGCTGGGCATGATCGACATCTTCAGCGCCTTCATGGGCTCGCAAATGACCGCCAATGCGGCCGTGCTGGCCGGTGGTATCTCCAAGGCCCTGGTCACCACTGCGGCCGGCCTCATGGTCGGCATCCCGGCAGTGTTCTTCCACCGCTTCCTGCTGCGCCGCATCGATGAGCTGGTGGTGGGCATGGAACAGGAGGCGATCAAGCTGGTGGAAGTGATCCAGGGCGACCGTGAAGTGGAAGTGGCCGGAGGCAAGGCGTGAAGTTCCGGCGCAATCGTCAGCGGGAGAACGTCGACATCAACCTGGCGTCGTTGATCGATGTGGTGTTCGTCCTGCTGCTGTTCTTCGTGGTCACCACTACCTTTACCCGCGAGACACAACTGCGTGTCGAGCTGCCCGAAGCTGCCAGCGCCGAGAAGGCGCCAGCCGACCAGGACAAGCTGGTGGAAATCACCATCAGCGCCGAAGGCGTGTATTCGGTGAACAACCACCTGCTGCCCAAGAGCGACCTGGCCACCTTGAGCGAGGCCATCGAGCGTGAGTCGGGCGGTGACAACACGCTGCCGCTGGCCATCAGCGCCGACGGCAAGACCCCGCACCAGGCTGTGGTCACCGCAATGGATGCCGCCGGCAAGCTCGGTTTCAGCCAGTTGCGCATGACCACCGTCGAGGCGGCACAGGGCACGCCTTGATGCCTTTCGCCGACGGTTTGCTCGCCGCCTGGTACGCCGGGCACCCCGCCCTGGCGCTATTACGCCCGCTGGAGGCGTTGTACCGCCGCGTGGTCACCCGCAAGCGGGCACGTTTTCTCAGTGGCGAAAGTGCCAGCTACCGGGCGCCAGTGCCGGTCATCGTGGTGGGCAACATCACCGTGGGCGGCACCGGCAAGACGCCGATGATCCTCTGGCTGATCGAACACTGCCGCCAACAGGGGCTGAAGGTGGGTGTGGTCAGCCGTGGGTATGGTGCCAAGCCACCACAGCTGCCTTGGCGGGTGCAGGCCGACCAGCCGGCCGAACAGGCGGGCGACGAACCGCTGCTGATCGTGCAGCGCACCGGCGTGCCGCTGATGATCGACCCTGACCGTTCCCGCGCCGTGCAGGCGTTGCTGGCCAGCGAACCGCTCGACCTGATCCTGTGCGACGACGGCATGCAGCACTATCGCCTGGCCCGCGACCTGGAGCTGGTGCTGATCGATGCCGCCCGCGGCCTGGGCAATGGCCGCTGCCTGCCTGCCGGCCCGTTGCGCGAGCCCGTCGAGCGCCTGCAAGGCGCCGACGCGGTGCTGTTCAATGGTGCCAGTGCCGACCGCGCCGATGGTTTTGGCTTCTGCCTGCAACCGTCCGCACTGGTCAACGTGCGCAGCGGCGAACGTCGTACCCTCGACCATTTCCCACCAGGCCAGCGCCTGCACGCGGTGGCCGGTATTGGCAACCCGCAACGTTTCTTCAATACCCTGCTGGGGCTAAACTGGCAGCCGGTGCCGCATCCCTTCGCCGACCATGCACAGTTCAGCGCCCGGAGCCTGGCTTTCAGCCCGCCGCTGCCGCTGGTGATGACCGAGAAGGATGCGGTGAAATGCCGAGCCTTCGCCGCTGACGACTGGTGGTACCTGGCCGTCGAGGCCCAGCCCACGCCAGCGTTCAGCACCTGGTTCGACAACCAGCTGCAGCGGCTGCTGCGCAAGCCCTGAGCCCGTTTTCAATTTCCGGCCACCTGGCCTAAAGGAAGCCTCCAATGGACACTAAACTGCTCGACATCCTGGCCTGCCCGATCACCAAGGGCCCGCTCAAGCTCAGTGCCGACAAGACCGAGCTGATCAGCAAGGGCGCCGGCCTGGCCTACCCGATCCGCGACGGCATTCCGGTCATGCTGGAAAGCGAGGCGCGCACCCTGACCGACGACGAGCGTCTGGACAAATGAGCCTGGACTTCACCGTGGTGATTCCCGCCCGGTTGCGCTCCACACGGCTCCCAGGCAAGCCGCTGCTGCCGATTGCCGGCAAGCCGATGGTGCAACACGTGTGGGAGCAGGCACGCAAAAGTGCCGCGAGCCGTGTGGTTATCGCCACCGATGACGCCAGTATCTTCGAGGCCTGCCAGGCGTTCGGCGCCGAAGTGCTGATGACCCGCGCCGACCATGAATCGGGCACCGACCGCCTGGCCGAAGTGGCTGTGCACCTGGGCTTGCCGGCTGATGCCATCGTGGTCAACGTGCAGGGCGACGAGCCGCTGATCCCGCCGGTGATCATCGACCAGGTGGCGGCCAACCTGGCTGCGCATCCAGAGGCCGGCATCGCTACTCTGGCCGAGCCGATCCATGAGCCGGAAACCGTGTTCAACCCCAATGCAGTCAAGGTGGTGAGCGACAAGAACGGACTGGCCCTGACTTTCAGCCGTGCGCCGCTGCCGTGGGCCCGCGATGGCTTTGCCAGCGACCGCAATGTGCTGCCCGAAGGCGTGCCGTATCGCCGCCACATCGGCATGTACGCCTACCGCGTCGGCTTTCTGCAGGACTTTGTCGGTTGGGGCCCATGCTGGCTTGAACAGACCGAAGCGCTGGAGCAACTGCGTGCCTTGTGGCACGGCGTGCGCATTCACGTCGAGGACGCCATCGAGGCGCCAGCCGTAGGCGTTGATACCCCTGAAGACCTGGAGCGCGTACGGCGCTTGCTGGAGGCTTGATGCGCGTTTTGTTCGTGTGCCTTGGCAACATCTGCCGCTCGCCCACCGCCGAAGGCGTGCTGCGCCATCAATTGCAGGCCGCCGGGCTTGCCGACCGGGTGCACGTGGCCTCTGCCGGCACCGGCGACTGGCATGTTGGCAAGGCGCCAGACAGCCGCACCTGCAAGGCAGCGCTGGCACGTGGTTACGACCTCTCAGCGCAGCGTGCCCAGCAGGTCAAGGCAGCGCATTTTGCCGAGTACGACCTGGTGCTGGCCATGGACGAGAGCAACCTGCGCGACCTGCGCGCCTTGCGCCCGCCCACTGCAGCGGGCGAACTCGACCTGTTCCTGCGCCGCTATGGCTCAGTGCTGGATGAAGTACCTGACCCTTACTACGGTGGCGCCGATGGCTTCGAGCAGGTGCTCGACCTGGTCGAGGCGGCGTGCCAGGCACTGGTGCTGGAAATCAAGGGCCGCCTATGACAGTGCAGTGGCAGGAGCAGGTTTCGCTCAAACCCTTTAACACCTTCGGCATCGACGTGAAGGCGCGTTTTTTCAGCCAGGCCCAGGATGATCAGCAGGTGCGACAGGCGCTGTGCCAGGCGCAGCAGCGAGGTCTGCCGGTGCTGGTGATCGGCGGCGGCAGCAACCTGCTGCTGACCCGCGATGTCGATGCACTGGTGCTGCACATGGCCAGCCGTGGCTGCCGCGTGCTCAGTGACGATGGCGAACACATCGTGGTCGAGGCCGAGGCCGGTGAGCCGTGGCACCCGTTCGTGCAGTGGACACTGGCGCAGGGCTATTGCGGGCTGGAAAACCTCAGCCTGATCCCCGGTACGGTGGGCGCCGCGCCGATGCAGAACGTGGGCGCCTACGGGGTGGAGATCAAGGACGTGTTTGCCGGCCTGACGGCCCTGGACCGTGAGACTGGCGAACTGCATGACTTTGGTTTGGCAGAATGTGCCTTCGGTTATCGCGACAGCCTGTTCAAGCGCAACCCCGGGCGCTGGTTGATCCTGCGCGTGCGTTTTGCCTTGAGCCGCACCCTGCAGGCCCACCTGGACTATGGTCCGGTGCGTCAGCGCCTTGCGGAGCAGGGTGTAGCCGAACCGACCGCGCAGGCGATCAGTAATGCCATTTGCAGCATTCGCCGCGAAAAGCTGCCAGACCCGGTGGAGCTCGGCAATGCCGGGAGTTTTTTCAAGAACCCGGTGGTGTCTGCGGAGCAAGTCGAGCGTATTCGTGCGAAACACCCGGCAGTGGTGGCTTATCCCCAGGCCGATGGTCAGGCGAAGCTGGCGGCGGGCTGGCTGATCGAGCAGGCGGGGTGGAAGGGCCATCGTGATGGCGATGCGGGCGTGCATCGCTTGCAGTCGCTGGTGCTGGTGAACTACGGCCAGGCGAGCGGGGCGCAGATGCATGCGCTGGCGCGGCAGATCCAGGCGGATATCCTGGAGCGGTTCGGGGTGGAGCTGGAGATGGAGCCTAACCTTTACTGATTGCTTGTATTGGCGCTTTCGCGGCTAAAGCTGCCACAAGTACAGCGTTGGCCCGAAGTTGGCGCAGCATCTGTGGGAGCGGGCGTGCCCGCGAATGCCCCAGCCCGGTATATGGCACCGGCTTCGCCGGCGTTCGCGGGCATGCCCGCTCCCACAGTGATCCCGCCAGCTCTTGGATTTCAGCAACACAGTTGCTCCCGTTGGGATTTACTAGGCTTAGGATGCAGGCCAGACACCCGGCTAAGAAAAAGCCC
Source organism: Pseudomonas sp. GW460-LB5 (assembly GCF_059423245.1). Taxonomy (NCBI): domain Bacteria; kingdom Pseudomonadati; phylum Pseudomonadota; class Gammaproteobacteria; order Pseudomonadales; family Pseudomonadaceae; genus Pseudomonas; species Pseudomonas sp. GW460-LB5. The sequence continues at coordinate 4,947 of NZ_JBWKXT010000079.1, forward strand.
CGCCAGTTCGCACTGGCGGGGCTTTTTCATTCAGCCTTGGCTATCAACCGTGATGAGGCTTGTGCTCATCGGCGGCTTCCAGGGCGGGTTCCTGGGAGGCTGCAGCAGCTTCCTGGGCTGCTTTGGCAGCGGCCTCGGCCTCACGCTTGCGGCGGCGCACTTCACGCGGGTCGTTCGGCGCGCGGCCGTTGGCCAGCATGACAGTGGCAGGTTCTGCCTCAACCGGGGCTTCGACTTGCGCAGGCTCGACCACCACAGGGGCAGGCTCGGCCACCACTTCTGGCTGGGCTTCGACAACCGGTGCAGGCTGCTCGGCAGCTGGAGCGGTGTCAGTCACGGCCGGAGCCTGTTCGATTTCACCCGCTTCGACGGCAGGCGCTTCAACAGGTGCCTCTGCGATGATCGCAGGCTCGGCTGCAGGTGCTTCGTCAACCACTGGCTGCGGAGCAACTTCGACCACTGGCTCGGCAGTGACCTCGGCCACGATTACCGGCTGGCTGACAGGCTGCTCGACCACTGGGGCCACGGCAACTTCTTCAGCCTTGGCGACGGCCTCGACCTGCTCGACCTTTTCCGCTTGCTCGGCCGGCTGGGCGGCCTCGCGGTTGTCGGCCTCTGCAGCGGTAGCGACTTCGGCGGTGGCACGTTCGGCCTGCTGGTTGGCCTGGGCTTCGGCGTCGGCGCTGATGTTGCTGCTGGCAACAGTGGCAGTCACGGCGAGGCCGGCGGCCAGTTCGGCACCCAGCTCGGTGGCCTTGTGCTGTTGTGGCTGCTCTTCGCTGCCTTCGTCCTCTTCGCCACCGTCGATCAGCTCGCCATTGGCGTTGCGCTGGCGCTCACGACGGTTACTGCGACGACGCTGACCACGGGAGCGGCGGCGCGGGCGCTCGCCATCGGTGCCTTCCTGTTCGTCTTGCAGCAACTCTTCGTTCGGCAGTTGCTCTTCGGCCAGTTCGGCAGCCTGCTCGGCCGCTTCTTCCGCTACACGTGGCTGGCGCTCTTCGCGCGGTGGGCGCGGGGCACGTTCTTCGCGAGGTGCGCGTTCTTCACGCGGAGCACGTTCTTCACGTGGGGCGCGATCTTCACGAGGTGCGCGCTCTTCACGCGGGGCACGTTCTTCGCGAGGTGCGCGCTCTTCACGCGGGGCACGTTCTTCGCGAGGTGCGCGCTCTTCACGTGGAGCACGTTCTTCACGGGCTACACGCTCTTCACGTGGCTGACGCTCTTCGCGTTCGGCTGGCGGGGTGGCATCCAGCGGCTCGCGCAGCTCGCGTACGCGTTCTTCGCCACGGTTGCTGCGGCGGTCTTCGCGCGGCTGGCGTGGGGCGCGTTCTTCGCGCGGTGCACGCTCTTCGCGTGGGGCGCGATCTTCACGTGGTGCACGTTCTTCGCGTGGGGCGCGATCTTCACGTGGTGCACGTTCTTCGCGTGGTGCACGCTCCTCACGTGGCTGGCGTTCTTCGCGCGGGGCGCGCTCGGCACGTTCTTCACGCGGCTTGCGCTCTTCGTCACGGCGGCCGTTGCGGTTGCGGCTCTGCTGACGGCCGTTGCGGCGCTCTTCGTTGCGCGGGCTGCGCTCGGCAGCCGGTTTCTCGGCGACGACCGGGGCAGCAGCAGGTTCTTCCTTGCCGGCGAACAGGCTGACCAGCGACTTCACCAGGCCTTTGAACAGGCTTGGCTCTGGGGCGCTCGGGGCTGGGGCAGCCGGGGCGACAGCCTGTGGCTCTTCAGCAGCCGGTACTGGCGCACTGGTGCGGGCCGGTGCGGTCTTGACCGCCGCTTCCTGGCGAACCAGGGTGCGGGTGGCGGTCTGCTGCGGTGCCTCTTCGGTCTCGGTGGCGGCGATCTCGTAGCTGGACTGGTTGTTCAGCACTTCCGGGTTGTCGTCGCGCAGGCGCTGGACTTCGAAGTGCGGGGTTTCCAGGTGATCGTTCGGCAGGATGATGATGCGTGCGCGGGTGCGCAGTTCGATCTTGGTGATCGAGTTACGTTTCTCGTTGAGCAGGAATGCGGCCACCGGGATCGGCACTTGTGCGCGTACTTCGGCGGTGCGGTCCTTCAGGGCTTCTTCTTCGATCAGGCGCAGGATGGCCAGCGACAGCGATTCGACGTCACGGATGATGCCTGTGCCGGAGCAGCGTGGGCAGACGATGCCGCTGCTTTCGCCCAGCGATGGGCGCAGGCGCTGACGGGACATTTCCAGCAGGCCGAAGCGCGAAATGCGGCCGACCTGAACACGGGCACGGTCTGCCTCCAGGCACTCGCGTACGCGCTCTTCCACGGCACGCTGGTTTTTCGCCGGGGTCATGTCGATGAAGTCGATGACGATCAGGCCGCCAATGTCACGCAGGCGCAGCTGGCGGGCGATTTCCTCGGCCGCTTCCAGGTTGGTCTGCAGGGCGGTTTCTTCGATGTCGCTGCCTTTGGTGGCCCGAGCCGAGTTGATGTCGATGGACACCAGGGCTTCGGTCGGGTCGATCACGATCGAACCACCGGACGGCAGGTCGACCACGCGCTGGAAGGCGGTTTCGATCTGGCTTTCGATCTGGAAGCGGTTGAACAGCGGTACGCTGTCTTCGTACAGCTTCACCTTGCTGGCGTACTGCGGCATTACCTGGCGGATGAAGGTCAGGGCTTCTTCCTGGGCATCGATGCTGTCGATAAGCACTTCGCCGATGTCCTGGCGCAGATAGTCGCGGATAGCGCGGATGATGACGTTGCTTTCCTGATAAATCAGGAATGGCGCAGCGCGGTCCAGGGACGCTTCCTTGATGGCAGTCCACAGCTGCAGCAGGTAGTCGAGGTCCCACTGCATTTCTTCGCTGCTGCGGCCAAGGCCGGCAGTGCGCACGATAAGGCCCATGTCGCCCGGCACGGTCAGGCCGTTCAGGGCTTCGCGCAGTTCGTTGCGCTCTTCGCCTTCGATGCGGCGGGAGATGCCGCCGGCACGTGGGTTGTTGGGCATCAGCACCAGGTAACGACCTGCCAGGCTGATGAAGGTGGTGAGGGCTGCGCCTTTGTTGCCGCGCTCTTCCTTCTCGACCTGGACGATGACTTCCTGGCCTTCGCTGAGCACTTCCTTGATGTTCACCCGGCCTTCGGGGGCTTTCTTGAAGTATTCGCGGGAGATTTCTTTCAGCGGCAGGAAGCCGTGACGTTCGGAACCGAAGTCGACGAAGGCGGCTTCGAGGCTGGGTTCGATGCGGGTGATCTTGCCTTTGTAGATGTTGGCCTTTTTCTGCTCGCGCGCACCAGACTCGATGTCCAGGTCGTAGAGGCGTTGGCCATCCACCAGGGCTACACGCAACTCTTCGGGTTGAGTTGCGTTAATCAGCATTCTTTTCATGTTGTACCGTCGGTTTCCGGGCTGCCGGAAACGGCGTTCGGCACACACGACTTCTCATGGTCGGTGCCAAGGTGCGCAAAGGGTGGCCGGGCCACCCCCGTGTCGAGCGACGTTCGGCACCAGCCAGTTGCCCAGCCTGCCGTTGTCGCGACGACGCGTCCTGTTTGCTGCGGTGCCAACAAGGCCCCGGTGGCTTCGAATGGAGATCGAATCAACCAAGCGGGCCTTGTGCACTCAGTCAGGAGGAGGAATCAACCTTCAGCCGTGGACGCCCGGGGGCATCTGTTCAGGACCTTATCCGCTCGCCAGCCGTCAGTGGGCTGGTGGCCGGACGCGGTGCTACACGGTCCGAGGGCTGTGCATCTCCACCCTGCACGTATCCCTGATAATTCGGGTGCTGCCGCGCGCTGAATCCGCAACGGGTTGCATTTTTCGCCACTGCAGGTACTGCACTGGCGCCATTCATATCCAAGGCAGGTATTTCCGAAGCATTCGCCGTGCGTTGCGTGGAAGCGACGGGGCGGGCAGAGGGGCTGCGAAAAGAATCGGGTAAGCAGGTGAAACACCGCGCTTGTCGTTTTTTTTCGGTCTTCTCTACACGGCGCTGGTGGCGATTCCAGGCAATTCGGTAAACTGGCGAACACCCCGTAGGACGGCCTCGCGTCCTGGAGAATTGCGTTGGTCAGGGCCGGCTGAAAGCCTGTTGCCGCTGGCCTGCCGCTTTTGGCGGCGTTCGCGACTATAGCAGCAATGATTAAGTGCTTCAATTCCATAAAAAATTGTTATGATCCCGCAATGACGACCAATACCCCTCCGACTTCCGGCGTTCAGCTGATCGAAGTCGCGCCGGAGCTTGCCGGCCAACGCATTGATAATTTCCTCATCACGGCCCTCAAGGGCGTGCCCAAAACGCTGGTCTACCGCATCCTGCGCAAGGGTGAAGTGCGGGTGAACAAGGGTCGGGTAAAGCCTGAGTACAAGATCCAGGCCGGCGACATCGTGAGGGTGCCGCCCGTCCGCCTGCCGGAGCGTGACGAGCCGGCACCGGTGGCCCAGGGCCTGCTGCAGCGCCTTGAGGCGGCCATTGTCTACGAAGACAAGGCGCTGATCGTGATGAACAAGCCGTCCGGCATTGCCGTCCATGGCGGTAGCGGCCTGAGCTTTGGTGTGATCGAGGCACTGCGCCAGCTGCGCCCGGACGCCAAGGAGCTCGAACTGGTGCACCGCCTGGACCGCGACACCTCTGGCCTGCTGATGATTGCCAAGAAGCGCAGCATGCTGCGCCACTTGCATGCCGCCCTGCGCGGTGACGGGGTCGACAAGCGCTATATGGCGCTGGTGCGCGGCCACTGGCCGACGTCGAAGAAGCAGGTGAATGCGCCGTTGCTCAAGAGCAACCTGCGCTCCGGCGAGCGCATGGTTGAAGTGAACGAAGAGGGCAAGGACGCGTTGACCCTGTTCCGCGTGCTCCGCCGCTTTGGCGAGTTCGCCACCATTGTCGAGGCCCGTCCGATCACGGGGCGTACCCACCAGATTCGCGTGCATACCCTGCATGCGGGGCACATGATTGCCGGTGACAGCAAGTACGGTGACGAAGACTTCAGCCGCGAAATTCGCGAGCTGGGGGGCAAACGCCTGTTCTTGCATGCCTATGCGCTGACTGTGCCGCTGCCGGATGGTGGTGAGCTGAAGCTTGAAGCGCCTGTGGATGAAGTCTGGGCGAAAACCATTGAACGTCTGAGTGCGTCCTGATCCATGAAGAAAGGCTATGAGCTACTGATCTTCGACTGGGACGGTACCCTGGCCGATTCTATCGGGCGTATTGTCGAGGCCATGAATGCCGCCGCCGAGCGTGCCGGCGAGGTCGCCAGCCGTGAGGATGCGGTCAAGGGCATCATCGGTCTGGCCCTGGGTGAGGCGATCCATACCCTGTACCCGCACCTGGCACCTGCGCAGGTCGACAGCTTCCGTCAGCACTATGCTGATATCTACATGGCGCTGGATCAGCAGCCTTCGCCACTGTTCGAGGGCGTGGTCGAGTCGCTGGATGCCTTTCGTGCCGAGGGTTACCGCCTGGCGGTGGCTACGGGCAAGGCGCGTCGCGGGCTGGACCGGGTACTCAAGGCCAATGGCTGGGAGCAGTTCTTCGACATCACCCGTGCTGCCGACGAAACCCGTGGCAAGCCGCACCCGCTGATGCTCGAGGAAATCCTCGGCCATTGCGGCGTCGAACCGGCGCGTGCGCTGATGGTCGGAGATTCGGCATTCGACCTGCAGATGGCCAGCAATGCCGGGATGCATTCGGTGGCGGTGGGCTATGGTGCCATGCCGCTGCAGGCGCTGGCCGAGTTTGGTCCGCAGGTGTGCATCGATCATTTTTCCCAGCTGCGCGAGTGGCTGGGTGGTTCCGCAATTCCACTTCCAAGGTAGGTAAGCATGGCAGACGAATGGAAAGCCCCCGAGGCCGAACCCGAGGAGCGCGAAGGGCGCAAGAGCTGGCAGCTGCTGGAAAAGACCTTGCTGGCCAGTGTGCAGGAGCAGCGCCGGGCGCGGCGCTGGGGGATCTTCTTCAAGCTGCTGACTTTCATCTACCTGTTCGGCTTCCTGGCGTTGTTCACGCCGCTGATGGATTTCGACAAGGCGGCATCGCGCAGTGCCAGCCATACCGCGCTGGTCGAGGTGCGCGGGGTGATTGCCGATCAGGAGGCCGCCAGCGCGGACAATATCGTCAAGAGCCTGCGCGAGGCGTTCAAGGACAGCAAGACCAAGGCGGTGGTAATGCGCATCAACAGCCCGGGTGGCAGTCCGGTGCAGGCGGGTTACGTGTACGACGAAATCCGCCGCCTGCGTGCTGAATACCCGGCTATCAAGCTGTATGCAGTCATCGCCGATCTCGGCGCTTCTGGTGCCTATTACATTGCCAGTGCGGCGGACGAAATCTACGCCGATAAAGCCAGCCTGGTGGGCTCCATTGGTGTGACGGCGGCCGGTTACGGTTTTGTTGGCACCATGGAAAAGCTCGGTGTGGAGCGGCGCGCCTACACCTCGGGTGAGCACAAGGCCTTCCTTGATCCGTTCTCGCCTGAAAAGCCCGAAGAAACCCGGTTCTGGCAGGGTGTGCTGGATACCACGCACCAGCAGTTCATTGCCATGGTCAAGCAGGGACGTGGCGAACGCTTGAAGGACAAGGAACATCCTGAGTTGTTCAGCGGCCTGGTCTGGTCGGGCGAGCAGGCCAAGGCGCTGGGCTTGGTGGATGGGCTGGGCAGTGCCAGCTATGTGGCACGTGAGATTGTTGGCGAGAAGGAGCTGGTGGACTTTACCGTTCAGGAATCGCCTTTCGATCGCTTCTCCAAGCGCGTAGGTGCCAGCGTGGCTGAGCACCTGGCGATGTGGATGGGGTTCCAGGGGCCACAGTTGCGTTGAGTTCGGCGTGCATTTTGCGGCGCCTGTGAGATCGAGCGCCGCCCGTGCGGCGCTTCGCGGGGCAAGCCCGCTCCCACATTTGTTTTGGGCCGGTCAGTCCTGAGCCATTGGTGCGCGCCCCCTTGGAGGTACGACGCGATATCGTGTCATGCGCCAAAGGGTCCGCGCGCCAATGGTGACAGGAGAAATTGGCCTGAAACAGATGTGGGAGCGGGCTTGCCCCGCGAAGCGCCGCACGGGCGGCGCTCGGTCTCACAGGCGCAGAAAATCTCGAGCCAGGCTCAAGGGACAACCACCCCCTCCCGGGTCAACATATCCACCAGTCGAATCAACGGCAGCCCGATCAGGCTGGTCGAATCGCACCCATGGGTGCTCTGAAACAAACTCACCCCCAGCCCCTCCGCCTTGAAGCTCCCCGCGCAATCCAGCGGTTGTTCCGCCGCCACATAGCGTTCCACCCGCTCGCGGCTCAGCTCGCGCATCGTCACGGTAAACGGCACGCAATCCACCTGGCAGTGCCCGGTGGCGCTGTTCAGCAGTGCCAGCCCGGTCAGAAAACTCACCTGCTGACCGCTGCACTCCAGCAGTTGCTCGCAAGCCCGCTCGAAGGTGTGCGGCTTGCCCAGTACCTGTTCGCCCAGCACCGCAACCTGGTCCGAGCCGATGATCAGGTGCCCGGGGTGGCTGCCCGCCAATGCCTCGGCCTTTTGCCTGGCCAGTCGGCGCACCAGGTCCACGGCGGGCTCGTCATCCTGTCGCTGTTCGTCTATATCAGGGCTTGCCCAGGTGAAGGGCAGGCGCAGGCGTGTGAGCAGTTCGCGGCGGTAGGCAGAGCTGGAAGCCAGTAACAAAGGAAGCATGGTAGACTCCGGGTTCGGTTGAACCAATCCTATCACGCACGATGCCGCCTAATTTCCTTTGACAGGGGCGGGGGGCATCCCTAGAATGCTGCGCCTATGTTGAATGACCCGATTCCACCTCACGTTGACCCGCGCAAATTAGCCGATCGTGGCGTAACCCTTAACGGTTCGCTGCAACTCGCTGATTTGGAAAGACTCTGCGACCCGCTTTCCGACAATGTCGGTACGGTGCAGGCGAAGTTCGATTTTGAACGAGATGAGCAGCACGTAGTGGTTATCCACACCGAGCTGAACGTCGAGGTCAAGATGGTTTGCCAGCGTTGTCTTGAGCTGGTCACCCTGCCGATCTACAGCGAATGTACATACGCTGTTGTGAAGGAGGGTGCGAATACCCAGTCGTTGCCGAAAGGCTATGACGTGCTGGAACTGGGCGAAGATCCTTTGGATCTGCAGGCATTGGTCGAGGAAGAGCTTCTGCTCGCCTTGCCAATCGTGCCTGCTCACCATCCGGAAGAATGCCAGCAGCCGGCGGGCGCAGACGAGCCCGAATCGAGCAAGGACGAGGTATCGCGGTCCAACCCGTTCAGTGTTTTGGCGCAGTTAAAGCGTGACCCAAACGTTTAGGAGTTAATCAATTATGGCTGTTCAGCAGAACAAAAAATCCCGCTCTGCCCGTGACATGCGCCGTTCGCACGACGCCCTGTCGGAAAACGCGCTGTCGGTAGAAAAGACCACCGGTGAAATTCACCTGCGTCACCACGTTTCGCCAGAAGGCGTATACCGTGGTCGTAAAGTGATCGATAAGGGCGCTGACGAGTAATCCTTGTCTGCTCAGATCATCGCGATCGACGCAATGGGCGGGGACTTCGGTCCCCGCAGCATTGTCCAGGCTAGCATTGCCTGCCTTTCGGCTACCCCCTCGCTGCACCTGACCCTCGTCGGTCAACCCTCCCTCCTAGAAGATCTTGTCAGTGGCCTTGCAGCTGCGGATCGCGCGCGCCTGCAGATTGTCGCCGCCAGTGAGGTGATCGGTATGGACGAGCGGCCATCGCAGGCGCTACGCGGCAAGCCGGACTCGTCGATGCGCATCGCCCTCGAACTGGTGCGCGACGGCAAGGCCCAGGCCTGCGTCAGTGCCGGCAACACCGGGGCGCTGATGGCGCTGTCACGCTTCGTGCTCAAGACCTTGCCGGGTATCGATCGGCCAGCCATGGTGGCGGCGATTCCCACCCAGGCGGGTTACTGTCAGTTGCTCGACCTCGGCGCCAACGTCGACTGCAGTGCAGAAAACCTCTATCAGTTCGCGGTGATGGGCTCGGTGGCCGCCCAGGCCCTGGGTGTGCATCGGCCGCGTGTGGCATTGCTTAACATCGGCACCGAGGACATCAAGGGTAATCAGCAGGTAAAGCTGGCGGCCACGCTGTTGCAGAACGCTCGCGGCCTCAACTATGTCGGTTTCGTCGAAGGGGATGGCCTGTACAGGGGTGAGGCGGACGTGGTGGTGTGCGACGGTTTTGTCGGCAACATCCTGCTCAAGTCCAGCGAGGGCCTGGCGACGATGATCGGTGCGCGCATCGAAAAACTGTTCAAGGGCGGTGCTTTTGCCCGCGTTGCCGGGGCCATGGCCATGCCGTTGCTCAAGCGCCTGCAGGCCGACCTGGCGCCGGCGCGGCACAACGGTGCGAGCTTTCTGGGGTTGCAGGGTATCGTCATCAAGAGCCATGGCTCGGCAGGCGTGCAGGGCTTCCAGAGTGCTATCCAGCGGGCGTTGATCGAGATTCAGGAAAACCTGCCGCAGCGCCTGCATGGCCGCCTCGAAGATTTGTTGCCTTAGGCATTTCGCCGATGAAGTGCTTAAATGTGACCGCTTGGTCTGCGTATTCATCCAAGTTTTCAGATTCTGCGTCCAGCCCACGGCTCGGCGCACCTCATTCGACGACAAGATCATAAGGGCTTGTTCAATGTCTGCATCCCTCGCATTCGTCTTCCCCGGTCAAGGTTCCCAGTCCCTGGGCATGCTCAAGGAACTGGGCGCCGAAAAGCCGGTGATCGTTGAGACCTTCAAGGAGGCCTCCGACGCTCTGGGTTACGACCTGTGGAAGCTGGTCCAGGAAGGCCCGGAAGAACAACTCAATCAAACCGACAAGACTCAGCCTGCGATCCTCACCGCTTCCATCGCGCTGTGGCGCCTGTGGCTGGAGGAGGGCGGCGCCACGCCGGCTTTCGTTTCTGGTCACAGCCTGGGTGAATACAGCGCCCTGGTTGCCGCAGGCAGCCTGTCGCTGAAAGATGCCGTGCGCTTGGTCGAGCGTCGCGGCCAGCTGATGCAGGAAGCCGTCCCGGCCGGCCATGGCGCCATGGCCGCAATCCTTGGCCTGGATGACGCCGTGGTGGTCGAGATCTGTGGTAGGGCGGCCGAAGACGAAGTGGTTAGCGCGGTGAACTTCAACTCGCCGGGCCAGGTTGTGATTGCTGGCAACAAGGCTGCAGTGGACCGTGCCATGGAGCTGTGCAAAGAGGCTGGTGCCAAGCGCGCCCTGCCACTGGCGGTCAGCGTACCGTCGCACTGTGCCCTGATGAAGCCGGCCGCCGAGCGTTTCGCCGAGAACGTGAACGCCATCGAATGGAAGGCGCCACAAATTCCGGTGGTGCAGAACGTCACCGCTGCCATTGCCCCTGACCTCGATGCCCTCAAGCATGACCTGCTGGCACAGCTGTACCAGCCTGTGCGTTGGGTCGAGTGCGTGCAGACCCTGGCTGCCAGCGGTGCGGTCAACCTGGTCGAGTGCGGCCCGGGCAAGGTCCTGGCTGGCCTGAACAAGCGTTGCGCCGACGGCGTGACCACCTACAACCTCAATACCCCTGACGCCGTTGCCGCCACCCGCGCGGCACTGGCCTGATTTGGAGATGCTTGCATGAGCCTGCAAGGTAAAGTTGCACTGGTCACCGGCGCCAGCCGTGGCATTGGCCAGGCCATCGCCCTCGAGCTGGGCCGCCAGGGCGCGACCGTGATCGGTACCGCCACTTCGGCCTCCGGCGCCGAGCGTATTGCTGCCACCCTGAAAGAGCACGGTATCACCGGCACCGGCATGGAACTGAACGTGACCAGCGCCGAATCCGTTGAAACTGTTTTGGGTGCAATCGCCGAGCAGTTTGGCGCGCCGGCCATCCTGGTCAACAACGCCGGTATCACCCGCGACAACCTCATGCTGCGCATGAAGGACGACGAATGGTTCGACGTGATCGACACCAACCTGAACAGCCTCTACCGTCTGTCCAAGGGCGTGCTGCGTGGCATGACCAAGGCACGTTGGGGTCGTATCATCAGCATCGGCTCGGTCGTCGGTGCCATGGGTAACGCGGGCCAGGCCAACTACGCCGCCGCCAAGGCTGGCCTGGAAGGCTTCAGCCGCGCCCTGGCGCGTGAAGTGGGCTCGCGTGGCATCACCGTAAACTCGGTGACTCCGGGCTTCATCGACACCGACATGACCCGCGAGCTGCCAGAAGCGCAGCGTGAAGCCCTGCAAACCCAGATTCCGCTGGGCCGCCTGGGCCAGGCCGACGAAATCGCCAAGGTGGTGTCGTTCCTGGCGTCCGACGGTGCAGCCTACGTGACCGGCGCTACCGTGCCGGTCAACGGCGGGATGTACATGTAACACTGCAACTCAATGTGACGGATTTCGTAAAAAAAGAGTCATACTGCGAGCCTAAAATCCGTTATAAAGCTGCAACCAGATTCCAGGCAGCGGGTAGGGTGTCTAGCCTGAGAGTGCGTTTAGCTTGAAAAGCGAACGTCTTTCTATAAAATTAGCCACCGGCCAGCTGCCTGACATATATCCATTAGGAGTGAAAACTAGGTATGAGCACCATCGAAGAACGCGTCAAGAAAATCGTCGCCGAGCAACTGGGCGTGAAGGAAGAGGAAGTGACTAACGAGAAGTCCTTCGTCGATGACCTGGGTGCCGATTCGCTTGACACCGTTGAGCTGGTGATGGCTCTGGAAGAGGAATTCGAGACCGAAATCCCTGACGAAGAAGCCGAGAAAATCACTACCGTTCAAGCCGCTATCGACTACGTTAACAGCCACAAGGCCTAAGACGCTGTAGTCGTCGCTACTTGACGAGAAAAACCGCACTGCCTTTGCCGGCGTGCGGTTTTTTCTTTGCGAACGTGCTGCTTTTTGGCGAGCCGGCTTCGCTCACCGCGCACCAAGAGCCTGTTGCCATTCCATTCCAGCGCTTGAATGTAATCGCAAGAGACTCTGTTATTAGAAAAGGAGAGTACTGTGTCGCGTAGACGCGTCGTGGTCACCGGTATGGGTATGCTGTCGCCACTGGGTACCGATGTACCGAGCACCTGGCAGGGCATTCTGGCTGGCCGCAGTGGCATTGGTCCGATCGAACACACGGACCTGTCTGCTTACTCCACCCGTTTTGGCGGCTCGGTGAAAGGCTTCGAGGTTGAGCAATACCTGTCGGCCAAAGAGGCCCGCAAGCTTGACCTGTTCATCCAGTACGGCCTGGCGGCCGGTTTCCAGGCGGTGCGAAATGCCGGCCTGGAGGTCACCGACGCCAACCGTGAGCGCATTGGCGTGGCCATGGGCTCGGGAATCGGCGGCCTGACCAATATCGAGGAAACCAGCCGTACGCTGCACGATTCGGGGCCGCGTCGCATTTCCCCGTTCTTTGTGCCGGGCTCGATCATCAACATGATCTCCGGGTTCCTGTCGATCCACCTGGGCCTGCAGGGGCCGAACTACGCCATTGCCACCGCCTGCACCACCGGCACCCATTGCATCGGCATGGCAGCGCGCAATATCGCCTACGGTGAAGCTGACGTGATGATTGCAGGTGGCGCAGAGATGGCTGCCTGTGGCCTGGGCATGGGCGGCTTCGGTGCCTCCCGTGCGTTGTCCACCCGCAACGACGAGCCCAGCCGGGCCAGCCGCCCGTGGGACAAGGGCCGTGACGGCTTTGTATTGTCCGACGGTGCCGGTGCCCTGGTACTCGAAGAGCTGGAACACGCCAAGGCCCGTGGTGCGACCATCTATGCCGAGCTGGTTGGCTTTGGCATGAGCGGCGACGCCTACCACATGACTTCGCCACCCGACACCGGCGAGGGTGCTGCCCGCTGCATGGCCAACGCCTTGCGCGATGCCGGTATCCAGCCGGAAGAGGTCAGCTACATCAACGCCCACGGTACCTCGACCCCTGCGGGCGACGTGGCCGAAGTGGCCGCGATCAAGCGCGTATTCGGTGAACATGCCTACAAGCTGGCTGTCAGTTCGACCAAGTCGATGACCGGCCACCTGCTGGGCGCCGCAGGCGCGGTGGAAGCGATCTTCAGTGTGCTGGCGATCAACAGCCAGATGGCCCCGCCCACCATCAACCTGGACGAACCGGACGAAGGTTGCGACCTCGACTTCGTGCCGCACCAGGCGCGCAGCATGCCGATCGACGTGGTGCTGTCCAACTCGTTCGGCTTCGGTGGCACCAACGGCTCGCTGGTGTTCCGCCGGTTCGCCGGTTGATGCAGAGCTGGGTCGATGGCCAGCCTGCGGGTGCAGTCAACCTGCAGAACCGCGGCCTGGCCTACGGCGATGGGCTGTTTGAAACCATCGCTGTGCGTGGTGGCCAGCCCCGCTTGCTGGAAGGCCACCTTGCACGCCTGGCGCTGGGTTGCCAGCGCCTGGCGCTCAGCGCCGACCTGGTGCTGGTGCGCGACGAACTCCTGCGCTATGCCAGCCAGCTCGGTGACGGTGTAGCCAAACTCATCCTTACCCGTGGTGACAGCCAGCGTGGCTATGCGCCGGTTGCCGGTGCTGCGCCGCGGCGAATTCTGCAGGGCAGCCCGTTACCCGGCTATCCTGTCGAGCATGCCGAGCAGGGCGTGCGCTTGTTCCTGTGCCAGACCCGGCTTGGGGAACAACCGCTGCTGGCCGGCCTCAAACACCTCAACCGCCTGGAGCAGGTGCTGGCCCGTGCCGAATGGCAGGACAGCGACCATGCCGAAGGCCTGATGCGTGACGGGCAGGGCAGGCTGATCGAAGGGGTGTACAGCAATCTGTTCCTGGTGCGCGATGGCGTGCTGCTGACTGCCGACCTCAGCCGTTGTGGTGTGGCCGGGGTGATGCGTGCGGCATTGCTGGAACAGGCCGCGCTGCTGGGCATTCCGGCGCAGGTATGTGACCTGCCGTTCGACGCGTTGGAGCAGGCAGATGAAGTATTTGTTTGCAATAGCGTTTACGGCATCTGGCCCGTGCGAGGCGTAGCCGCGCTAAACTGGTCGCCTGGCCCGCTCACCCGTAAACTGCAGGCCGTTGCCCGTACGTTACTGGAAACCTGAATTCGTGAGACGTAAATTCCTGCTACTGCTGGAAATGGGCCTGATCATTGCCGGGTTGGCGCTTGGCTGGTCGGCCTGGAAGGTCAACTCGGTCCTTGAGCAGCCCTTGCACGTGACGCAGGAGCGCCTGCTCGACGTGCCCAATGGCACCAACCCAAACCGCATGTTCTATCGCATGGAGCAAGAAGGTTTGCTGGACGACGCCGTCTGGTTGCGCTTGTACTGGCGCTTCAACATGGCAGGCACTGCCCTGCACACCGGCGAGTATCGCCTTACCCCAGGCATGACGGTCGAACAGTTGTTCGACGCCTGGCGCCGGGCCGACGTGGTGCAATACAACCTCACCCTGGTGGAAGGCTGGACCTTCCGTCAGGTACGCTCGGCCGTGGCCAAGCATGAAAAAATCAAGCATACCCTGGACGGCCTGTCGGACTCCGAGGTGATGGACAAGCTCGGCCATACCGGTGTGTTCCCGGAAGGGCGCTTTTTCCCGGACACCTACCGCTTTGTACGTGGCATGAGCGATGTCGAGCTGCTGCAGCAGGCCTACATGCGCTTGGACGAAGTGCTGGCAAAGGAATGGGCCGAGCGCACCACCGACCTGCCGTATCGCGATCCGTACCAGGCGTTGATCATGGCGTCGCTGGTGGAAAAGGAAACCGGTATCCCCCAGGAGCGTGGGCAGATTGCCGGTGTATTTGTGCGGCGCCTGCGCCTGGGCATGATGCTGCAGACCGATCCAACGGTGATCTACGGCATGGGTGAGCGGTACAACGGCAAGATTACCCGCGCCGATCTGCGCGAACCGACACCCTACAACACCTATACCATGACGGGGTTGCCGCCCACGCCGATTGCCATGGTCGGCCGTGAAGCGATTCGCGCGGCGCTCAATCCTTCCGATGGCACCAGCTTGTACTTCGTCGCCCGCGGCGATGGCAGCCATGTGTTCTCCGACGACCTCGACGACCATAACTCGGCGGTGCGTGAGTTCCAGCTCAAGCGACGTGCAGGCTACCGCTCCAGCCCCGCACCGCAGCAAGACGTACAGCCGGGCGCTGACGAGGCTCCGCCCCAGGTGCCTGCGGCGGACGAGCCGGCTGCGCAGCCGGCACCCGAAGAGCCGCCTGTGCAGGACGCCCCTGCTGGCGGCGCTCAAGCGGCCGAACGGCCGACGCCTGACGAACAACATTAAGGACTGCCTGTGAGCGGCTTGTTTATTACGCTGGAAGGCCCCGAAGGTGCGGGCAAGAGCACCAACCGCGACTACCTGGCTGCACGCTTGCGCGAGCAGGGCCTGGATGTCGTGCTGACCCGTGAGCCCGGCGGTACGCCGCTGGCCGAGCAGGTACGCGAACTGCTGCTGGCACCTAGTGATGAAAGCATGGCGGCCGACACCGAGCTGTTGCTGGTGTTTGCTGCCCGCGCCCAACACCTGGCGCAGGTAATCCGCCCGGCGCTGGCCCGCGGGGCGGTGGTGCTGTGTGACCGTTTCACCGACGCCACCTATGCCTACCAAGGCGGTGGGCGCGGTTTGTCGGTCGAGCGTATCGCCACCCTGGAGCAATTCGTCCAGGGTGACCTGCGCCCGGACCTGACCTTGGTTTTCGACCTGCCAGTGGAAGTGGGCTTGGCCCGTGCTGCTGCCCGCGGCCGCCTGGACCGTTTCGAGCAGGAGGGCCAGGCGTTTTTCGAAGCGGTGCGCCAGGCATACCTGCAGCGCGCCCAGCGCGAGCCGCAGCGCTACAGCCTGCTCGATGCCGCACAATCGCTGGAGGCCGTGCAGCGCGCTATCGATGTGCTACTCCCGGCGATTGTGGAGCGTTGCCGTGGCTGACGCCTACCCCTGGCAGCAGGCTATTTGGCAGCAGTTGGCCGGCCGCAGCCAGCACGCGCACGCCTACCTGCTGCACGGGCCGCAGGGTATCGGCAAGCGGGCCATGGCCGAACGCCTGATGGCCCGCCTGCTGTGCCAGCAGCCCCAAGGGCTGGATGCCTGCGGCGGGTGCAAGGCCTGCATGTTGCTCAAGGCCGGCAGCCACCCGGACAATTTTGTGCTTGAGCCTGAAGAGGCCGACAAACCGATCAAGGTCGACCAAGTGCGCGAGCTGGTGGCGTTCGTGGTGCAAACTGCGCAATTGGGTGGGCGCAAGGTGGTGCTGATCGAGCCTGTCGAGGCGATGAACGTCAACGCCTCCAACGCGCTGCTCAAAAGCCTCGAAGAGCCATCTGGCGACACGGTGCTGCTGCTGGTCACGCACCAGCCCAGCCGCTTGTTGCCGACTATCAAGAGCCGCTGCCAGCAGGTGGCGTGCCCGCAGCCAAGCCTGGCCCAGAGCCAGGCCTGGCTGGCGGGTGCGTTGCCTGACAGTGACGAGGCCGAGCGTGACGAGCTACTGACGCTGGCCGCCGGTTCGCCATTGATGGCGGTCAGCCTGCAGGCACAAGGTGTGCGCGAGCAACGTGCGCTGGTTACTGACGGGGTGAAGAAGCTGATCAAGCAGCAGCAATCGCCCAGCCAGCTGGCCGATGCCTGGAACGGCGTGCCACTGCTGTTGCTGTTCGACTGGTTCTGCGATTGGTCGCATCTGATCCTGCGCTACCAGTTGACCCAGGACGAGGAGGGGTTAGGCTTGGCTGATATGCGCAAGGTGGTGCAATACCTGGCGCAGAAGAGCCGCCAGGCCAAGGTGCTGGAGGTGCAGGCCTGGATCCTGGAGCAGCGTCAGAAGGTGCTGGGCAAGGCCAACCTCAACCGCGCCCTGCTGCTCGAATCGCTGCTGGCTCACTGGCTGCAACTGCCCGGTACCCGCTGATTTTCACTTTTTCATGTGTGTCGTCATCC
The DNA here is from genome assembly GCF_059423245.1 of Pseudomonas sp. GW460-LB5. Classification (NCBI taxonomy): domain Bacteria; kingdom Pseudomonadati; phylum Pseudomonadota; class Gammaproteobacteria; order Pseudomonadales; family Pseudomonadaceae; genus Pseudomonas; species Pseudomonas sp. GW460-LB5. The sequence continues at coordinate 21,769 of NZ_JBWKXT010000079.1, forward strand.
TATGCTCGTAGATTCCCATTGCCACCTCGACCGTCTTGACCTGAGCGCCCACCAGGGCTCCCTCGATGCCGCTTTGCAGGCAGCGCGTGAGCGTGGGGTCGGTCATTTTCTGTGTATTGGCGTCAGTGCCGAAAACGCCGGTGCCGTGAAGGCGTTGAGCGAGCAGTACGCCGATGTCGATTGCTCGGTGGGCGTGCACCCGCTTGACCTGGCACCGGGTGAAACCCCGGCGCTGGAATGGTTGCTGCGCGAACTGGCCCACCCCCATGTGGTGGCGATAGGCGAAACCGGGCTGGATTACCACTATGAGCCGGAAGCTGCCGAGCTGCAGCAGGCTTCGTTCCGCCTGCACCTGGAAGCCTCGCGGCAGACCGGCAAGCCGGTCATCGTGCACACCCGGGCGGCACGTGCCGATACCCTGGCGCTGCTGCGTGAAGCCAACCTGCCACAGGCTGGCGTGCTGCATTGCTTCACCGAAGACTGGGAGATGGCCAAGGCCGCGCTGGACCTGGGGTATTACATCTCGCTGTCTGGCATCGTAACCTTCCGCAACGCCGATGCCCTGCGTGAAGTGGCTCGGCAGGTGCCGGTCGATCGTTTGCTGGTCGAGACCGATTCGCCGTATCTGGCACCCATTCCGTACCGTGGCAAGCCGAACCTTCCGCAGTATGTACGGGAAGTGGCGGAGTATGTGGCTTCGTTGCGGGGCGCCAGTTATGACCAACTGGCTGAGCAGACTACTGCCAACTTCAAGCGGTTGTTCCCGTTGGCGCGGGTGGCCTGATGGCCCACGAGCCTGAGTGCTCTTGCTCTTGCTCTTGCTCTTGCTCTTGCTTCGGCTTTGGCTTTGGCTTCTAAGCGCGCGGTAGCTCAGGCAACGCAGATTGCGACTTCAGGAGGCCGAGCGCAGGGCTTGCGGAGGGAGGTGACGGGCATGGATGCCCGTCAAGCGCT
>NZ_JBWKXT010000080.1:0-22515 GCF_059423245.1 Pseudomonas sp. GW460-LB5
ATCTGCTTCATCAGGCGTCTCGGCGGTTGAGATCAGACATTCTGCCAAATCTGGAAGTCCTCTTCAGAGTTTCCCTAAGGGTATTAAGTCGCTGGAAAATGAAAAGCAAGAGCTAGCTGGAAAAATTCTTCAACAGGAAAAATCGTTAGCAAGCAATTTCGACATTCTTACTAATGCCTCGGAAACGGCCAAAAAATACATTCTAAGCAAAATTGAGGAAGTAGCTCACGACTTGGATCAGCTTAAAGCAAAGCATAATGAGATTAGCCTAAGAATTAGTTCGCTGCATCTGGCCAGTAAATCCATGCTTAACGTTATGGGAATTTACAAGCTCCTTTTGAACGAGCATGGGCGAATGCGAGTAAATAATTTCCTAATCGGTCAAAACGTAAGAATTACTATAACGCCTATTAAGAAAAACATTTCATCATGGATGTTCACTTGGCTGATGAGCACATTGACCGCATCAGTTTCACCCCGAATGGATACACTGCCGAAAAGAAGCCCCATCTCTAAATCGCTACCAGCCCTAAAACGCACCCAATCAAAGATTGGGCACCTTTTAGGGCTAATATAAAATTTATTCATGTGCAAAATTCATCGGTTCACCCCTAGCTCTTTGCGATCTGACTTTTTCAGTAAGTTCGCTAATTGGCAATGCCTTGCTGAATAGCCATCCTTGAACAAGTGCATCAGGACAGAAATCAAGAATTGCTTTTTTCTGAGCTTCCGTCTCCACGCCCTCAAAAATTATTTTTGCGTTTAAAGCTTTTGCTATTTCATGAATCTTTTGCAGCACTACTGCTGCCGGAGAGTCTGTTCCAGCAGCTTTTGAGAACGACTTGTCAATTTTTATAATATCAACATTGAGCCCGGCCAGATAGGATAGACTTGAATATCCTGAGCCGAAATCGTCAATTAATACTTTATAACCAGAAGCTCGAATGGACTCAATTTTTTGTTCGACCTGGCTAATTTCAGCCGTTGCCCCTTCAAGAATTTCAATTGCAATCTGGCTAGCTGATACGCCGTGACTTCTTGCTGTATCTGATATGTGTCGAATTAGACCGCCATCCAGCAGGTCCTTGGTTTCAATGTTAAAACTCAAATATACTCCCGGATGGCAAGCCAGGCCTCTCGAACACTCTTCCAAAGCCCTATTAACAATCAGCTTGTTCAGCTTCTCTTGCAAACCAAGAGTTTCCGCTTTTTGGATGAAGACATTTGGAGGGACTGATCCGAATTTCTTATCGTGCCAGCGCGCCAAAACTTCGAACCCGGAAACCTTGCCGGTCTTGCCATGAACAATTGGCTGATATGTAGTTGATATTAGCCCATTTCTAATAGCGTATTTTAAACGATATGAAAGTGAGTTTCTAACTCTACGATATTGGTGGGCAGCATAGAAAGCCAACAAGCCCAAAGAACAGCCAGTTAATGCGACAAACAGGAAAAGAGTAGGTTTGCTGGCCTTGAAAATATTTGCTTGAATGTTCGAGCTAACACAAATGTCGTATTTTTCAGAGCACACTCTTGCAGATGCGCTGCTTAGGATATTTCCTTGCTGAAAATCGCCGAACGTGCGCATGATGGTTTTGCCGTCACGAGAGACAATAAATGCATTTAATTCTGCTGGCGGTGATTCAAAAGGTGCAAATGCGGTGGGTGACGTAACCACAAATGAGTTTTCTTTTGCTGAAACATCAATTTTTATTGCGCCGGGAAAATAGCTTGAAGCTGCACTCCACAGCCTAACATTGTTTTTCGTAAGTCTACCCTCACCAGCCAACCTGAAAGCAGGGATTACGCCCCACATAGCGGAGCAAGTAATAGTGTTGTTTTTTATTCGCCCTGCATCTTTTACAAAGCGATATTCATATAAAACTCGTTTTAACGTGTCTAGGTCAGTTAGCCCGCAAGACTCGTCAGAGGTATTGTTTAGCTCATCAAGTGCAGCTGTAAGGTTTCCTGCGACCATTTCGGCATGATTGAGAATAACCTTAGCGTGGGACTCTATCCTGTTATCTGCACTAGCCAACCATAAAAGCTGTGTCACTCCAAATGAGAACAGCACTCCAACTGTCAGGCATCCAGCTAAATAGCACAGAGTGCTTTTTTCGAGCTTTTTCATGCGCACCGCACCACCCATGATTCCCTATTTCCGCCTTATGCCATATCTCTGTGGGGTTGCATAGGGGCTATATGAGCATTTTCAACCATCACGCTATGCGTGACGGCGCTGGACAAATCCAGCGCCAAATGCTGGCCCTAACAAGTCAGGGCCAGCCGGACAAATCCGGCTAAAAACCAAAGCCTCGGACAAGTCCGAGGCGCTGGACAAATGTAAGGGATCCATCATCCCCACATTCCAAGCGTCCACCTGATTCACGATGCTGCGCTCCCGATTTCTTTCTGGAGCCAGCCCACCATGATGCGTCCCGACAGCAAAGTCGAAAAAGTCTACCTCTATCCCAAGTCCGTGGACTTTCGAAAGTCCATCGACGGGCTCACTGCCCTGGTCGAACTGGATATCAAAGTCGCCGTGTTCGACCCGGTACTTTTCGTCTTCCTCAATAAAGCCCGCAACCGCATTAAGGTGTTGTACTGGGAGCGCAACGGCTTCTGCCTTTGGCTCAAGCGCCTCGAAGCCGAGCGTTTCAAAACCTCCCCCGACGCCACCGACGAAGCTATCATTCTGACCGTCCAGGAACTGAATTGGCTACTCGACGGTTTCGATCTCTGGCGCAACCGTCCGCATCAGGTTTTGACACCCCGTTTCGTCGCTTGAGCCGGTATAATCCGGGCCATGATTTCAGTGCCCGATGACCTTCCTGACGACCCTGCCGCGCTCAAACAACTGCTTGCGCAGTTGTTGGCCGAGCGCACGGTCGATAAAGGCCAGATCGTCGATCTTAAAGAACAGGTCAAGCTGCTGCGCGACCGACTGTTCAATCGCAAGTCGAGCAAACCGTCGAGTCCAACACACCCCAACTGGCGTTGTTTAACGAACCTGAAAGCCAGTGGGTACCTGCCGCTGATGATGCTGACGAAGACGTTGTTGCCCCGACCGAGCCGCGTGGCAAACGCAAACCCCTGTCGGCTGACCTACCACGTATTGAAGTCATTCATGACTTGCCCGATCACGAACTGACTTGCGCCTGTGGTTGCCGCAAACACGTGATTGGCGAGCAAACCAGCGAACAGCTCGACATCGTGCCGATGCAGATCCGTGTGCTCAAACACGTACGCAAAGTCTATGGCTGCCGTGGTTGCGAAACTGCGCCGGTCACCGCTGGCAAGCCGGCGCAATTGATCGAAAAGAGCATGGCCAGTCCCAGCGTGCTGGCCATGTTGCTGACCACCAAGTACGTCGATGGCCTACCGTTGCACCGCTTCGAGACGGTGCTGAGCCGACATGGTATCGAGATTCCCCGGCAAACCCTGGCCCGCTGGGTCAGTGCAGCGAACACGTTCAGCCATTGCTGAACCTGATGCGTGACCGCTTGCTGGAAAGCCCGGTGATCCATTGCGACGAAACTAGAGTGCAGGTGCTCAAAGAGCCGGATCGTGATCCGACCAGTCAATCCTGGATGTGGGTGCAGGCCAGTGGCCCGCCTGATCGACAAGTCGTGCTGTTCGATTACACCACCAGTCGCGCGCAGGAGGTGTCGCTGCGCCTGCTGGAGGGCTATCGCGGCTACGTGATGACCGATGATTACGCTGGCTACAACGCGTTGGCGCTACAGCCGGGTGTTGAACGACTGGCGTGCATGGCGCATGCCCGGCGTAAATTCGTCGAAGCGCAGAAGGTGCAGCCCAAGGGCAAGACCGGTCGCGCCGATGTTGAGCTGACGATGATCAACAAACTGTATGGCATCGAACGCGACCTCAAGGATGCCAGCGATGAACATCGATTTATCGGTCGTCAGGAACGAAGCCTGCCGATCCTTGAGCAGTTGAAAAGTTGGCTCGACAAGACGCACTCGCAAGTGACACCGCAAAGCGTACTGGGCAAGGCGTTGCATTATCTGGCAAACAATTGGAACCGCCTGGAACGCTACGTCGAGGCGGGCCACCTGCCGATCGACAACAACCTGGCAGAGCGGGCCATAAAGCCGTTTGTGATCGGGCGCAAGGCTTGGCTGTTCAGTGACACGCCCAAGGGAGCCACGGCCAGCGCGCAGATCTACAGCTTGGTCGAAACCGCCAAGATCAACGGCCAAGAGTCCTATACGTGGCTGCGCCACGTACTTGAGCGACTGCCGCATGCGTCGTCAGTAGCAGACTACGAAGCGCTGCTGCCATGGAACTGTTCGCCAGAGATGCCACGGTAACCTTGGCTTCCACCTTGCGGTAGGTGGGGTTCATGGATCGGTTACAGACCTTCGCACCTTGGCGAGCCTCCGTGGTGGCGTTCAGGAAGGACAGCGCATGCTGTTCCTGTTCTGGTCACTCAATTTCATGGGTATGAGCTTCCAGGTCAACAGTATGAACTTTTGGGTTGAGGCCAAAGCCGTAGCAGAGAGGTTCTTCCCCAATGGTGATTGGGAAGAAGCGGCGCTTGGAACCGTGTTTGAGAAGGTCTGTCAGCATTGCAGAGGTGAGAAGGTCGAGTTTAATGGGGAAAGCTATAAGCCACTCTACACTCCCCGTAATTCAACGCTGATACGTGCTTTCAATATCACGCCGGAGGAACAACAACACATGATTACTATCATTGATCCAGTGGAAAGAGCACGCCGAGGAAAAGAAAGGAAAATATGGGAGCGCAGGCAGCGTGGAGCGAGTGAACAGAAGAATAGTGATGCCCGAACTAAGTCATGGGAAAAGTTAGGAATAGGCAAAGCGACTTATTGCAAGTGTAAGAACTTACAAAGGCAGCAAACTTGGGGGTTACAAGTAGGGTGAACTACTTCGTTCTGTTATCTAAGGGGATGCTGCGGTGAGGGGGTTTTAAGTATTATTTGAATCTGCCTTTTAGACATGGTTTTGCTCTTGCAATTTCCAGCGCCGAAAGACCATTAAATCATTGTCTTGCTCTTGATTTTTTAAGTTTAAGTTTTACGATATAAAAACAACAATATTAGGCATTACATGACATTTAAAATCTACAATCTCACCCTTAACAATGGACTAAAAAGCGAAATGCAGACCAGGCTGACTATAAAGCAGGGCTTTGATTTTTATCGTATTGAAAATGATAGTTTTTGGGAGTGTTACGCTGGTGAATGGGAGCGTAAAAGTCTCTCTTATAGTGGTATAACCAATCAGCACTATCTTGGTGATCTCAAATTGGACCGTGTAAGTGCATGCCTCTTTTACTATCAGGTTGATGTCTTCCTGCCCTTGCCGTAGTATTTGATAAATTTGTTCATGGTCGTCAGTTTAGTAAAAACCTAAATACTCTTCAGCGTATGTAGTTCGGTGGTGAAAACGAAGAATCTACTCTCAGTTTCAAAAAGCATGAGTTTTCGTTGAATAAATTGGTAGAATGGCATTGGGATAATCATAGGAGGTCGAATATAACAATAGGTAAGGTTTTGGTTACGCCTAAACTACTGGCTGATTTTCAGCAGTCCCTGCTACGAACTGAACAGCAAATAGAAATCCCACCAGAAATGGCCCGAGGGATGTTCTACACTGGAGAGGATGATGCTTTTGCCTTTGGTTAAACAACCCCGTAAGGGGAGCATCTTGGCGAATCCTTCTCCCTCCTAATCCAATAATTTTGCTTAGACCGAGAAAACTTCTCTTCTAAGGTCAATCACCTTTTGGATTTTCTCCCGATAGGTTTTCCAGATGGGTATATCAAAGGATATGCTTTGTTCAACAATCAGGCGTGCATGAGCTTTGCAATGCCCATCAAGAAATCGCCATGCATCCATTTTAATGCTCAAATCGTCTTGATTAAATATTGCAGGATTGAAAGAAAGGAAAAACTCTAAGACTTTAACCCCTTCGATTCGGTCGGATAGAATTATCTTTTCTAATTCACGAATTGAATTGTTGATCTGAATGACTGCGCCTTCATAATTCTTTGCTTTATCCATTGCCACGCACTCCTCTTTTCCCAAGCATATACACAACCTACAAGGCTGTCAATTTATTTGCCATCGCACGAAAGTCTTGGTGAGACAAAAGTTGGAATTTAACTATATCAGGGATAATAGCCCGTGAGGGAACATCTTGGCAAAGGCTGTTCACATATGCACTTAAAATTTTGCTCTGGAATGCGCCATTGGTATTCAAACCAACACGGCGCAAAGCGCGTATCATTTTGGATTGCGCATTCGAATGTGATTTCCTCTGACCAGAGCCTCACATTTTAGTTGGTAAATCTCTCCGACTCGAAAAGCATAAAAGTCTTGTGATTCTACCGGGACAATTTTCTTTTCTATCCTATGGTCTTCATCGTCGAGATCCATAGTGGTGACTAACGCCAAGCAGACAATTCCCTCATAATCGTTCGGGTCATTTCCACTGTCCAAGTCGAAATACCAGTCCTGAACCGATGAAATGCTATGGATTTCGATAATTTTCTGTCGCATCCTTTGCTTCCTGCTTTTGGTGTTTCACGACACTAGAAATAATTCTTTTCCCAAGGCAATAATACTTTGGTCTAATAAAAACCGCCTTGCTAGGCGGTTTGGTCAAGAGCTTTAAGGTGTTGTGCTGCCATTTGCGTTATCTCTACTGAATTTCAGCGCAATAACTCCGCTTCCGTTCGTCCCGCAATAAGTTGATACGTCTGATATTTTATAACAGTCATTGTATTTCACAGTTCCTACGCTATCCCATCCTACTGCTTTTTGAGATTTCACGATGTTCGCACAAACCTCTACCTGCTTCAGATGTGAAACGACTAGCGAGCACCGATACTCGCACCAGCAGATTAAGATTGCGGGCTCGCTGGATGTGATTTCAGGTGGCAAGCCTTGATTCGACTTCCTATCCAGTCACACAGGATCATTCGCACCGAAAGCAGCAGGCTTTCAGTAGATCGCACCGTACTGACTGATCACCACGCCTGAGGTTGTATTCAAATGTTTGGGTTTCTGCACTGCGCATCCAGCCAGTCGATAAACACCCGCAAGCGTGGCGTTAGACGTCGATGGTGGGGGTAGAGGATGGTGATGGGTAAATCCGGCGGTCGATGCTGGGGCAGTACTTCGATCAAGCTCCCGTGTTCCAGTTGACGGGCGACATGGTAATAAGGGACTTGGACGAGGCCGAAGTTAGCCTCGCAGGCAGCCACATAAGATTCTCCATTGTTGACCGCCAGGCTGGCTGGCAGGGTGCGAAGCAACACCTGGCCGTGGACGCAGAACTCCAAAGGTTGCAGCTTGCCGGTGGTGGCCGATAGGTAGTCCACGCAACGCTGCCCTTCGAGTTGTTCGAGCTTGGAGGGAAGGCAATAACGGGCCACATAGTCGGTACTACCGCAGGTGACCTGGCGCAACGGGGGCAAAGGGTGCGCGACCAAGGTTGAGTCCGACAGTTCGCCGACTCTGACCACACAATCGACGCCTTCTTGTACCAGATCAATCATTCGGTCACCGATACCGATCTCCAGCATGATCTCGTGGTAGATTTGGTAAAAGGTGGGCAGTGCCGGGATGACCACCAGACGGCCGAAAGAGGCCGGCCAATTCAGGGCTAATGTAATTGCAGGTCTCATTTCCAGCGGATGGCAGGCTCAGGAAAGTATCGCTTGCCGACTCGAGGGCCAGTTTGCCGGCTTTGGTCGGCACAAAGTCCATTGTCGGCATTTCATCGTTGGTGCCGAGCTTTAGGAGTCTGCCATTGAACGTCACCGTTTTGTCGGTCAGCGTTGGTTGCTTGCAAGGTGTAGCGGCGTGCGGCGGCGGGCACGGTCAGTGATGTCGCTTGATACCGGGCAGTGTTGAGCACCAGCAGGGCGAGGCCGCTCGGTTGCTCACGTAGATGTTGCTAAGAGATCGTAGAGAAAGCGAGCACTAAGCTGTAACGTTTGGATAGGGGGTGAGCATCACTCCACCGGAAACTTGGTCATACGTCCGCGTGGTCGTCGAGTGCATGAAGCTTGATGGGATTATCTCCAAAGTCGTGAGAGTAGATGGAATGTACGGGAGGGCATCTCGATACTTGGTGCTGTTGATCGCAGTCATCTCGCCGTTTGAGGGAGTGATCATGAACGATTTCAGGTAGCATCTCTATTACAAGTCCCCGGCATGGTCGTCGATGAACTTGCTGAGACTTAACCGCATGCGCAATTCGGTCATGGCGTAGGAGCAGTACTGGCATGTCCTTTCAATTTCTAAAGTTGATATCTTCGGCGAGCAGTGACGCCATGGTACAGCCCGACATTCTCATGTGCGAGCCAGAGTCGAGCCATGAGCTTGACTCTGGGTGAGGTCCTGAACCTGCCCGGCTTGGAAGACATGAGGGTCCGTGCAGGCGAGCTTTACTTGCAACGGCGAGTATGCTGGTCCTACGTGGCGGGAAATGAGGGTATCACCGCGTGTAAAATGGGCGGCGAACTAGTATTTATTTCGGAAATCAATTACCTATGTGACGAACGCAAGCTACTCACTTTGGTCGAGACTGGTGCTGTGTTGGGTATTGCCGGGATGGTGGTTCTTACTGGAGGCCCGTTTCCCCAGTGCATCCCGTCTGCAGTGATCGCTCGTGCTGAACAGTTGGGCTTGTCGCTGATCGAGCAGCCCTCTCCGCTGAAGTTGGTGTTTGTGACCCACCTGATCGATACGGCCCTGATGCATATGACTCAAGTGCGGCGCTCACGTAACCACATTCTCGGCCAGTTGCTGACCGGAGATTACCCGAGTCTGGCCATTGCCCGACAGCGGGCTGCGCATCTGCAACTGATGCTTGATATTCCACGGCGACTGGTCGTGCTGCGCTTGTCAGGTATCGAGACGCTGTTTGAGCGCCAAGGCTTGGCCCAAGGCGAGCAGCTGTGGCAAGCCACTCGCCAGTCCATGGAAGACCAACTTGAAGCCTGGGGTCGCAGCCGCCCGGGAACGATGACGGTAGAGATGCCGGGCGACCTCTTCGTGCTACTGCTGGCGGATGCCGATGACCTAACGGCAGCCTTGACCACGTTGCGTCGGCAACTGATCGGAGTGGCAGGGGAGTTGGATATGTACATGGGCCTGTCGAGCGTTGCTGAAGATTGTGGTCATTACCGCCGAGTGCTCAACGAAGCGCGCCAGGCGCTGAATGTGGCGCAGAAACTGCGCCCGGAGAGCGGTTACTGCGATTTCAACGAGTTGGGCGTGTTGGGTTTGCTGCAGGGGGTAGTCGACCGCACGCTCATCGACGACTTCGTCGAAAAGACACTCGGCCCGTTGTTCGTGGCCGGCCGTAAACACCCTAAAGTACTCGTGCATACCCTCGACGCTTTGCTCAAGGAAAATGGCAACGGGCTCAAGGCTGCCCAGCGCCTGGGACTTCACCGTAACACCATCAATCAACGTATCCAGCGCATCGAGCAACTGAGTGGAAAATCCCTGGACGATCCACTTTTTCGTATGAATGCTTCGATCGCTATTATGGTATGGCACATGTCTGTCGCCCGAGGTAAGGAATAATGACATGAACATCATCAATGCGCGCCTGCGTAGCAAGCGTAGTCCGCTTCGTCCTGAATGGCATGACATCTAGCCAGAACCAAGTGATGGTCCAAAACTGTGCGGAATGACCGAGATTCCCCTGCAGAATTGTGGTGGCGCCCTCGTGGAGCGCACATTCACTTGGATGCCCTCACATTGCGGGCCAGCTGAGGGGAGCATGGCGAGGAAATCCTGGGCCGCGCCACGAAAACTAACGACAGGGTTGTTCAGTGAAGTGAAGAGACTACCTTTTTCCGCTCGCCGATTGGTGAGACACCAAAGAAACGACTGTAGCACTTTGAGAAGTGTGCTGGCGAAATGAAACCACAGGCGAGGGCGATATCACGCACTTGGGATTCACTTTGTAGCAATAGTTGCCTAGCCCGTGTCAGGCGTAGTTCCAAGTAATACTGACTCGGTGTGTTTTGAAGATGCTTGTGGAACAAACGCTCCATTTGCCGAACCGAGATCTCATTTAGTTCTGCAAGCTCTTCCAAGGTCATCGGGTCTTCAAGGTTGGCTTCCATGATTGTAACAATCTGACTGAGTTTGGGCTGAGAAGTGCCGAGCTTTTGCCGCAAAGGCACGCGCTGGCGCTCTTGCGAACCACGTACTCGATCACATAACAGCAGTTCAGCCGCATGACTGGCAATGTCCCGTCCGCCAGGTTCTCGGGCAATCAGTTGTAGGATCATGTCCATGGAGGCCACGCCGCCGGAGCTCGTGAAACGGTCACGGTCAAGCTCGAACAGTTGGTTGGAAATGATAATGCCGGGAAATCGCTCTTTTAGCGCCTCGATATCTTCCCAGTGGATGGTGCACCGATAACCCGTGAGCAGATTGGCGCGCGCTAGCAAATGGCTGCCTGTGCAAATTCCGCCCAATGGTACCTGGTCATGTGCCAACTTGCGAAGCCAGTTGAGGATGGGGCGGGTATTGTGGTCGGAGACTATCGGGTTTGGGCCCACCACGAACAGCATGTCCAGCTTTGGGGCATCCTTGATACTGAAATCGGGCAGGATTCGCATGCCGTTGCTGGCACTCACTGGCTCCATGTCGGCTGCAATGATCAGGGTCTGGAACATGGTTTTGCGTGCTGCCAGGTTGGCCATGCGCAAGGTTTCCACCGCCGAGGCGAAGCCAATGGTGGTGAAATTGGGAATGACCAGGAAACCGACGACCTTCAGCGGCGGGGCATCATTGACAGGGTATGCCGGTGCCGACGGCGAGGATTTCAACGTACCCATCAATATGACTCCTTGAATGCAAAAATGACGTGCTCTGCGTCTGTTTGTCGTAAATCGGCAATTCATTATGTTTAGGTTGATGCATTTATCCGAGTGATAGTACACGCAGTGCCTTAGCATTGGGAGGTGCCCCGGCGAAAAGCAAAAAACCCTGCGAAAGTAACGCCTTCGCAGGGTGGGTAATGAGTTGGCCTGGTCAGGCAGGCTTGCTCGCCACCGTGGCCGAAGTGCTCCTTCTAGACGAGAAAATGGCGCTCATGCAGACGATGGACAACGCCAGCGCACCGGTTGCCACCACTTCCATTCGATGCCCTGGCATCATCAGCATCATCGTCAAGATACTGATGATGGAGAAGATGACCAGGTAGCTGAGCCAGGGGAACAGCCACATCTTGAAGTCCAGCGCAGTACCTTGGCTATCCATCCGTTTACGCAGAACCAATTGCGAAACAGCGATTGCCAGATAGACCAGAAGCGCTACCGCCCCCGAACTTGCCAGCAGGAAGGAAAACACCTCGTCGGGAGCAAAGTAATTGAGTGCTGTGGTCAAGAAGCCCACTGCGGTACTGGCCAGCACTGCAATCACTGGCACGCCCGCCGCTGAGGTGCGCTGCAGAACGCGAGGGCCGTCGCCGCGCTTGCTCAGCGAATAGACCATGCGCGATGCGGTGTAGATGGCCGAGTTGAGGCAACTGGCAACGGCAATCAGCACGACGATATCGACGATCATCTTGGCGTGCGGGATGTTCATCAGCTCAAGGGCCCGTTGATAGGAGCCGACCTGCACCAGCATGGGGTCGTTCCAGGGCACGATGGAGATGATCAGGAACACCGAGACGATGTAGAAGATCCCCATTCGCCACACCACGGAATTGGTGGCACGGGTGATTTGCTTGGAGGGGTTTTTCGACTCGGCGGCGGCAATGGTGACAATTTCGGTTCCCATGAAACTGAACACGGTGGTGAGCATGGCACCGATGACAGCGGTCATGCCGTTGGGCATGAAACCACCAAACTCATGACTCAGGTTGACCACACCGCTAACTGAAATATCGGGCAGCGCGCCTGTCAGTGCCAATGCACCCAGAGCAATGAACCCTAGCACCGCGATAACCTTGAGCATCGCAAACCAAAACTCGAATTCACCGTAGCGCGCCACACTGAACAGGTTGGTTACGGTCAGCAAACCGGTCACCACCAGTGCGAATTCCCAGGTTTCTATCGCAGGGAACCAGGCATGCAGAATGGCCGCTGCTGCAATGGCTTCGATTGGAATGACCAGCACCCAGAACCACCAGTACAGCCAGCCAATGGTAAAGCCTGCTGTACGTCCCATTGCGCGCTCGGCGTAGGTGGAGAATGACCCGGTATCTGGCGAGGCCACCGCCATTTCTCCGAGCATGCGCATGACCAGAACGACCAGTGTGCCAGACATGATGTACGCGAGAATTGCCGCAGGACCGGCTGCAGCAATGGCATGCCCCGAGCCGATGAAGAGGCCGGCGCCAATAGCGCCGGCGATTGACAACATGGTGACGTGGCGCTGCTTGAGGCCGGGGGCCAGAGTTGAGTTGCTGGACATGCTAATTACCCTTTTTATTCTTGAGGGAGGGTGAACTGCGAACGGCGGTGCTGCTCTGGGCTGGAGATCGGTGTTATTTCTGCAGGTCGAAGGCCTCCCGCACAGCGCTGCTAATGCCCTCTACGCAAACTCGCAGAATCAACTCGCCTTTTTCTCGGTTGGCGCCCTTAGGCGAGGAAAGCGTTCCGCAGGCGGGGGTGCGTTCAGGGATGATGGGGAAGACATCGTAAGGTGGGAATTTTGCCGGAGGGTGGTCGACGGCGCGGCTCAGGTCGACCTTTTCAGGGTGCAGGGCCAGCATCAGTGAAGTTTCGAAAACGCCACCGTGTTCGATGTCCCAGCCGAGGAAACCTTCGGGGTAGAGCTCTTCGATGACCGCCGGCGCGTTGACGAAATCCCAGTAGGACAGAACGACCACCTTGAAATCGGTGATACCGCCATAACGCAGTTCGCGCAGCGCCAGGTCGATGCCTTCGACGATGAACATCGAGTTTTCATAATGGCCATTCATCAAGACCAGCTTGCGCGCCCCATGCCGGGCGAGTTCGCGGATGATGTCCTGGATGGTATGGGTCAGCGTTGCGCCATCCAGGCTGGTGGTGCCGGGAAAGTGGTTGCCACCTCCCGACTTCTGTTGTGACTTGTAGCCATAGGCCAAGGCGGGTAACACCAAGCCGTCGACTTCTCGCGCTACTGCCTTGCACAGGGCGGTAGGCAATAGCACATCCACCTCCATGCACATGTGATGACCGTGCTGCTCCAAGGCGCCCACCGGCAAGAAAATCGTGCTGCCGGAAGCTACCTTCTGTGCGTACTCAGGCCAGGTGAGTTCGCCAACCACTACGCTTTCGTTCATCGGTTATCTCTCTTTATTCTTGTATTCGTTGAAGTAGTCCGTTTGCAGCGAGCCAGTACATGCAACGATTTGATCAGATCACAACGACATTCACTTGTCAGTTCCCGACCTGAATTTGACAAATGCTGACGGACCTGCGGTCCAGGTGGGTCGGGTGGGGCAGGGGGCGAATTTGACAAATTACAGGTCGGAAAAACACAACTTGCCCTGATGGCAATCTGCTGCAATCGGTAATCACACAGGCGGTGAAAACCTTGGGGAAGCGGGGCGAAAGCGCGGCTGGGCCAAGGCACTTTTGATTACCGAGGGTATCTCCATGACGCGTCGCGCCGATTTTTCACGCCGTACATTCATCAAGAACAGCAGCATTTTGGCCGGTGTGGCGGCGCTCTCCGGGGTACTTCCGAACAGAACCTTTGGCGCAGCCGAAAAAGAACTGGTGATACTGGCGTGGGCAGGCCACGCCGCGCCCGACATCGTCGCGGATTTTGAGCGCGAGCATGGGGTCAAGGTGCGGGCCAAGTACTACACCGGCGGCGATAACATGCTGGGGCTCATTTCGCAGTCACCACCGGGCACCTTCGACCTGATCCTGTCGGATGCCGAGTATGTGCAACAACTCAACGCCGCCGACTATATCGAGCGACTGGACCCTGCCGATTATCCCTTCGATGACTTCTACCCAGAGTTTCAGCACTTTCCAGGGCACTGGCAGGGCGATGAACTGTATTCGGTCATGGTCCGCTTCGGCTTTCTCGGTATCGCCTTCAATACCCAGTTGCTGCCGGAGTCCAAGGCGAAAAGCTACCAGGTGTTCTGGGACGATAGCCTCAAGGGCAAGGTCGGCCACTTCGACTGGCACCTGCCAAACCTGGGCCAGATCAGTTTGCTCAATGGCAACAGGCTGCCCTACGACATCGACGCGGCGCACTGGAAGAGGCTCCAGGACAAAACCATGAGCCTACGCGGACACGTGGCCGGGTTCTTCGATTATGGCGGTACCTTCTCCTCCCTGAAAAACGGCCAGATCCACGCGATGTGTGGCATTGGCGACTGGATTACCGGGGTCTTGCAGCGTGCCGGGGCACCGGTAAAAACAGTGATACCCGAGGAGGGCGGCCTGCAATGGACCGAGTCTTATTGCATCACCAAGAAAGCCCGCAGCCCGGAACTTGCGAAGAAGTTCATTCAATACATCACCTCCCCTGAAGGCCAGGTGAAGTCGGCGAAGATGGAGGCTTACCCAGCGCTGATTCCCAATAAGCGCGGCTGGGAGTTGCTGAACAAGACCGACCTTGCCGAAGCCAGACGCCAAGGCATGGTACTGGGCCAGCGCAATGTCATGGACGACATCCGCGAGGGGCGTATTCAGTATCGCGCGCTCCCCATGCAGCAGAGCCTGGAGGACTGGAACGACTTCTGGTCGCAGTACAAGGGCGCTTGATGGCGCCTACATAGGAGCGGCGTAATGATTTCGAACAAGCTATCGCCCCCACTGCCCGCCAGTGAGGAGCCTGCACGCACGCGTGGGCAGTTCGGCAAGCGCACCTGGCGCTTACCGGGGTATGGGCTGATCTTGTCGCTGCCGATAGTGGTCTGGCAGTTACTGTTTTTTGTAGCGCCCTTGCTGTTTCTGCTGACCATCAGTTTTTGGCTGGTGCGCAACTTTCGCATGGTCCCTGCGTTCGAGTGGCTGAACTGGAGGTACCTGTTCAGCCGCGAGTACTTCTGGGATGCCTACTTGCACACCTGGGCGATGGCGGCGGGGGCCAGTGTGCTGATCAGTGCCGTAGCCTTTCCGTGCGCCTATACCATTGCCTTCAAGTTCCGCGAATCGACCCGGCAATGGTTGGTGCTGTTGTTGATCACGCCATTTTTTACCAGTTACCTAGTGCGCACCTATTCCTGGCAAGTCTTTCTCAGTGACCAGGGGCTGCTCAATAGCGCCCTGGCGTTGCTGGGGATTGGGCCGTTGCCCTTGCTCAATACCAGTTTTGGTAGCTATGTGGGTTACTTCACCCTGTGCCTGCCGCTGGTGGTGTTGCTGCAGTTGTTCAGCCTCATGTACATCGACCGCACGCTGATCGAAGCTGCCCACAACTTGCGCGCGGGCCGTCTGCGCACGGTATTTGGGGTAGTGATTCCATCGGCGCGGGTCGGCATCGTCATCGCCGCACTGTTCTGTTTCATCATGACCTTCGGTGACTTTGTCAGCCCGCTCTATCTGGGGGGCGGCCAACCACCAACCTTGAGCACCCTGATTACCGACACGACCAAATCGGGGCAGCAATGGCCACGCGCGGCGGTTATTGCCACGACGATGATCGTGACCTTGCTGGCCACGGCGTTCCTGATGGTTCGCCACGCCTACAGGAGGCGCGCATGAACGAACACCGTGTCATCAACTTCATGCTGCGCAGCTTCGTCGTCCTGGTGTTCTTGTTCATCCTCACGCCTATCATTGGCAGCTTCGTGTTTTCCTTCAACGTCGACCGCTTCCCATCCTTGCCCCTGGGTGGCTTCAGTTTGCGCTGGTACGAAGCGATTGCCGCCGACCCGCAAGTCTGGCAAGCCTTCAACAACAGCCTGGTCGTCGGTGTGGTGGTATCGCTGGTTTCCACGCTGCTGGGCTTCACTGCCGCCTATACCGACTTTCGTTATCACTTTTTTGGCAAGTCGGTGTACATGGCATTGGCACTGCTGCCTCCTACCATTCCGGTGGTGATTCTGGGCCTGGCGATGCTCGCGTTCTTGTCGCGAATCGGCCTGTCCGGCGAGCTGTATGCCGTCATGATCTGCCACATCGTCATGTGCTCACCATTCGCCATGGCGGTGATTCGCATGCGCCTGGCGCAGATGGACCCGCAACTGGAGGCCGCCGCCTGGAACCTGAGCGCCAGCCAATGGCAGGCCATGCGCTGCGTGATCCTGCCGTTCACCGCCCCGAGCATTTTCGCCGCACTGTTCGTGACCATGGCCGTGTCGTTCGACGAGTTCGCGGTGGCCTGGTTCGTTTCGGGCCTTAACGAGACAGTCCCGGTACGCATCCTCAATACTTTGCAAGGGCAGGTCAGCCCGACCATCAATGCGATAGGCACGATCGTTTTCATCACCACGATCACGCTGACGATCGTTGCCCAGGTTTTGCTCATGCGCCGGCAGAAGAAACCGGCTGACGGCAAAAAAAGCTGAACATCCCATGCCGACGCAGGAGCTCCCCATGACTCAACCGTTAGTGGTATTCGATAACGTGACCAAACACTTCGGCAGTTACGTCGCTGTCGAACCGATGAACCTGGAAATCTACAAGGGCGAGTTCGTCGCGATCATGGGCTCCAGTGGCTGTGGTAAAACCACCACGCTGCGCATGCTTGCCGGGCTCGACAAGCCCAGCAGCGGTGAAATTCGCTTGAACGGCGAGCGCGTCAACGACCTGTATTCCTGGCAAAGGGACACCCCGCTGGTGTGGCAGAACCTGGCGCTGTTCCCCTTTCTGAGCGTGCTTGAAAACGTTGAGTTCGGTTTGCGCATGCGCGGCATGGGCAAAGCTGAACGGCGCAAAAAAGCCCTGCACTGGCTAGAGCGCCTGGACCTGGGCGAGTTTGCCAACCGTGATATCAGCATGCTTTCTGGCGGGCAACGGCAGCGGGTGGCGCTGGCGCGTTCACTGGTCACCGAGCCCCCGATACTGCTGCTGGACGAACCGCTCAGTGCCCTCGATGCGCACTTGAGCGTGCGCATGCAGGCGGTGTTGACTGGGTTGCAGAAGGACCTTGGCATCACCTTCGTCTATGTCACCCACAGCCAATCCGAAGCCTTCGCCATGGCTGACCGCGTGGTGATCATGAGCCGTGGCCGGGTTGAGCAGATTGGCACGCCCAAGGATATTTTCTTCGAACCGCACAACCGTTTTGTCGCTGAATTCGTCGGCGGCAAGAACATGCTTGGCGGCGTTGTGCTTGGCTTCGACGACACCGGGCTGGTGCAACTGGACTCGGCGTATGGTCGCTTTCTGGCACGCTTGCCCGAAGACCGATCTGTTGCGGTAGGGGAAGAGGTCACCCTGTGCATCAGTGCCGAACATATCAACCTCGCCGCGCAACCGACCACAGCCAGCCGCCTGGCGTGTACCGTGATGGGGGAGGAATTCATTGGGTCAATGGTCAACATATACCTGGAAGCCGCCAACGGGCTGGAACTGCAAGTGCAGAAGCCGTACGCGGATTACGACCTACTTGGGCTCAAGAGCGGGCAGAGGGTGCATGTCGGGTGGGACGATGCGCGGGCGCTGATTTTACGTGGCAATTAGAGGTCGATATCTGACATCTGCGCAGGGGCGGCAGCGTGGACAATTGTAGACGTACCCACGCCCAGTTGACCCGAAGGAGGCAGTACATGCAGCAATTGACTGAAACCAGCGAAAACCTGGCCAGCGCCGTGCGTATTGGCTTCCTGCTGGCCGAAGGGTTCGATTTCTATGCCTTGGCCGCTGCGCTGGAACCCTTGCGCCATGCCAACGACGTGGCCCGCTGCGTGGTCTGCGAATGGCAGATACTGAGCCTTGAGGGCCAGCCGCTGAAGGCCAACAATGGCATCGTGGCGGCCACCTTGCAACTGAGCCAGGCCAAGCCCCTCGATGTGCTGATTCTGTGCCTTGGCAGTGAATTGCAGTTGTGTACCGACGACAGTGTCCGCGAATCGCTGGCGCTGCTGACCAAACCGACCTGCCGCACGCTCGATGTCGGCGAATTGGCCGAATTGATCAGCGTTGCCCGGTTGTCCCCGTAGCGCGTGTTCACCCGCTACCAGAGCTGAACCTGCCTCGATAATTATATTGATCCGCGCCTGCAATGGGTGCGACATCGCGCGTTTCCTCTCCTTCATTCCCCCTCATCCATACCTCTGCCTGTTCTTGCCGCAGCGAGGCCTGTACGGCAGTGGCGGGCAATATTGTCCTTTCCACAGCGGCGTTTACAGCAAGGCGGATCTGATCATCTAGGGGTCGGATTCGCGCAAAAAAGGCCGCCTTTTATCTGTTCGAATGATCTCCAGTGGCACCCAAAACAGGGCCTCTCTACTGATCACCTACCAAGGAGTGAAGACATGCAAATGCCGAAAACAATACAGATTCAAAACGGCGAAAAAGTTAAGCCGACGTTCTCGCACCAGGAATACGCCAACCGTCAATCCAAGTTGCGCAGCTATCTGGCCCAGAACAATATCGACGCCGCCGTCTTCACGTCTTATCACAACATCAACTACTACAGCGATTTCCTGTATTGCTCGTTTGGCCGTCCTTATGCCCTTGTGGTGACTCAGGACGCCGTGGTGTCGATCAGCGCTAACATCGACGGTGGCCAGCCATGGCGGCGTACCGTGGGCACCGAAAACATCATCTACACTGACTGGCAGCGCGATAACTACTTTGTCGCGATTCAACAAGCCTTGCCCAAGGCCGGACGTATCGGGATCGAGTTCGACCACTTGAACCTGGTCAACCGCGACAAATTGGCCAGCCGTTATCCCCAGGCCGAGCTGGTGGACGTCGCCGCGCCATGCATGCGCATGCGCATGATCAAGTCGGCTGAAGAACACGCCATCATTCGTCACGGTGCCCGCGTTGCCGATATCGGTGGTGCTGCGGTGGTTGAGGCTCTGCGTGACCAGGTGCCTGAGTACGAAGTGGCGCTGCATGCCACCCAGGCCATGGTCCGTGAAATTGCCCGTACTTTCCCCGATTCCGAACTGATGGACACCTGGACCTGGTTCCAGTCTGGTATCAACACCGATGGCGCGCATAACCCGGTAACCTCTCGCAAGGTCAATAAGGGCGACATTCTGAGCCTCAACTGCTTCCCGATGATCGCCGGTTACTACACCGCGCTGGAGCGCACGTTGTTCCTCGACCATTGCTCCGATGAGCACCTGCGCCTGTGGGAGGTCAACGTCAAGGTCCACGAGGCCGGACTGAAGCTGATCAAGCCAGGCATGCGTTGCAGCGATATTGCCCATCAGTTGAACGAGATTTTCCTCGAGCACGACTTGCTGCAATACCGCACCTTCGGTTATGGCCATTCGTTCGGCACCCTGAGCCATTATTACGGCCGTGAAGCTGGTCTTGAGCTGCGCGAAGACATCGACACCGTGCTGGAACCTGGCATGGTCGTGTCCATCGAGCCGATGATCATGCTGCCCGAAGGGCTGCCGGGTGCGGGTGGTTACCGCGAGCATGATATTCTGATCGTCAATGAAAACGGCGCTGAAAACATCACCAAGTTCCCATACGGCCCAGAACACAACATCATCAAGAAGTAACCGAGCAAGCCGCACAGGAAACTGTGCGGCTTTTTTTATCAGTATGTCGTTGTCCATGCCCAAGGTTCAAGGAGGACATGTGTGGAGTACACTACAGCGCACGCTCGCAATGAACGGGGGCTGCCGCAACCTTGCAAAATTGCCAAGGGTTCGCGGCTTTTTTATTTCGCCTGCAGCATCATTTTCGTAGCCTTCAACCTTCGCACTGCATACCCAAGCCTCGGCGCTGTGCTTGCCGATATATCCAGCGACCTAGGCCTGACGCCTGCCGTCGCCAGTGCAATTACCACGCTGCCTGTACTTTGCCTGGGGTTGTTCGCGCCCGTGGCGCCCTGGCTTGCCCGCAAAATAGGCACAGAGCGCACGATATTGGTATTGATGGTGGCATTGTCCGTAGGGCTATTGATACGTGGCGCCGGGAACGTCAGCGGCCTGCTGGTCGGTTCGATCGTCATTGGCAGCGCCATCGCAATCATCAATGTATTGCTCCCTGGGCTTATCAAACGCGACTTCGCCAAGATCACCGGGCTGATGGCCGGCCTCTACTCCATGGCGCTGTTGAGCGGGGCGGCGACTGCCGCAGGGTTCACCCTGGCGCTGCAAAGCACCTTGGGCGGTGGCTGGACGACGGCGTTGGCGCTGTGGTCAGTGCCGGCAGCGGCAGCCTGTGCCTGCTGGCTTTTCCAACTGCCCAAGGGCAGTGCGCTGGCACCCAAGGCTGCGCCGCGCGTACGAGGGGTGTGGCGCTGCGCGCTAGCCTGGCAACTCACGCTGTTCATGGTGCTGCAATCGATGTATTCGTTTACCGTGTTTGGCTGGCTCGCCCCGTTTCTGAATGGGCGGGGGATGACACCGCTGGAGTCCAGCGTCATCGTCTCCAGTTCAATCCTGCTACAAATGGTCGCTTGTCTGTTCGGGCCGCTGATAGCCACACGCTTGCCGAATCAATCCTGGTTCAATGTTGTTGTGGTGGTGCTCACCACGGTCGGTTTTCTCGGCTGCCTGTCCGCGCCGCTCGACACGGTATGGCTGTGGGGCGGGGTACAAGGCATCGGGCAAGGTGCCTTGACTTCCATTGCCATCACCATGATTGTGCTGCGCTCGGCAAACGCACAGGTTGCGGCAGAACTTTCGAGCATGGTGCAAGGCGTCGGCTATGGCCTGGGCGCACTCGGGCCGTTGCTAGTCGGGGTGCTTTATACGCCGGTCATTGGCTATGCGCACGTTGAGATATTTCTTAGCGGGGTAGGCGTAGCGATGCTGTATTTCGGATATACCTCGGGTCGACGCCGACTCGTGGCAGCCCGCCATTAGCGCTATCCTCCAGCTGACACCTAGTCACCGGAGCGCTCGGAACATCAAGCGAAGCGGTACAGATCCACTTGGAAATTGACGCAGAAAAGATGAAGCTGCGGCTACAGACTGTCGAGCATCTTTTTGGAACTCCCAAATACTGGATGAGAAGCACCCACTTCCTGGCCAAAGCCCTGCCCAGATCCAACTACCCGATTATCCCGATGAAGCAGATGACCTTCGCCGATGCTGAGTCCGCCGGTATGTGTGAGCAGACCCGCAATGAGTTGTTTCTTATCGAGAAGGATCAAGTGATTCCATGGAAGGATTTGATTGCTCTGATTTAGCCGCACTACGCGAAAGTCGAAGGCGGTCTTCCAGCCTATAAACGCGGTTCCCTGGCAGAGCTCGTTGCATAGGGGCGTGCGTGTTTCCTCGGAGATCAGGTGCTCCACCATGTTGCAATGCTCAGCAGCGCAACGCCAAACCCCAATGCCACCACAGCGCCCGGTCGGGAGGCCGAGCTTTCTTCGCGGATGTGCCGCGCTGACCTGCGATAGCCGCCGCCAATCAACAGCGAATAGACGGTGCCGATAGCCACTGCCATGAGCATGAGTGTGGTCATGGCAACGTAATGGGCCAGGGGATGACGAAAAACGATGCATCCCAATACCAAGGTAGACAGCACCGTGCGCTCCCAGGTCAACGCCGTGCGCTCGGGCTGCAGGCCTTGGTCGTCATGCAGGGGCATGTTGGGTGTCCTCAAGGCAGCAACAGCAGGGTGGAAACGATCAGCCCGAACAAGCCCAGCAGCGGTGCCAGGATCGGGTACGGAAGCGCTTGCCGATGACGCAGGGCGCGCTCGACGTTGAGCCAGCGTAGGGTCGCATTGACGCTCACTAGCAACGCCATGCCAGTCAGGGCATGGGACAGCAGCGTTTGTGGGCGGCCGGCCAACAGCTCCAGCGGCAGTGCATCCAGTGCGATGCCGCTGGCTAGCAGGGCAAGGGCCGTGCGGATCCAGGCCAGAAAGGTGCGTTCATTGGCGAGCGTGAAGCGTGGGTCGGGCTCGCATCCATCGGCCAGTGCAAAGACCTGACGGAATCTGGATTTAAACGATTTTTCAGCGGGTGGATGCTGCATGGCAACAAACCTTCTATTTAAACGCCGGTGTTGTACGGTCGATTGACCGCCTGCGTTGGCATTCTGAATGGTTTTGTTTGTCTGGCTAGGGCAGTTCTTGCTGAATGCTATGCACTTCTTGGCAACGGCCTTGCTAAAAAAGCACAGCGTTGCTCGAATATCTGCATAGCCCACACATTGGGCGGTTGGCTAAGGTCAGGCTGGGTAAAGTCTTGCAAGAAAAGTCGGATCACAGCCTGTACCTTTGGTCCGAGGCTAGTGGAGTCTATATGGATGCTGCTGAGCTGGTGAAGAGCCAGGCAACCACCTGTAGAGAGACGATGGTCATTGTAATTCTAAATGGAGAATCTGGTATTCGATATAGAATTTTTTCCTATAAATTGCCAAGCTATAGGGAAACTCTGAAGAGGACTTCCAGATTTGGCAGAATGTCTGATCTCAACCGCCGAGACGCCTGATGAAGCAGAT
>NZ_JBWKXT010000081.1:0-22258 GCF_059423245.1 Pseudomonas sp. GW460-LB5
CAGGTTTCAACGTACGTCGTTTTTTGATGTGTTGGCTGCTCGATAGCCGGAAAATTTCCGGCTATTTCAGACCATCCCTAGTTCATTAACCGTTCCCACGACACGCTCTGTTACAGCTGGAGAAACCGTATTTTCCCCTTTAAAGCCTGGATTTCGCATGTGAAACCCTGCCTTAGGGCGAATGCTCTGCAACCTCACTTGGGGAAGCTTCATGTGCCCGCTTGGGTCAGTGTTGTTAACGGGATCCCCGCCGCAGTAGGCGTAACAATTTAATCCTCCAGCACCCATAGGGCTCATGCTGTCAGGGCGATGGAATCTCATCAAAACCGGATTGAACGCACGGTATCCATTCCCCAGCAAGTAGTGCCCTGTGGCCGACTCTTTTCTCTGACCGCTGTAGCGCAGCAGGGATGCGCTTTGCTCGCCCCCATCACGCCCATAAACGGTGTACTGGAGTGCACAAGATGAAATCTGCGATGTCGACATGGTTCCCACCCTTTACCCGAAATAAGGCAAATGGTGGGCTGTGCATGAAATGCCAACAACTGGCAGAACTATCAGGTGGCCTCGCTAGCGCGCCTCACCCCGGCACTTGAACGTCTGCGAAGGCAGCTCGCCAAATTGCTGCCGATACACTTCGGAAAACCGGCCTAGGTGAAGGAAGCCGTAATCCAGGGCAAGCTCGGTCACACTGCGCACACCGCAAGTCGGGTCGCTCAGGCACGCATGCACCCGTTCCAGTTTGCGCTGGCGCACGTAATGCTTGGGTGTGGTGCCCAGGTGCTGGTCGAACAACGCATACAGCGAACGCACACTCATGCAGGCCTGCTCTGCCAGCACTTCAGCCGACAGCTCCAGTTTCAGGTTGCGCTCGATGTAATCAAGAATGCGCTCAAGGCCCGCCTGCGGTGCGCTCAGGCATTCGCGGCGGATATTGGTGCTCATCAGGGTCAACAACTTGCTGGCGACAATCTGGCTGTAGTGCCCCTGCACCCTGGGCAGCGAATCGCTCACTTCTGCTTCATGGCAAACCATGGCCAGCAGGTTGACGAAGCCGTCCAGTTCATCCAGCCGGTAATGGTTGCGCAAGAACCGCACGCCGCCATCGGGCCGCTGCCAACGCTGTTCGTCGCAGATTGAATCCAGCAGCCGGGTTGGCACTTTAAGGATGAACTTCTCGCAGTCTTCCGAGTAGGTCAGGTCAACCGGGTCATCCGGGTTGATCAGCAGCAGCTCGCCCGGCACCAGATGCTGCTCGCGCTTGTGCCCACGCCACAGGCAGTTGCCGTTGAGCAACACTTGCAGGTGATAAATGGTTTCCAGCGCTGGCGAAGTCACGCGAACGCTGCCCCCGTAGCTGATGCGGCACAGGTCGAGTTCGGCGAACTTGCGATGGCTGAGGCTGGCCTGGGGATGGGTGGTACGGGACAGACCGATGCAATGCTGGCCTACATGCTGGTTCACATAATCGGACACAGCATAAGGGTCGGCGTGGTGAAACACGCTACTGCGCTCGCTCAGCAGGCGGCTTTCCATAGGCAAGGCACTCGGTATCGTTATTCTTCTGGTCGCCGCTTCCTACGGCCTTGTGGGCGGTGGTTGCGGTCGTCACGGTCATTCTATCGGGCCGGTTGCGGGTTGCGGGGGCAGGCGACAACCGGTGGATGGGCACACTACAGCAAAAAGGCGGGGGTTGGGCAATGCGGCGATGGGATTGGATGGGCGGATAGCGGACAAGCCAGATGCAGCTGGCGTTCGTTTACCGAACAGAGTGTTCCTGTCACGGCCGCTTCGGGAGTAAACCCGCGCGAGGCCGGTCATATTTCATTTCATCCAGAAACAGCTTGCAACCAAACCACCCTGCCATTCGGTCACTTTTTCAACATCCGGCGCAGTGCTTCTGCTAGAAATCGCACATGCCTACCCTCTTCCTTACCCACCTGCGCCGCTGCTGGCTCACCTGGCTGTGCGCCACCTTGCTGGTCATAGGCCTACCCTCTGGCTGCGCCATGCTGCAGCACAAGGAGCGTGAACTGGTGTTTCGCATAGAGCCTGGCCAGGCCAGCTGGTTTCGCGGTTTACCCAGCGACGTGCAGGAACTCGACCTACGCCCGCGCAGCTTCAGGGATAACCAGAGCCTGCATGCCTGGTGGTGGCCGGCCAAACGCGCCAATGCCCCGGCGGTTCTGTACCTGCACGGCGTGCGCTGGAACCTGACCGGCCAATTGTTCCGCATCGAGCAACTGCATGCCATGGGCTACTCGGTGCTGGCCGTGGATTATCGTGGCTTTGGTCAAAGCCGGGGCGATCTGCCATCCGAGGCCACGGTGTACGAAGATGCCCGGGTTGCCTGGGAGCGCTTTGTCCAGTTACAGCCCGATGCTGGCAAGCGCCTGATCTTCGGTCACTCGCTGGGCGGTGCGGTAGCGGTGGAACTGGCCAGTGAATTGGCACGTGAGGCGCAAAAAGACGGTGTCGGGGCGCCGGCACGCGGATTGATCCTTGAGTCGACCTTCACCTCCTTGGGCGATGTCGCGGCAGCGGTGGCCGATACCTCCCTGCCGGTACGCTGGTTGATGTCGCAGAAGTTCGACTCGCTGGACAAGATCGGCAACATCGGCCTGCCAGTGCTGCTGGTGCATGGCACGGATGACCGTTTTGTACCCCCGCGCTTCAGCCAGCAGCTGTTCGACGCAGCCCGGCAGCCCAAAACATTGCTGCTGGTGCCGGGCGCCACCCATAACAACAGCATGAGCCTGGCCGGGCAGCGTTACAGGCAGGCGATACAAGCGCTGCTCTGAACCGTCCAATGGCCTTTGGTAGCCGAAATCCTGGGGCCGTTGCGCGCCCCTTTCGCGACACAAGGCCGCTCCTGCAAGGGCCTGCGCAACGGCTGCGGTTCACTGCACCGGCAAAAAGTTCATCAGCAGCAGGCTTTGGGCGTAATTCAAACCAATCCGGCGATAGCGCTCATCCAGCAACTCGGCTAACAGGTCCAGCCGCGCAACGATCTTGCCGAACTCCACGGCAAAACTCAGGTTACTGCCCTCTTCCGAAATCTCGTTGGAAAACAGCAGCAACACACCATTGGCGTCCTGCCGTTGGCTAAGCATCCAGGTGGCCTTTTCGATGTTGCGCGCCGCGTTGTTGATGAACAGCGGATCGAGTGTATCGGTCATGTAGAACTCGGTGCGCCCGCCGTGCGCGGTGATCAACATGCTGCCGATGGCGTAGATGAAAGCACCCACCCGATCTCCGCGAAACTCCGGGCTCAGGGCGTAGCTCAACGCAGCCAGGTCACGGCGGTTGCCCAGTTGCGGCAGTGGCTGGCGTTGTTCGATGGCCATACGGATCTGCCGCTCAGCGGTGGCGGCATCCACGTAGCCCGACATCTTCCACTGGTTGGGGTTGCGCAGGTACAGCTTGTTCATCAGCAGGTACAGGCTTTGCAGGTTGTCGCGCATCGACAGCGAGGCCAGGCGGTCGACGCTGGTCTGGAACAGTTCACTGGGCTTGCCGTTGCCGAACTGGCTGACAATATCGCGGCCTTGCTCCTGGGTGCAGGCGCACAGGCATGTGAGGGCGCCTGCCAGCAGCAGGCGTGGGAGGAAATTCGGGTAGCTTGCAACCATCGGCACCGGGTCGATATTCGGCGGCCGCACCGGGGGTCAGTGCAGCCTGGCCAAGCATAGAACCCGGAAATCGTAAAAAGTGCAGTGATCGGGGATAGGTGGCTCACATGGCGTGGCGCAACATCTCTACCATCTGCGCATGCAGCGCCGGGTCACCACAGGCCACTACGCACCCGCCATTCTGTGCGCTGCTGCCATCCCAGGCCGTGATCACCCCGCCCGCCCCTTCGATGATCGGCATCAGCGCCTGTACGTCATACGGCTGCAGGCTCGCCTCGACAATCACATCTACAAATCCCGATGCCAGCATGCAGTAGGCATAGCAATCGCCGCCGTAGCGCATCAAGCGCGCCTTGCCAGCAGCGGCCTCGAACGCAGCTTTACGCTCGGCGGTATCGAACATGTCCGGTGTGGTGCACATCAGCGTGGCTGAAGCCAGGTCGGCACAGGCACGGGTTTTCAGTGGCGTACCGCTGCACCACGCACCCTCCGGGGTGCCGACAAAACGTTCGCCAGTGAATGGCTGATTCATCACGCCTACCACCGGGCGCGTGCCATCGTTCAGGGCAATCAACGTGCCCCACAACGGCAGGCCGGTGATGAAGGCACGGGTACCGTCGATCGGGTCGAGCACCCAGGTCAACGGGCTGCTGCCAATGGCCACGCCTGCCTCTTCACCCAGAATACCGTGGTCAGGGTAGCGTGCCTGAATCCGCTCGCGCATGGCGTCCTCGGCCGCCTTGTCAGCCACCGTGACAGGGTCGTAAAGGCGCCCGCCCTTGTCCTCGACATCCAGGCTGGCGCGGAAGTACGGCTTGATCGCCACTGCGGCAGCATCGGCCAACTGCTCGGCGAAGGCGCGATATTCGCCGATCTGTTCAGCACTCAGGGACATGGGACAGGCCTCGTGACAATGATAGGGCGCGCATCATACCCGACACGCGGCGCCAGCCACACCCGGCCATGCGCCTGGTGAAAAACGGGCATGGTTCTATCAGGTGCACACGGGTCTAGACTCAACAGAACCAGCTAACCGGGGGGGCTGCCACACGTGGAGGTGTGAGATGAGCCAATTCAAGCGCTTGTTTGTCATGCTCGGCCCGCAGATGCGCCATACGCCAGCGCTGCAACGCGCAGCGGCGCTGGCGGAGTCCAGCGGTGCACTGCTGGATATCAACGTATTCGTCGACGATGTCGACACCTTTGGCTTGATGGGCGATGGCCGCGAGCGTGAGCGGCTGCTCAGTGACAACCGCCAGTGGCTGGCAGATGAGGCCGATCAGTTGGGCAATGCGGGCCTGGACGTTTCAACCGAACTGTTGTTGACCCGCGACCCCCTGGGCAGTGTGCTGGAGCGGGTCGAACGGCAAGGCTGTGACCTGCTGGTCAAGGATGTGCAGCACGAACCGGTGCTCAAACGCCTGCTGGTCACGCCACTGGATTGGCAGTTGCTCAAGGACAGCCCGGTTGCCGTGCACCTGGTCAGCGACATCCGCCTGCCCCTGCCCCGGCAAATTGCCGCGGCCGTGGACCTCAACAGCCACGGTGCTGGCGAGCACCTGGATGAGCAGGTGATTCACTGCGCACGCGCCTTGGCCCTGCAGTGCAACGCCGAGCTGCACCTGCTGCATGTGTGCGATGCAGCCAAAACCCATATCGCCGACTTCGGTGCCGGCACCGTGACCATGCCCGGCTTCGATGGCAGCGTGCGGACTGCGCAGCGGGCTGCGTTCAACCGCCTGGGCGACCATCACCAGATCCCGCTGGAACGGCGGCACTTCCTGGAAGGCGCAGCGATCAGGGCCATTGCCCAGTTTGTCAGCCACAGCCGGGCGGATGTGATCGTGATGGGCAGCCACCGGCATGACGCCATGCAGACCTACCTGGGCGGAACCACGGCCCATGTGCTGGAACACCCGCTGTGCAATGTGTTGGCGATCAAGGCCGTTCGCTGAGTGCTGATATGCCCTGACCGGTCTCTTCGCGCTTTGACCCGCGAAGAGACCGGCACAGATTTCACGTGTTGGTATCTGGCACACCAGTGCCACTTAAAAAGAATGCATTTGATAATGATTCGTAGTAGTTTCTCGGCGCTTGCCCACCCTCCCTTCAGCGCCCTATTCCAGGATCGTATCGTCGATGCGTCGCACATTCGTTTCGCTTTGTGTGCTCCATGCTGTCTCCCCACTGGCGTTTGCCGAGCCTGAAACGCTCGGCGCCCCCGCCCAGATCGAACTCCAGGCCCTCAGCATCACCGGCACCGCCGACAGCGAACGCGCCGATGGTCCGGTCCAAGGCTACAAAGCCAGCCGCTCAGCCAGTGCCACCCGCACCGACACAGCGCTGCACGAAACGCCGCAATCGGTCAGCGTGGTGCCCAAGGATGTGCTGCAAGACACCGGCGCCACGCGCCTGCAGGACGGCCTGGACTACGCCGGCGGTGTCGGCCGCGCCAACAACTTCGGCGGCCAGGGCCTGACTACCTTTACCGTGCGTGGCTTCACTACCGGCGAGTTCTATCGCAATGGCTTCCCGATCAACCGCGGCTACCCCAACGCCCCGGACGCCAATACCGTCGAGCGGCTGGAAGTGATCCGTGGCCCGGCCACCAGCCTGTATGGCCGCGGCGACCCCGGCGGCACGTTCAACGTGGTCAGCAAACAGCCACTGCCGGAATCCAGGGTCACTCTGGGCAGTCAGTTCGATGACCAGGGCATGCACCGGGCAACCCTGGATGCGACCGGGCCTTTGAACCAGGACGGCTCGCTGGCTTACCGCCTGAACATGCTGGGTGAAGGAGGCGACAGCTTCCGCGATGATGTAGAAAGCGAACGGTATGATGTCGCACCGGTCATCAGCTGGCAGGTCAATGACGCCACGAAGCTCATCTTCGAAGGCGACTTCATGCGTAACAACCACCCGCTGGACCGCGGCCTGACACGGCTGCCCGGCCAGCTCGGCACAGCCTCGCGCGACACCAACATCTGGGAAAAAGGCAGCGACAACCTGCTGCACAACGACAACAACATGGCCCAGCTACGCTTCGAGCACCTGCTCAACGACAACTGGACCCTGGGCGGCGGCATGCAGTGGCTGGACGGCTCGCTCAAAGGCAATGCCGTGGAGGCTAATGGCTTGCAGCCCGACGGCCGCACCCTTGGGCGCAACTTCAACTACCGTAAGCTGGAGTGGACCGACCGCGATTACCAGCTCAACCTTACCGGCCACTTCGACACCGGCGGCTTCGCCCACACGCTGCTGACCGGTATCGAGTACGAAGACTACGACTACAACTCGATTATCCAGCGCTCCGCTGCAGGCGCCACCGCCTACCCGATCGATATCTTCGACCCGGTGCTGGGCCAGGCACGTCCGGCCCTGACCCGTACCACCACCCACGACAAGGAAAACCTCAAGACCTGGGCACTCTTCGTTCAGGACCAGGTAGCCCTTACAGAGCGGCTCAAGGCCTTGGCAGGTGTGCGTTTCGAGCGCTTTGAGCACGACTACGTCAACAAACTCAGCGCAGCGGGTGACTTCAACAAGGGCGAGAACGGCGTCACTCCACGTTTCGGCCTGCTCTATGAGCTGACCGACACCGTGGCGGTCTATGCCAACACCGCACGTTCGTTCAAACCCAACAGCGGTGCGCCTGCAGGTGCGACGGGGCGCGGTTTCGACCCCGAGAAAGGCAAATCCTACGAACTGGGCGTGAAATGGGAAGCGCTCGATCGCCAGCTGAGCGTCGACGCGGCGATTTACC
This sequence comes from Pseudomonas sp. GW460-LB5, assembly GCF_059423245.1. Lineage (NCBI taxonomy): Bacteria > Pseudomonadati > Pseudomonadota > Gammaproteobacteria > Pseudomonadales > Pseudomonadaceae > Pseudomonas > Pseudomonas sp. GW460-LB5. The sequence goes on from NZ_JBWKXT010000081.1 coordinate 7,396, forward strand.
ACATCGTCAAGGAAAACGTGCTGACGCGCGACCCGGCAGACCCCAACTACAGCGTGGCCGCCGGCCAGGTGCGCAGCCGCGGCCTGGACATCAACATCGCGGGCAACATCACGCCGCAGTGGCGGGTGATCGGCGGCTACGCCTATGTCGACGCCGAAGTTACCAAGGACAACCGCTTGCCCACCGGCACCCGCCTGGCAAACATTCCACGTAACAGCTTCAGCCTGATCAACACCTATGAATTCCAGGACGGCTTGGCCAAAGGTCTGGGCCTGGGGATCGGCGTGAAGTACGTGGATGACCGTAATGGTCAGACCGAGGCGGTCACCTACAATATGGGCCAGTACACCGTGGTTGACCTGCTGGGCTTCTACCAGCTCAATGAGCACGTACGTCTGAACCTGGACGTGAAAAACGTGTTCAACAAGGAATATGACGAAGGTGCATTCAACACCTACGCCTACCCGGGAGCACCTCGGACGGTGCAGGCTGGGGTCTCCTACACATTCTGAATGGCTGGGGCTGCGTTGCAGCCCCCTGCTTCAGAAACCTTTGCTGTAGAACAGCGAGTAGGACTCAATCCCGTCGTTAGGCTGCTTGATCCCCGCATTGGAATAATGCATCGCGCGGATCCCGACCTTCTGCTCCCCAGGCAGCTTCAGGCCGAAACCGATGCGGTCTTCGAAGTTGAACGCCGACCCCATGCGCTGGTCACCCACATCGGTCTTGGAAAATGCCGCCAGGCCAATACCGGCCTCGATGTACGGCGTGTAGGTAAAACCGCTGAATTCATAGGTGAACACCGGGCTGAAGGACAGCGAGTGCGCACCGCTGGCGTCACCACCCTCCCAGTAGGTGTAGGCGGCATCCCAGTAACCACTCACATAGCCGGTACTGCTTTCCAGCCATTTCTTGTCCCAGTCGAATGACAGGCCGATACGGTAGGTCATGTCACCTTGGCTAGTGGCGCCCACGGCACCGGACACCTGTGCGGCCTGGGCCAGGTTGGCCCCTGCAAAGGCCAGCACTGCAGCAGCCAGCGAAGCTGCAAGACGGGTTTTCATCAACGACTCTCCTGATGGTCTACACGGCAAGCGGGGGCTTTTGCCCCTCGATCTTTATGAGGTGACCGGCGCATCCAGACGGTCACACGAAGTAATAGTTTTGTGATTATTGTCCAAATAATCAGAAAGTTGAAAGTGAATTGCCACTAATGGCGTAATGACTTCGTCAAGATGTGCCTTGCCGAGCACCGTGTTTCTTCATGTATTCAGGCTCTGCGCTATGGCGGGAGCACATCTGTACTCCCGCCCCTTCTCCCATCAACGCCAGTTCAGGTGCACGGTGGTGGGGGCCTTGCCGTTCACCGTCACCCATTGCTGCGTCGTCGCACCCTGGGCGGTGCCAGTGACCTTGTATTTGCCGGCCGGCAACTGCACATACAGCAACGGCCCGGCATCCATGACGCTGAGTACGGGCTGGCCTTGTGCATTCTGGATGTCGACTGTGGCACCGCTCTGGAACTTGCCTTGCGGCCCAGTCGAAAGCTCTACATGCAGGTCATAACCGGTGGTCTTGCGCAGCGCATTGGCTTCGTCCTGGCCAATTCCGCCTTGCACGTAGCGCACGCCGTTCTGTTCCTGCGGTTGCAACTGCACGGCCTGCATGTCGATGGGTGCATTGAGGTCGGCGGCGGCAGCCAAGGTCCATGGCATGGCCAGGGTAATCAGCAACGCCGCGCCGAGCGCATAGTGGTGGTTTCGCATGGTACGACCCTCCTTCAGAGGATGGCTTACCTAGTATCTGATCCTCGTGGGGTACGGGTGTTCTGGCTGATGCGTAGCCGTCACAGCAACAGGTGGCAATCAATCATCAATTCTTGTTATTTATTATTTATCTATCAATGATTTGAGCGACCTTCTTCAAGTAGCTTCACGAACATGCTCAGGCTGCGCGATACGGTGCCACGTCGCCACACCAGCCAGGTTTTCAGGTAGCGGAAATCCTCCGACATCGGCCAGGCGCTGACCGTGCTGCAGCCGGGCATATTGTCCAGCATGCTGCGCGGCATCATGGCCAGGCCGGCGCCAGCGCTCACGCAGGCCAACATGCCGTGATAAGACTCCATCTCGTGGATCTTTCCTGGCACTGCCTGGTCCTTGACGAACCAGTTTTCAAAGTGATGGCGATACGAACAGTTGGCGCGGAAGGCGTAGATGCTTTCACCGTTCACATCCTGGGCGCGGGTGACGGGCGCGTGGTTGAGCGGTGCAATGACCATCATCTCTTCCTCGAACACCGGTATGCCTTCCAGTGTCGGGTGCAGCACCGGGCCGTCGACGAAAGCCGCCACCAGGCGGCCAGACAGCACGCCTTCGAGCATGGTCCCCGAAGGCCCGGTGGACAGGTCCAGGTCGACCTTGGGGTAGCGCTGGTTGTATGCCGCCAGCAAAGCCGGAATGCGCACCGCTGCCGTGCTTTCCAGCGAACCAAGCGCGAAGGTGCCCTGCGGGTCTTCGCCGGCCACGGTCAGCCGCGCCTCGTGCACCAGGTCGAGGATGCGCCGGGTGTATTCGAGAAAATTCCAGCCCGCAGGCGAGAGGCGCAGGCGGCTCTTCTCGCGAATGAACAGTTCCACGCCCAAGTCTTCTTCCAGTTGCTTGATGCGCGTGGTCAGGTTGGACGGCACCCGATGAATGTGCTGCGCGGCGGCACTGATGCTGCCCTGTTCTGCCACGGCCTTGAAGATCTCCAGTTGCACCAGGTCCACAGCCTTTCTCCAAACGTGAATGTTTCGCTCATTATTATTCAGTTTTCATTAAACCCATAGCCCACTAGTCTGGCGTCACTGATTAACAACAACGAGAGTGTCCGCCATGAGCGCGATCAGCAGCCTGACCCACGCCATCTCCCTCGATCCGTACACCGGCGAGCAGATCGGCGCCTACCCGTTCGACACCGACGCCGCACTGGAAGCGGCGCTGCAACGTGCCAAGGTTGGTTACCGCCAGTGGCGCCACGTGTCGCTGGGTCAGCGCAGCGAGTACCTGCTGGCGCTGGCCAGCACCCTCGAAGCCAAGGCCGAAGCCTTTGCCCAGATGATCAGCCGCGAAATCGGCAAGCCGATTGCCCAGGCCCGTGGCGAGGTCAGCAAGTGCGTGGGCCTGTGCCGCTGGTACGCCGAACACGGCCCGGCCATGCTTGCGCCGGAACCGACCCAGGTTGAAAAAGCCCGAATCGAATACCGCCCACTCGGCCCGATCCTGGCTGTGATGCCGTGGAACTTCCCTGTCTGGCAGGTGCTGCGCGGCGCCGTGCCGGCGATCCTGGCAGGTAACACCTACGTGCTCAAGCATGCGCCGAACGTGATGGGCAGCGCGTACCTGCTGGGCGAGCTGTTCAAGGATGCCGGCCTGCCGGCGGGCGTGTTCGAAGTGCTGAACGTGACCCCGGACGGCGTCACCCGCGCCATCAACGATGCGCGTATCGCCGCCGTGACCCTGACCGGCAGCGTGCGTGCCGGCATGGCGATTGGTGCCCAGGCCGGTGCCGCGCTGAAGAAGTGTGTACTGGAGCTCGGTGGCTCCGACCCGTTCATCGTGCTGGCCGACGCCGACCTGGATGCCGCGGTCAAGGCTGCGGTCATTGGCCGTTACCAGAACACCGGCCAGGTTTGCGCTGCGGCCAAGCGCCTGATCGTGGAAGACAGCATCGCCGAGGCGTTTACCCGCAAGTTCGTTGAGGCTACTCGCGAGCTGAAAGTCGGCAACCCACTGGATGACAGCACCTATATCGGCCCGATGGCCCGTTACGACCTGCGCGACGAGCTGGATGGCCAGGTTCAGGCGACCCTCGCCGAAGGCGCTACCCTGCTGCTGGGCGGTCACAAGGTCGAAGGTGCAGCCAACTTCTACGCGCCGACCGTGTTCGCCAACGTCACCCCGCAAATGACCGCATTCAAGCAAGAGCTGTTCGGGCCGGTAGCCGCCATCATCACTGCACGTGATGCCGACCATGCCGTAGAGTTGGCCAACGACAGCGAGTTTGGCCTGGCCGCGACCATCTATACCGCCGACTATGCACTGGCCGAGCGCATGACTGCAGCACTGGATACCGGTGGCGTGTTCATCAACGGCTACTGCGCTTCCGACCCCCGTGTGGCGTTTGGTGGCGTGAAGAAAAGCGGGTTCGGGCGTGAGCTGTCGCACTTCGGTGTGCGCGAGTTCACCAATGCCCAGACAGTGTGGCTAGACCGTAACTGATCGGCAATGCTGGGGCTGCGTTGCAGCCCTTTCGCGACACAAGGCCGCTCCTACAGGAAATTGCGTGTTCCTGCGGGAACGGCTTCAATCGCGGACCTGGTCCTTGACCCAGTCCAGCATCCCCCCCGGCACGATCAGTTCATGCCGCGCCCGCGAACAGGCGGTATACAGCCCCGCCAGCATCCGCGCCCGCTCATTGCGGTTGCCCGCCACCTGCGGCGCCACCATCAGCTCCGGCGACACCATTACCCGGGCGAACTCCATGTTTTTCACATCCCGTACCCGCGCCAGGAACAACTTGGGCGCCTTGTCCCAGCGGTAACGGCTCTTGGCTTTGGCAAAGTGCTCGGGTGTATAGCCTTTGCGCAGCATGTTGGCCACGGCAATGAACGCCTTGTCATCGCCCTTGTCCTGCTCCAGGGCCTGCCAGCTGGCATAGCGGAACAACATCGGGTGACGCGGCCGAGTGTCGTAGCGGTACAGCTCGATGCAGTCCTCGACGAACAGTTCGAAGTCCTTGCGCGCGCTTTTCAGCAATACGAACGGCACCCCCTGGTGGGTCAGGCGCTGAAACCAGCCAAACAGGCCCCATTCGTCATCGACGATCAGCGCCGTAGGCTGCTCCGGCACCGTCACCTGATCGAAGAAACTGACCCGGGTGTAATGCTCGGCGCTGCCACTGAAGGCCCCCTGGATGGCCGCCGGGTGCGCCTGGATCAGCGGGTTGAGCACATTGTCCATCGCCGGCCCGGCACGTAACGAATGGTCGATGCAGCGTTGGCGGATGAAGCTGCCATGGTGCGGGCTGAAGCCGTTGAGGTTCTGCAACTCGTCGCCCAGGGTAATGATCGACTGCGGGCTGCGATCGAGCACGACAAGCATCGGTGCCGACAGCTCGTGGGCCTCATCGACGATCACGTGGGTGTAGCGGCTATCGATCACATAACCGGTCAACGACAGCAGCTTGACCCGGTGGTAGTCGCGCACCGGCAACTGGACGTCCCGCGCGGACGGGCGAATCAGCTCTTGCCAGTACAGGCGGGCTTTTTCCAACAGCACCTCCTGATCCAGCGGTGAAGTGCCAGGCCCGGCCCAGGGCAAGTGGTGCAGCTGAAGCTGGGTGTCGGCACTGTGGCAGAAGGTGCGCACGGCCCGGACGCACAAGGCAACCACATCGCGCGCGGTGAGCGGACCGATGTCAGGGATGGCCAACCAACGCACCACCTGCGCGTCCTGCGGGCGCCATGACAGTTTGGTGCGATAAGGGTCACGCAGGCGCCAGCCGTTGCTGGTGAGGTCGCTGTTGAGGAGCTCGTCTGCCAGCTGGCCGAAGGTCAGCGCGGTGTAGGCGGCGGCGTCCTTTACCCGCGCCTGCAGGGCGCGCAACTGGCCTTCGGTCAAGGCCAGCAGCAACGTGCGCTGTGGTTCCAGCAGGCGGGCAAACTGTTGAATCAGGAAGGTCTTGCCGGTGCCAGCGAAGCCCTGCACCGCCACTGACTCATCGATACCACCAAGAAACTCGCGCAACAGGCGGTTCTGCTGGTCGCTGAGCATCAGGTCGCTGGCCAGGGACGGCAGGTACACCGGATGCAGCGGTGTGGCCCGCTGGCGGTAGGTGTCGGCAAACTGGAAATTCCACTGGCCTTCGGTATCCAGCAGTTCATCTGCGGTGTACTTCACCTCGGCGGACAGCAGCGCGATGCCATTTTCGCCCAGCATGCCCAGGCCCATCGCAAAGGCTTCGCGATCAAAATGTTGCGCTACCTGGCTTTGGAAGCGCCCCGGTGCGGCGCTTTCGACCTGGTTGGCGATGCGCACGATTTCGGCGAAGCGGCGTTCTTGCGCATCGGCCGAGGCGGTAGCCGGCTGGCGAGGCAGGTTTTGCACGAACAGCACAGCGGCAGCGTCCAGGACGCTGGCAATAGTGAAGAAGTCGGTGTTGGGCTCGCTGGCGAGGCGGTCGGCCTGGTCACTGGGCAAAGGCAGGTAGAACATCGGCACCTCGGGTTGGATCAGGGCGGCACGATAGCAACTTTCGGCGTGGGATGCTGAGTTCAGTGTCGCCTGCTGCACCAGAATCCAGATCAGGAAGTTGCTTGAAGAAGTTTCGGTAACTAAATGAAATTAAACAAAAAACAGTGTGGATTCGAAGGTCACACCTTAACCCCTGCCCCGCCGCAAGGTCTCGCTCGGAAACTCCTTGAACAATTGACGGTAACTCTCTGAAAACCTTCCCAAATGCCAGAATGACCAGCGCATCGCGACCTCGGCCACGGTCGCCCTGCCATCGCGTAACAAATCGCGCCGTGCGCCGTTCAGCCGGCGCAAGCGCAGCCACTGCGCTGGCGGCATGCCGGTAAATGCCTTGAACGCTTGCTGCAGCTGGCGCAGCGATACCCCTGCAACATCCGCCAGCTCCACCAGGTTCAACGTCTCCTCGGGGCAATCAGCCGCCCACTCGCTGACCCGCCGCATGATCGCCCGCTCTTCGTCGCGGCGCCCCAAGGCTACGCCCTGAAGTCGCTGGCTGGCGTTATCAAGGATGAACAGGCAATCCTCCAGCAGTTGTTCCGCCAGTGCCTGCCCCTGCACTGGGCAGTCAGCCTGCCCGAGGCGGGTCAGCGTGGCGCTCAGCCAACTGCCAAACAACGCGTTCTGCCCACTGCCCAACGGCACCATGAACAACCCTTCGAGGCGTTGCGGGTCCAGCCCATGGCGGGCGAGGAAGGCCTGGTCGAACACCACTGCCACTTCCTGATAGTTCTCCGGGGTTATCCAGATATTGCGGCTTTGTTCGTTCAGCACGTACAGGCTGTTTTCGCTGCGGTCAAAGCAAAACGCCAGTGAACCGCTCGGTGCGCGGAAAAACTGCTCCACCCGGGTATTCAGACGCTCCTCGTATACCTCCACGCCATCCATCCCCAGCCAGCGCAACTCTCCGCTGAAATTGCCCGGCGACATCTGCCGGTATTGCTGCTGCCAGCCGGGGGTCGCGCGCACTTGCTCAGAGACATCGGTGGTATGAAAGGCCTGAACTTGCAGCGCATTGGGCGTTGTCACGCGAGATCCTAGTTGCACTCTTTTGGTGCATTGCTTACCGAAGAAAATGGATAGATCGGCCCCGGGGGCTGCGACCAAGATAGTCTCCAGTGCGTCACCTGGGAAGTGCACACCTTGCAAAGCCATACTGCGGCTTTCGTCAAAAGCGTCGCTCCCACACTAAAACCCAACCAAGAGGTCTGTATGAACGCCCCCTTCGATCAGCTGTACACCTGGCTGAAAGAACACCGCATCACCGAAGTCGAATGCGTGATCAGCGACCTGACCGGCATCGCCCGCGGCAAGATCGCGCCCACCGCCAAGTTCCTCCACGAGCGTGGCATGCGCCTGCCCGAAAGCGTGCTGCTGCAGACGGTCACTGGCGACTACGTTGACGATGACATCTACTACAACCTGCTCGATGCCGCCGACATCGACATGGTCTGCCGGCCCGACCCCTGCGCCGTGTACCAGATCCCGTGGGCGATCGAGCCAACTGCGATCGTGATCCACGACACCTTCGACAAGCAAGGCAACCCCATCGAACTGTCGCCGCGCAACGTGCTGAAGAAAGTGCTCAAGCTCTACGCCGACAAGGGCTGGCAGCCGATCGTCGCGCCCGAGATGGAGTTCTACCTCACCAAGCGCTGTGAAGACCCGGACTTGCCACTGCAGGTGCCGCTGGGGCGTTCTGGTCGTGCCGAAAGCGGTCGCCAGTCGTTCTCGATCGATGCCGCCAACGAATTCGACCCGCTGTTCGAGGACGTCTACGACTGGTGCGAGATCCAGGGCCTGGACCTGGATACGCTGATCCACGAAGACGGCCCGGCGCAGATGGAAATCAACTTCCGCCACGGCGACGCGCTGGACCTGGCCGACCAGATCACCGTGTTCAAGCGCACCATGCGCGAAGCGGCGCTCAAGCACAACGTGGCCGCCACTTTCATGGCCAAACCGATCACGGACGAGCCTGGCAGTGCCATGCACTTGCACCAGAGCGTGGTCGACATCGCCACCGGCAAGCCAATCTTTGCCAATGATGACGGCAGCATGAGCCAGCTGTTCCTGCACCACATCGGCGGTTTGCAAAAGTACATCCCCAAGCTGTTGCCGATGTTCGCGCCCAACGTCAACTCGTTCCGTCGCTTCTTGCCGGACACCTCGGCGCCGGTCAACGTCGAATGGGGTGAAGAAAACCGTACCGCCGGGCTGCGCGTACCCACCTCCAGTCCAGAGGCAATGCGCGTGGAAAACCGCCTGCCGGGCGCCGATGCCAACCCTTACCTGGCCATCGCTGCAAGCCTGCTGTGCGGCTATCTGGGCATGGTCGAACAGCTCGATCCAAGCGCACCTGTGCAGGGCCGCGCCTACGAACGGCGCAACCTGCGCCTGCCGATCACCATCGAAGACGCCCTGCAGCACATGGAAGACTGCGAAACCGTGCAGCAGTACCTGGGCAAGCAGTTCGTCCAGGGCTATGTGGCGGTCAAACGTGCCGAGCATGAGAACTACAAGCGGGTCATCAGCTCCTGGGAGCGTGAGTTCCTGATGATGAGCGTCTGACCCACCCGGGGCGCTGTGCGCCCCCAGTACACCAAACTCAAAGAACAAGACCAACGAGGTGTCCCCATGCGTCATTTGCAAGCCCTGATCCCCGCTGCGTTCGCCCTGCTGTTCGCCACCACCACCCAGGCCACCCCCTCGGTCAGTGTGTACAACTGGACCGACTACATCGGTGACACCACCCTGGCTGACTTCCAGGCCAGCAGCGGGATCAAGGTGGTTTATGACGTGTTTGACTCCAACGAAACCCTCGAAGGCAAGCTGCTGGCCGGGCGCACCGGTTACGACGTGGTGGTGCCGTCCAACCACTTCCTCGCCCGCCAGGCCCAGGCCGGCGCCTTCCTGCCGCTGGACCGCAGCAAGCTGCCGAACTGGCAACACCTGGACCCCAAGCTGCTCAAGCAGCTTGAACAGAACGACCCCGGCAACCAGTACGCTGTGCCCTACCTGTGGGGCACCAACGGCATCGGCTACAACGTCGACAAGGTCAAGGCAGCCTTGGGCATCGACCATATCGACTCGTGGGCGGTGCTGTTCGAGCCCGAAAACCTGAAAAAGCTCAAGCAATGCGGCGTGGCCTTCATGGATTCGCCCGACGAACTGTTCCCGGCGATGCTCAACTACCTGGGCCTTGACCCACGCAGCGAAAAACCGGCCGACTACGCCAAGGCTGAAGCACGCTTGCTCGAACTGCGGCCCTACATCACTTACTTCCATTCATCCAAATACGTGTCCGACCTGGCCAATGGCGATGTCTGCGTGGCCTTCGGCTATTCCGGTGACGTGTTCCAGGCCGCCAACCGCGCCGTGGAGGCGAAGAACGGCGTAAAAGTCGCCTACAGCATCCCCAAGGAAGGCAGCAACCTGTGGTTCGACCTGCTGGCCATTCCCAAGGACGCCAGCAACCCCGAGCAGGCGCTGGCCTTCATCAATTACCTGCTCGACCCGAAAGTGATCGCCAACGTCAGTGCCACGGTCGGTTATGCCAACGCCAACCCCGACGCCAAGGCCTACATGGATGCATCGCTGGTGCACAACCCTGAGATCTATCCTCCCCAGGACGTGCTGGACAAGCTCTACATCTCCAGCACCCCGAGCCCGAAGATCATGCGCGTCATGACCCGCTCCTGGAGCAAGATCAAGTCCAACCGCTGAGCCGAGAACGCCCATGTCTTTCGATTCCCAACACACTGCTTCGTACTACGCTGCCACGGCACGCAACGCGGCGCCCTACCCAACCCTGGACGGCGAACTGACGGCTGATGTGTGCGTGGTCGGCGGCGGGCTGACCGGCGTCAACACCGCCCTGGAACTGGCTGAACGTGGCTTGTCGGTGGTGCTGCTGGAAGGCCGGCGCATTGGCTGGGGCGCCAGCGGGCGCAATGGCGGCCAGCTGATTCGCGGCATCGGCCATGACGTCAGCGGTTTCACCCGGCATGTCGGTCAGGATGGGGTGCGCTACCTCAAGCAGGCCGGCATCGATTCGGTGGCGCTGGTGGCCAGCCGCATCGCCCAGTACGGCATTGCCTGCGACCTGCGCTGGGGTTTCTGCGAACTGGCCAACACGCCTGAGCAGTTCGCTGCCTTCAAGGACGAGCAGGATGACCTGGCAGCGCTTGGCTATCGCCCTGAAACCCGCCTTGTAAGCCCTGGGCAGTTGCATGAAATTGTCGCCAGCGACCAGTACGCCGGCGGCCTGGTCGACATGGGTTCTGGCCACCTGCACCCGCTCGACCTGGTCCAGGGCGAAGCCCGTGCCGCCCATAGCCTGGGCGTGCGCATTTTCGAGCAAAGCCCCGTGCTGCGTATCGAGCACGGCCCGCGCGTGACCTTGCACACGGCCCGTGGCAAGGTGCGGGCAAGCAGCCTGGTGCTGGGCTGCAACGCTCACCTCGATGAACTGGAGCCGCGGCTGAGCGGCAAGGTGCTGCCAGCCGGCAGTTACGTGGTGGCCACCGAACCGTTGCCCGAACCGCTGGCGACCACACTGATCCCGCAGAACATGGCGCTGTGCGACCAGAAGGTCGGCCTGGACTACTACCGCCTCACGGCAGACCGCCGCCTGCTGTTCGGCGGGGCCTGCCACTACTCCGGCCGCGACCCCAAAGACATCGCCGCCTACATGCGGCCCAAAGTGCTGAAGGTGTTCCCGCAACTGGCCAACGTGCGCATTGACTACCAGTGGGGCGGCATGATCGGCATCACCGCCAACCGCTTCCCCCAGGTCGGGCGCCTGAGCCAGCACCCTAATGTGTATTACGCCCAGGGTTATTCCGGGCACGGGCTGAACGTGACGCACTGGACGGCAAAACTGCTGGCCGAAAGCATCGCCCTCGGCCACAGCCAGGGCCTGGATGTGTTCAGCGCCGTGCCCCACCTGACGTTCCCTGGCGGCAAGGCGCTGCGCTCGCCGCTACTGGCACTGGGCATGCTGTGGTACCGGTTGCGCGAAGCGCTGGGTTGAGTGCGCTGCAAAGGACGCGGTGCCCGAGAGAAGGGGCGCCGCCACTTTTTCCGCTTTCCACAGGGGATTGAACTCGCCCACTGGCCAACTGTCGCGCACCTGCTAGCGTTGTTCTGGCCGACCTCTCATGGATGCGCCTTCATCATGAAATCACTGCCTCGCATTACCCTGTTGTGCGCCGCACTGCTTGCCGTGGCCGCCTGCTCCAGCAATCGCGTGGACCCCAAGGATTATTCCGGCTTCCTCAAGGACTACAGCCGGTTGCAAGAAGCCAAGAGCCCGTCGGGTGACCCGGTGATGCGCTGGATCGACCCCAAGGTCAATATCAACCAGTACAGCCAGGTGTTCATCGAGCCCAGCCAGTTCTACCCCAAGCCGCAGCCGACAGCGGTTATCTCGCAGCAGACGCTGCAGGAAATCACCCGCTACTTCAATGAAGCGCTGCGCCGTGAACTCGGTAGCGTGATGCCCTTGGCCAAGGGGCCCGGCCCGGGCGTGATCGTGGTGCGCCCGGCAATCACGGCGGTGTCCACCAGCAATGAAGGCCTCAAGCCCTATGAAGTGATCCCCATTGCGCTCATTTCGGCAGGTGTGAACACCGCCATGGGTGGACGTGACCAGGACGTGGATGTCGGCGTGGAGGCGGCGTTCCTGGACGGTGCCAGCCAGAAAGTGCTGGCCCAGGTGGTACGCAAAGGCGCGGGTCAGGAACTGGAAAACGATACCCAGAAGCTGACCTTGAATGACGTCAAGCCGGTACTCGATGGCTGGGCCAAGGACATGCGGGCGAGCTTCATTGAAGCCAGGCAGAAAGCCCGCTAAGGGCCGCCCGAACACAATACTTGTGGGAGCGGCCTCGCGTCGCGAAAGGGCTGCGAGGCAGCCACAGGATTCAAGCCCTGATATACAAAGTGCTGGGGCCGCTTTGCGGCCCTTTCGCGACGCAAGGCCGCTCCCACAAAAGACTGCATCGGCCGGTGAGTTTTCCTAGCACTCGACAAAGGCGACTGCCAGGCCGCCGCGCGAGGTCTCTTTGTAGTTGGCATGCATGTCCGCCCCGGTATCACGCATGGTGCGGATGACCCGGTCGAGCGAAATAAAGTGCTCGCCATCGCCGCGCAACGCCATCTGCACCGCGTTGATCGCCTTCACCGCAGCAATCGCATTGCGCTCGATGCACGGCACCTGCACCAGGCCGCCAACCGGGTCGCACGTGAGCCCCAGGTTGTGTTCCAGGGCAATCTCGGCCGCGTTTTCCAGCTGCGGCGGCGTGGCACTCAACACCTGTGCAAGGCCGGCAGCGGCCATCGAACACGCCGAGCCCACCTCACCCTGGCAGCCGACCTCGGCACCGGAAATCGACGCGTTTTTCTTGCACAGTATGCCCACGGCCGCTGCCGCCAGCAGGAAGTCCACTACATCCGCATCGCAGGCGACCGGGTTGAATTTCATGTAATAGTGCAACACCGCCGGGATGATACCGGCCGCGCCGTTGGTGGGCGCGGTGACCATGCGCCCGCCGGCGGCATTCTCCTCATTCACCGCCAGGGCGAACAGGTTGACCCATTCCATGGCGCTGAGCGTCGAACCAATCACGTTGGGCTTGCCCAGTTCCTGCAGGCTGCGGTGCAGCCGCGCGGCGCGGCGCTTGACGTGCAGCCCGCCAGGCAGGATGCCTTCGTTGCGCAGCCCGTTGTCAACGCACTCTTGCATCGCCGCCCAGATGCGCAGCAGGCCTTCACGTACTTGCGCCTCCGGGCGCCAGGCACATTCGTTGGCCATCATCAGCTGCGCCACGCTCAAGCCGTGGGCTTTGCACAAGGCCAGCAACTGGGCAGCACTGTCGAACTCATAAGGCAGCACAACAGTATGGGTTTCGCCTGCCGGGGCATCCAGTTCGCCCTGTTCAACAATGAAGCCGCCACCTACCGAATAGTAGGTCTGCAGCAGCAGGCTGCTCTCCCCGTCCAGTGCTTCCAGGCTCATGGCATTGGGGTGGTAAGGCAGGCTCTCGTCGAGCAGCAGCAGGTCGCGGCCATACTCGAAAGCCACCGGGTGGCTGCCATCCAGCATCAGGCAATGCTCCTGCAACACCTGACCAACGCGCGACTCGATGGTGGCCGGGTCTATGCGGTCCGGCCACTGGCCCATCAGGCCAAGCAGGCAGGCGCGATCGGTAGCGTGGCCAACCCCGGTGGCCGACAGCGAGCCATACAACCGCACTTCGACGCGCGACACCTGTGCCAGCAGCCCCTGCTCACGCAGGGCCTGGGCAAACGTCGCCGCTGCCCGCATCGGGCCGACGGTGTGGGAACTGGACGGCCCGATGCCGATTTTGAAAAGGTCGAAAACACTGATAGCCATGCTAATGCCTGACCGTACCCTGATTTGAATCCACAGCACGGTTTAGTGAATGAAATTGAGCGGTATTGCGATTTTGCGCGATACTGACGCGCTGGCTCACGGATGACCAACGAATCTTTCTAAGCAAGCCTTTAGTGGTGCTAAACGATGCGACGACAACTCAATGGCCAGGTGTTTGTCTGGCTGCATGTATTCGCCTGTGCAGCCCGGCACCTGTCCTTTACCCGCTGCGCCGAAGAGCTGCACATCACCCCTGGCGCGGTCAGCCAGCAGATGCGCCAGCTGGAAGAACGCCTGGGTTACCGGCTGTTTCTGCGCCGCGCGCGCGGCGTGGAACTGAGTGCCGAAGGGCAACGCCTGGCCCAGACGGTGGCCGAGGCTTACGGCAGTATCGAGGCTGAACTGCTGCGCCTGGACGCCGGTGAAATACGCGGCACCTTGCGCGTGCGCTCGATTCCGTCATTTCTGGCCAAATGGCTTACCCCGCGCCTGCCACGCTTTCAGCAGCGGTATCCGGACATCGAGCTGCGCCTGGTGGCCGAAGACAGCGCCCAGGCATTGACACCAGGCGATTTCGACCTGGCTATCGACCTGAATGATGGCAGCTACCCGGGCATGCTCTCGACACCGCTGCTGGACGAACAGATTTTCCCGGTGTGCTCACCCACCCTGCTGCGCGGGCGCCCCCCCCTGCATGGGCCGGCGGACCTGGTGCACTACCCGCTGCTGCACGACATTACCGCCTGGCGGGGCAGCTCGGAGTATGCGGAGTGGGAGTTCTACCTGGACGGGATTGGCGCCGCCGGCCTGGATGTGCGGCGTGGACATACCTTCAACCGCAACCACCTCACCATCGAGGCGGCAATTGCCGGTATTGGTGTAGCGATCGCCCGGCGCACACTGCTCAATGACGAACTGGAGCGCGGCGCGCTGATCGTGCCGTTTGGCGTGCCGATCGCCAACCACAAACGCTACGTGGTGCATTACCCGCCAGGCGGGTTGAACCAGCCGGGCGCGCGGGCGGTGCATGACTGGCTGGTGGAGGAGGCGCGAGGGTTCAGGGAGTTGCATCCGCTGAACAAGGAATAGAGGCTCTGTGGGAGCAACTGTCTTCTTGTGGAAGCTGGCCTTGCCGGCGATGGGGCGAGTAGCGCCCCAAGCCCGGCTCTGC
>NZ_JBWKXT010000082.1:0-22074 GCF_059423245.1 Pseudomonas sp. GW460-LB5
CTTGTGCTGCGAAGAGGCCGGTAAGGCTAAAGATTATCTTCGGCTGCAATGGCCTCTTCGCAGCACAAGGCTGCTCCTACAGGGGTCTGTGGTAAGTCGCCTCCCACAATTTGAGCCAGAACACTAGAATAGGCCCACGCACCTTTCCAGAAGCGCCATATGCCCAACCCTGACGAACACGAAGCCTTGGCCCAATTGCCGCTGGACGAGCTTGTCGCCTGCCACGAATGCGACCTGCTGCTCCGTAAGCCTGTGCTCAAGCCCGATGAAAAAGCCCAATGCCCACGTTGCGGCTACGAGCTCTATGCCCATCGGCATAATGTAGTCAACCGGAGCCTGGCTCTGGTACTGACCGCGTTGTTACTGTTCGTACCTGCCAATTTTCTACCGATCATGCAGCTGCACCTGCTTGGCCAGACCTCGGACGATACTGTCTGGAGCGGCGTACTCGGCCTGTACAATTCGCAGATGCGTGGTGTAGCGGTGGTCGTGTTCCTCTGCAGCATGGCCATCCCCCTGGCAAAACTGCTCTGCCAGCTGGCGGTATTACTGAGTATTCGCTTGAACATGGGTCGTAACTTCGGCCTGCTGTTCTATCGCATCTATCACCACTTGCGTGACTGGGGCATGCTCGAGGTCTATTTCATGGGGGTGCTGGTGGCCATCGTCAAGCTGGTGGACCTGGCCGAACTGACCGTGGGCCTGGGGTTGTTCTGTTTTATCAGTCTGTTATTGGTCCAGGTGTGGCTTGAAGTGGTGATGTCTGCGCACCAGATCTGGAGTGCGCTATCGGGGGAGGACCTGCATGCGGGCGATTGATGCAGGCATTCTTGTCTGCAATGAATGTCATGAACTGAACAAGCAAGTGCCAGATAGCACTTCGCAGCACTGCACGCGCTGCGGCGCCATTGTGCATGCTCGCCGTCCTAACAGTATCGTGCGCACCTGGGCGCTGCTGGTTGCTGCGTCGATCCTGTACATCCCGGCCAACCTGCTCCCTATCATGACCGTGAGTACACTCGGGCAGGGCAGCCCGGACACGATCATGTCCGGCGTCATCACCCTGCTCAAGCACGGTATGGTGCCCATTGCCGCCGTGGTGTTCATTGCCAGTATCCTGGTGCCCACGTTCAAGCTGGTGGGCATTGGCTTGCTGTTGTACTCCGTTCAGCGTCACCAGCCGCTTTCGGCCCGGCAACGGATAATGATGTATCGCTTCATTGAATTCATTGGGCGCTGGTCCATGCTCGATATCTTCGTCATCGCCATTCTGGTGGCAGTGGTGAATTTCGGCCGAATCGCCAGTGTCGAAGCCAACCTGGGCGCTGTCGCCTTCGCAACTGTGGTGATCCTGACAATGCTTGCCGCTTTAACTTTCGATCCCCGACTGATTTGGGATAACACGGAGTCGGATGACGACCATGAGTGACCTGCCAACGGCTAAAACCCGCCCAGCCTCAAACTGGTCGGCCATCTGGATCCTGCCCTTGATCGCCCTGATGATCGGGGGCTGGCTCGCATGGCAGGCCTACAGCGCGGCCGGCGTGGAAATTGAAGTCCGCTTCGAGTCGGGTGAAGGTATCGTCGCCAACAAGACCGAAGTCATCTACAAGGGCATGCCGGTAGGCAAAGTGAAGAGCCTGGTACTCGATGCCGAGGGCGACAACCAGGGGGTGATCGCCACCATCGAGATGAACAAGGCCGCCGAGCCTCACCTGACCAAGGGCACACGCTTCTGGCTGGTGAAACCGAGTGTGAGTCTGGCGGGTATCACCGGCCTTGAAACCCTGGTGTCGGGTAACTACATCGCCGTCAGCCCGGGCGAGGGGGAGCGTACCAAGCGCTTTACCGCGTTGAAGGTGGCGCCGCCGCTCTCGGATTCGGAGCCAGGCCTGCATTTGACCCTCAAAGCCGAAAGGCTCGGCTCGCTCAACCGTGACAGCCCGATATTCTACAAGCAGATCCAGGTGGGTCGGGTGAAGAGCTATCGCCTGTCCGAGGACCAGAGCACCGTCGAGGTCAAGGTGTTCATCGAGCCTGCCTACGCCAGCCTGGTGCGCAAGCACACGCGTTTCTGGAACGCCAGCGGCGTCAGTATTGATGCGTCGCTGTCGGGTGTGAAGGTGCGCAGCGAGTCGCTGTCGAGCATCGTGGCCGGTGGTATCGCTTTTGCTACGCCGGAGTACCGCAAGGACAGCCCGCCCACCGATCCGAGCCTGCCGTTCCGCCTGTACGAAGACTTCGATGCAGCCCAGGCAGGTATCCGGGTCAAGGTGAAGCTGAGCGATTACGAGGGCCTGCAGGCAGGCCGCACGCCGGTCATGTACAAGGGCATCCAGGTGGGCTCGCTGAAAGCCCTGAAAATGGAAGACAACCTGTCCAGCGCATCGGCCGAACTAACGCTGGACCCGCTGACCGAAGACTACCTGGTCGAGGGCACACAGTTCTGGGTGGTCAAACCGTCCATTTCCCTTGCAGGTATCACTGGCCTGGAAGCGCTGGTCAAAGGCAACTACATCGCCATACGCCCGGGGGAGAAGGGTGAGCGGCCCGAGCGTGAGTTCGAGGCCCGCGCCAAGGCGCCGCCGCTCGACCTCAAGGCGCCGGGGCTGCACATGGTGTTGTTTGCCGATACCTTGGGGTCGCTGGAGATCGGCAGCCCGGTGATGTACCGCCAGGTCAAGGTGGGTAGCGTGCAGAGCTATCAGTTTGCGCGTAACAGCAACCGCATCCTGATCGGTGTGCATATTGAAAAGGAATACGAAAAACTGGTTAACGGTTCGTCGCGCTTCTGGAACGTCAGTGGCATCACCCTGACGGGCGGCCTCTCGGGCATCAAGATCAAGAGTGAGTCGCTGCAAACGCTGATGGCCGGCGGTATTGCGTTCGACACGCCGCGCCCGGATGTGGCGCTGAAACGCCGCATTCCACGCTTCCGCCTGCATGACAGCCAGGAGGCGGTAAACCGCGCGGGTACTTTGATCACCGTCCGTGTAGACCGTGCAGATGGCCTGAAGCCGGGTACGCCGATCCGCTTCCGTGGCCTGGATGTGGGCAGTATCGAAAGCGTTGACCTGACCAATGACTTGCAGGCAGTGCTGCTGCGGGCACGTATCACCGAAGCGGCGGACCGTATTGCCCGTGCCGGTACGCAGTTCTGGGTGGTCAAGCCGGCATTGGGCCTGGTGCGCACCGAGAACCTCGACACCCTGATCGGCGGGCAGTACCTGGAGGTACAGCCAGCAACCAAGGACCGTGGCCCTCAGCGCGATTTCATCGCTTTGGCCGATGCCCCGCAAGTGACGGGGCCGGAGGTCGGCTTGCCCTTGACCCTCAGCGCCCCGCGCCGTGGATCGATCAAGCCGGGTGTGCCAGTGACATACCGTGAGGTGGCGGTCGGCAAGGTGACAGGCTTCGAGTTGGGGCAGAGCGCTGACCGCGTGCTGATCCATATCCTCATCGAGCCACGCTATGCGGCACTGGTACGCAGTGGTAGCCGCTTCTGGAACAGCAGTGGCTTCGGTTTCGACTGGGGGCTGTTCAAGGGGGCTACGGTGCGTACCGAGTCGGTGGAAACCCTGATCGATGGCGGTATCGCTTTTGCGACGCCGGATGGCGAGCAGATGGGCAACCCGGCCCGGCCGCAGCAGACCTTTGCCTTGTTCGACAAGGCCGAGGATGAATGGCTGCAGTGGGCGCCGAAGATTCAGATAGCCAAGTAATGTAAAAGCAGGGTCGCCAACTGCGGCCCTGCTTTTTTGTGGGAGCGGCCTTGTGTCGCGAAAGGGGCGCGTAGCGGCCGCTCGGTCTCAGCGCAGAAGCTGAGATTGCCGGGGCTGCTCCGCAGCCCTTTCGCGACGCAAGGCCGCTCCTGCAGAGACCGAGCTCCACATGGAGCCGTGCCCGCAAGCATAAATCGCAGGCAACAAAAAACCGACCCTAGGGTCGGTTTTTCGAATAGCGCGTCGCTTAGGCAGCTGCAGCTTCTTTCAGCGCCTTGATGTGGCCATTCAGACGGCCTTTGTGACGAGCAGCTTTGTTCTTGTGGATGATACCTTTGTCGGCCATACGGTCGATTACAGGTACAGCCAGAACGTAAGCGGCTTGCGCTTTGTCGGCGTCTTTTGCGTCAATGGCTTTAACTACATTCTTGATGTAGGTGCGGACCATGGAACGCAGGCTGGCGTTGTGGCTGCGACGCTTCTCAGCCTGTTTTGCACGTTTCTTGGCGGAAGGTGTGTTGGCCACCGTCGAGCTCCTCGAAAGACTTTAGGTAAATAGCAAACAAAATAGGCCGCGAATCATGCCGATCAGTAGATCGATTGTCAAGGCCACCTGCAAGGTTCCGCCGAGCGGTGCGCCAACAAGAGGGAAAGATTCCTTTCTGCTGCGCGACCTGTACACTCGGGAATTTTTGGCTCCCCTGCGAAGGCGCGGGAGTATCGCACATTCGGACGCTGTCTGGCAGCGTCCTCTGCCCTTGGCGTGAATCTTTTCGATGAACCTGCTCAAATCCCTGGCTGCAGTAAGCTCGATCACCATGGTTTCCCGGGTGCTGGGCTTCGTGCGTGACACCATCCTGGCTCGCATCTTTGGCGCCGGTGTTGCCACTGACGCCTTCTTTATCGCGTTCAAATTGCCCAACCTGCTGCGGCGCATTTTCGCCGAGGGTGCGTTTTCCCAAGCCTTTGTGCCGATCCTGGCCGAGTACAAGACCCAGCAGGGCGAGGAAGCGACGCGTACCTTCATCGCCTACGTCAGCGGCCTGCTGACCCTGGTCCTCGCCCTGGTGACTGCCATCGGCATCCTGGCGGCGCCATGGGTGGTATGGGCAACAGCCCCCGGTTTTGTCGACAACGCGGAAAAGTACGAGCTGACCACCGCCCTGTTGCGGGTGACCTTTCCTTATATATTGCTGATTTCGCTTTCTTCCCTGGCCGGCGCAATCCTCAATACCTGGAACCGTTTTTCGGTACCGGCCTTCACCCCGACCCTGCTGAACGTGGCGATGATCGCCTTTGCCGTGCTGCTGACGCCGTACTTCAACCCGCCAATCATGGCCCTGGCCTGGGGTGTGCTGGCGGGTGGCCTGGCGCAGTTGTTGTACCAGCTGCCGGCATTGAAGAAAATCGGCATGCTCGTGCTGCCGCGTCTGAATCTCAAGGACGCGGGAGTGTGGCGGGTGCTGAAGCAAATGCTGCCGGCGATTCTTGGGGTATCGGTGAGCCAGATCTCGCTGATCATCAACACCATCTTTGCCTCCTTCCTGGTGGCCGGCTCGGTGTCGTGGATGTATTACGCCGACCGCCTCATGGAGCTGCCGTCGGGCGTGCTGGGCGTGGCCCTGGGCACCATCCTGCTGCCGACCCTGGCCAAGACCTACGCCAACAAGGACCGCGAGGAATACTCGCGGATCCTCGACTGGGGCCTGCGCCTGTGCTTCCTGCTGGTGCTGCCGTGCACCCTGGCGTTGGCCATTCTTGCCGAGCCGCTGACCGTTGCGCTCTTTCAATATGGCAAGTTCAGCGCGTTTGATGCGGCCATGACCCAGCGGGCGCTAATGGCCTATTCCGTAGGCTTGCTGGCGATCATTCTGGTCAAGGTACTGGCACCCGGCTTCTATGCGCAGCAGAATATCCGCACACCGGTGAAGATCGCGATTTTCACCCTGTTCTGTACCCAGCTGTTCAACCTCGCCCTGGTCGGCCCGCTTGCGCATGCCGGCCTGGCGCTGGCGATCAGTCTCGGTGCGTGCCTGAATGCCGGCTTGCTGTTCTGGAAGCTGCGCAGTCAGCAGTTGTTCGAGCCTCAGCCAGGCTGGGCAGTGTTTCTGCTCAAGCTTGTTCTGGCAGTGGCGTTGATGTCGGCGGTCCTGTTGGCGGGCATGCACTATATGCCGGCCTGGGAGCAGGGCATCATGCTTGAGCGCTTCATGAGGCTTGGCGCACTGATCCTGGCTGGTGTCGTGACGTATTTCGGCTGCCTGTACCTGTGCGGCTTCCGGCCCCGGCATTTCGCCCGCAAGGCCTTGCACTGAGGCTTCAGGTGGGTCAGGCGTCGGTTTTTCGCATTCCACGCCGCCCTTGGGCGTTGCTGCCTGTCACCGGCGCCCGGGTGTGGTTATAATCGGCCACTTTATGAGCAAGAAGCGCGTTATGCAGCTGGTTCGAGGTCTTCACAACCTGCGCCCCGAGCACCGGGGCTGTGTCGCCACCATTGGCAACTTCGACGGGGTTCACCGCGGCCACCAGGCAATCCTGGCGCGCCTGCGCGAGCGCGGCCAGGCCTTGGGCCTGCCGACCTGCGTGGTGATTTTCGAACCTCAACCACGCGAGTACTTTGCCCCCGATACCGCGCCGGCGCGCCTGGCCCGTCTGCGTGACAAGGTCGAACTGCTGGCCGCCGAGGGCATCGACCGGGTGCTGTGCCTGGCGTTCAACCAGCGCCTGAGCCAGCTCAGCGCCGACGCTTTCGTCAAGGCCATCCTGGTCGACGGCCTGGGCGTGCGTCACCTCGAAGTGGGTGATGACTTCCGCTTTGGCTGCGACCGCGCCGGCGACTTCGCCTTCCTGATCGAAGCCGGCAAGCAGTACGGCTTCACCGTCGAGGCCGCCAATACGGTGATCCAGGACGGTCTGCGCGTCAGCAGCACCGAAGTGCGCAAGGCCTTGTCCGAAGGCAATTTCGAGCTGGCCGAGCACCTGCTGGGCCGCCCGTACAGCATCACCGGCCGCGTGCTGCATGGCCAGAAGCTGGCCCGCCAGCTCGGTACACCTACCGCCAACATCCAGCTCAAGCGCCGCCGCGTGCCGCTGTCCGGGGTCTACCTGGCCAGCATCGAAATCGACGGCAAGGCCTGGCCGGGTGTGGGCAATATTGGCGTGCGTCCCACCGTTGCCGGTGATGGGCGCCCGCACCTGGAAATTCATCTTCTGGATTTTGCCGGCGACCTGTATGGCCGGCGTCTGACGGTGGAGTTCCACCACAAGCTGCGTGAAGAGCAGCGATTCGCCTCCCTGGAGGCGCTGAAGTCGGCGATCGATGCGGATATCGCCGCCGCACGTGCACATTGGCACGCTCAACCGCTAACGAAGAGCCTGAAATGACCGACTACAAAGCCACGCTTAACCTTCCGGACACCGCCTTCCCCATGAAGGCCGGCCTGCCTCAGCGCGAACCGCAGATCCTGCAGCGCTGGGACAGCATTGGCCTGTACCAGAAGCTGCGCGAAATTGGCAAGGATCGTCCCAAGTTCGTCCTGCACGACGGCCCGCCCTATGCCAACGGCAAAATTCACATCGGTCATGCGCTGAACAAAATCCTCAAGGACATGATCGTCCGCTCCAAGACCCTGGCCGGCTACGATGCACCGTATGTCCCGGGCTGGGACTGCCATGGCCTGCCGATCGAACACAAGGTCGAGGTGACCCACGGCAAGCACCTGTCTGCCGATCGCACCCGTGAGCTGTGCCGCGAGTACGCCGCCGAGCAGATCGAAGGGCAGAAGACCGAGTTCATTCGCCTGGGTGTGCTGGGTGACTGGGACAACCCCTACAAGACCATGAACTTCGCCAACGAGGCCGGTGAAATCCGCGCCCTGGCCGAGATGGTCAAGCAGGGCTTCGTGTTCAAGGGCCTCAAGCCTGTGAACTGGTGCTTCGACTGCGGTTCGGCGCTGGCGGAGGCCGAAGTCGAGTACGCCGACAAGAAATCCCAGACCATCGACGTGGCCTTCCCGGTTGCCGACGAGGCCAAGCTGGCTGCCGCCTTTGGGCTGGATGCGCTGACCAAGCCAGCCGCCATCGTGATCTGGACCACCACCCCCTGGACCATCCCGGCCAACCAGGCGCTGAACATCCACCCGGAGTTCAAGTACGCCCTGGTCGACACCGGTGAGCGTCTGCTGGTGCTGGCTGAAGAGCTGGTCGAGTCGTGCCTCAAGCGCTACAACCTGGAAGGCTCGGTCATCGCCACAGCCCAAGGTTCGGCACTGGAGCTGATCAACTTCCGGCACCCGTTCTACGACCGCCTGTCGCCAGTCTACCTGGCCGACTACGTCGAGCTGGGCGCCGGTACCGGCGTTGTGCACTCCTCGCCGGCCTACGGCGAAGACGACTTCGTCACCTGCAAGCGCTACGGCATGGTCAACGATGACATCCTCACTCCGGTGCAGAGCAATGGCGTGTATGTCGAGTCGCTGCCATTCTTCGGCGGCCAGTTCATCTGGAAGGCCAACCCGGCCATCGTCGAGAAGCTGAGCGAAGTCGGTGCGCTGATGCACACCGAAACCATCAGCCACAGCTACATGCACTGCTGGCGCCACAAGACCCCGCTGATCTACCGCGCCACCGCGCAGTGGTTCGTGGGCATGGACAAGCAGCCGAGCACCGGCGAGCCGCTGCGTGAGCGCGCCCTCAAGGCCATCGAAGAGACCAAGTTCGTGCCGGCCTGGGGCCAGGCGCGCCTGCATTCGATGATCGCCAACCGTCCGGACTGGTGCATCTCGCGTCAACGTAACTGGGGTGTGCCGATCCCGTTCTTCCTGCACAAGCAGACCGGCGAGCTGCACCCACGTACCGTCGAGCTGATGGAAGCGGTGGCCAAGCGCGTCGAGCAAGAAGGTATCGAGGCCTGGTTCAAGCTGGATGCCGTCGAACTGCTGGGTGAAGAAGCGGCTCAGTATGACAAGATCACCGATACCCTGGACGTGTGGTTCGACTCCGGCACCACCCACTGGCACGTGCTGCGTGGCTCGCACGACATCGGCCACGCCACCGGCCCCGTTGCCGACCTGTACCTGGAAGGCTCCGACCAGCACCGTGGCTGGTTCCACTCGTCGCTGCTCACCGGTTGCGCCATCGACAACCACGCGCCGTATCGCGAGCTGCTGACCCACGGTTTCACTGTGGACGAAAACGGCCGCAAGATGTCCAAGTCGCTGGGCAACACCATTGAGCCGGAGAAGGTCAACAACACCCTGGGTGCCGACATCCTGCGCCTGTGGGTTTCGGCCACCGACTATTCCGGTGAAATGGCGGTTTCCGAGCAGATCCTGCAGCGCAGCGCCGACGCCTACCGCCGTATCCGCAATACCGCACGCTTCCTGCTGTCCAACCTGTCCGGTTTCGACCCGGCCCGTGACCTGCTGGCCCCTGAAGACATGCTGGCACTGGACCGCTGGGCCGTGGACCGCACCCTGCTGCTGCAGCGCGAGCTGGAAGAGCACTACAGCGAGTACCGTTTCTGGAACGTCTACTCCAAGGTGCACAACTTCTGCGTACAGGAGCTGGGCGGCTTCTACCTCGACATCATCAAGGACCGCCAGTACACCACCGGCGCCAACAGTGTTGCCCGCCGTTCCTGCCAGACTGCGCTGTACCACATCAGCGAAGCGCTGGTGCGCTGGATTGCGCCAATCCTGGCGTTTACCGCCGACGAAATCTGGCAATACCTGCCGGGCGAGCGCAACGAGTCGGTGATGCTCAACGGCTGGTACCAGGGCCTGAGCGAGCTGCCGGAAGGCACCGAGCTGGACCGCGCCTACTGGGACCGCGTGATGGCGGTGAAGGCATCGGTCAACAAGGAGCTGGAAAACCAGCGGACCGCCAAGGTCATTGGCGGCAACCTGCAGGCCGAAGTCACCCTGTACGCCGACGAAGGCCTGAGCGCCGACCTGGGCAAGCTGGGCGACGAGCTGCGCTTCGTGCTGATCACCTCGGCCGCCAGCGTGGTGCCGTTCGTGCAGGCACCGGCAGACGCCGTGGCCACCGAAGTCGAAGGCCTCAAGCTGAAAGTGGTCAAGTCCGGCCACGCCAAGTGCGGCCGTTGCTGGCACTTCCGCGCCGACGTCGGCAACCACCCGGAGCACCCGGAAATCTGCAGCCGTTGCGTCGACAACCTGACCGGCTCGGGCGAGGTGCGTCACTATGCCTAACCCGGCAGTGGGGCGCTTCGGGCGCCTTGCATGGCTTTGGCTGAGCTTGCTGGTGCTGGTCCTCGACCAGGCCACCAAGCTGTATTTCAACAACGCCCTGACCATGTACCAGCAAATTGTGGTGATTCCTGACTACTTCAGCTGGACCCTGGCCTATAACACCGGCGCCGCTTTCAGCTTCCTTGCTGATGGCGCTGGCTGGCAGCGCTGGTTGTTCGCCCTGATCGCGGTGGTGGTCAGTGCCGTACTGGTGGTGTGGCTCAAGCGCCTGGGGCGCAACGAGACCTGGCTGGCCGTGGCGCTGGCGCTGGTGCTGGGTGGTGCCATTGGCAACCTGTACGATCGCATCGTGCTGGGCCATGTGGTCGACTTCATCCTGGTGCACTGGCAGAACCGCCATTACTTCCCGGCCTTCAACGTGGCCGACAGCGCCATCACCGTTGGTGCGGTGATGCTGGCGCTGGATATGTTCAAGAGCAAGAAGTCCGAGGATCCGGTCCATGACTGACACCCGTATCGGCCAGAACACCGAAGTCACCCTGCACTTCGCGCTGCACCTGGAAAACGGCGACACCGTCGACAGCACGTTCGACAAAGCCCCGGCCACCTTCAAGGTGGGCGATGGCAACTTGTTGCCGGGCTTCGAGAGCGCGCTGTTTGGCTTCAAGGCCGGTGACAAGCGTACTCTGGTAGTGGCCCCAGAGAACGCCTTCGGCCAGCCCAACCCGCAAAACGTGCAAGTCATGCCGCGGTCCAACTTCGAGGGCATGGAGCTGTCCGAAGGGCTGCTGATCATCTTCAACGATGCCGCCAACGCCGAGCTGCCGGGCGTGGTCAAAGCGTTCGATGACGACCAGGTGACCATCGACTTCAATCACCCACTGGCTGGCAAGACCCTGACCTTCGAGGTGGAGATCCTCGAGGTGAAGGCCCTGTAAGCCTGGAGCCGAGCATGCAAATCAAACTCGCCAACCCTCGCGGCTTCTGCGCGGGGGTCGACCGGGCGATCGAGATCGTCAACCGTGCGCTGGAAGTCTTCGGCCCGCCGATCTACGTGCGTCACGAAGTGGTGCACAACAAGTTCGTGGTGGAAGACCTGCGCAATCGCGGTGCCATCTTCGTCGAAGAGCTGGACCAGGTGCCGGACGATGTCATCGTCATCTTCAGCGCCCATGGTGTGTCCCAGGCCGTGCGCCAGGAAGCCGCTGGCCGTGGCCTGAAAGTGTTCGATGCCACCTGCCCGCTGGTCACCAAGGTGCACATCGAGGTGGCGAAGTACAGCCGTGACGGCCGAGAGTGCATTCTCATCGGCCATGAAGGGCACCCGGAAGTCGAAGGCACCATGGGCCAGTACGACGCCAGCAATGGTGGCGCCATCTACCTTGTCGAGGACGAGGAAGATGTTGCCAGATTGCAGGTGCGCGACCCTGATCACCTGGCCTTCGTAACCCAGACCACGTTGTCGATGGACGACACCAGCCGCGTCATCGACGCCCTGCGTGCGCGCTTCCCGAACATCGGTGGCCCGCGCAAGGACGATATCTGCTACGCCACCCAGAACCGCCAGGACGCCGTCAAGCAGTTGGCCGGTGAGTGCGACGTGGTGCTGGTGGTCGGCAGCCCGAACAGCTCCAACTCCAACCGCCTGCGTGAGCTGGCCGAGCGCATGGGCACCCCGGCTTACCTGATCGACGGTGCCGAGGACCTGCAGCAGGGCTGGTTTGAACAGGCAGCACGCATTGGCATAACCGCTGGCGCTTCGGCCCCCGAAGTGCTGGTGCGTGGCGTGATCGAGCAGCTCAAGGCCTGGGGCGCTACCGGCGCTGAAGAGCTGGACGGGCGTGAAGAGAACATCACCTTCTCGATGCCAAAAGAGCTGCGGGTTCGCTCGCTGATCTGACTGAAGCCTGTACTGGCCTCATCGCTGGCAAGCCAGCTCCCACAGGTACTGCACAAGCCTTGAAGGCAGTGGTATCCAGTGGGATCTGGCTTGCCGGCGATAGGGCCGGCAAGCTCGGCTCAAGGCTATGTGCTTGCACAGCGAGTATTGTTTCGGTCCTCTGCAAGCAATCTGACTCTGCCGCTCGATGCCAGCACCACTTGGTATCGGCTGCTGGCAGATGAGCGTTCACACACTTCCAGCGTTGTTCCCAACCAGCTGTTGTTCAGCGTCATTGGAACCCCCAACGCACTGAACTTGAACCGCTCCCCGCGATTGCTCGTAATCTTGAGCGGCCTCGAAAGGCGCTGCTCGCGCAACAGCTGCTGGTTATGCTCCAGCATTACCTGCCAACCGTTCCCCCAATTACCGTCCAGCGCCTGCACCAGCACCGGCTGGCTTTGCAGCATGGCGTGGCTGCGTGCGCTGCGCAGTGCCTGTGCCAAATCACGGGCAGCGGCTGCCCGGTGTAGGTCGTCGCTCATCCTGGCGTAGGCCGGCATACCGAGTTGTGTCAGCAAAACGGTCACTGCCAAGGCCGACAACATTTGTATCAGTGTTACGCCTCGTTGCTTCACCGTGCATTCCTCCGTGAAAGTGCTTGGCTATAGCTTCACGTTGGCCGGCCAAGCGGTCTAGTCGGCCAGGTTCAGGGCTGTTGCAGGAAAATTCGCAGGAGTGCAGGGATGCACACAAAGCATCGGGGCATGACGCTGCTGGAAGTGTTGTTGGCAGTCGTGGTGGTGGCCGTGGGCATGTTCGCAGCGGCAGCGATACAGTTGCAGGCATTGCAGGCTGCGGACAGCGCGCGCCGTGATGGGCAGGCGGTAATGGCGACGCACAGTGAGCGTGAACGGGGGCGTCGATGAGGCGCGCCCAAAGTGGTTTTGGTTTGCTTGAGTTGATGCTGGGGCTAGGTATCGGCTTGGTATTACTGGCGGCGGTTAGCCAGGTCTTTACATCAGCTCACCAGGCCTGGCGCCTGCAAAGTACCGCGGTGCGCATGAATGATGAGGCGCGGCAGGCATTGTTGCGCATGGCGCAGGACGTGCGCATGGCCGGAATGTTCGGCTGTATGCGCCTCAAACCTGGCGACTTCCTGGACGTGGCTGCGCAGCCTGCCTTTGCCCGGCCACTGCAGGCCGATAGGTCAAGCTTGAGCCTGGTTGTCGCCGAGCTGCCAGGGTATGCGGGCGACCCGGAGTGGACCGTGGTGACGAACTGTATCGACGAAGTGAGGGTTCATAAGCATCGAGTACAAGGCGATGAAAAGCTGATGGCTGTGCCCGTCAGTCGCCATCACTATGTGCACAGTGGCACCACGCTTTTCTTCAAGCGGGGTCACATTAATCAGCCACTGGTCGATCATGTACGGGAGCTGCGAGTGGGGTATGTACCTGGTGAGCGGGTCGATCTTCTACTCACATTGTATGAACCCAGCTTGCAGCTTGAGCAGCATCACTCGCTGAGCGTGGCACTCCGCAACCCGGTACCCGCTTCATGAGCCGCCAGCGTGGTGTGGTTCTTCTGTTGGCCCTGGTCCTGAGCATGCTGCTGGGTCTGCTTGCAGCATCTGCCCTGCGCGACGCCCTGGTGGAAACGCGAATGACGGGATACCTGAGCGATGGTCTGCGAGCGTTCGAAGAAGCCGAGGCTGCGCTGCAGGCAGGGAAACACGAACTTGAGCGGGCACCTCCTGACCCTTGTGGCGCGTGCCTGCCACCAGCCCGACCGCACGATCTGGCAGGGCAGTGGCAGGGCACCCACAACGGTTACTTCCATATACAGAACCTGGGCACGAGCACTCGCGCTGCGCACCTGCCAGACGAGCAGCTGGTTACCCTGTTCCGCATAACTGGAGTCAGCAAGCAAACCCAGTCACGGCATGTGCTGGAAGCCGTCTATGCCATGGCTGGCGACACCACCCGGCGTATCAGCTGGCGGCAAAGACTGAGAGGAGACTGACATGCAGCAAGGCTTGAGCCTGATCGAGTTGTTGATTGTGCTGGCCGTGACCGGCATTCTGGCAGCCATTGCCTACCCCAGTTACAGCGACCAGCTTCGGCGAGCCGCACGCAGCGAAGTGGTTGGCCTGCTGCATGATGCCGCCCTGCGCCTGGAGCGCCACCGCGTGCGCACCGGCCAATATGCCGAGGGTGACCCGGCCTTGCCCGACGGTACCCGCTATTACAGCCTGCAGGCCCAGCGCGACAGCGACACCTTCACGCTGCGCGCACGGCGGCTGCCCAATGGGCTGATGGCGCAGGATCGCTGTGGCGACTTCCAGCTCGATCAGGCCGGCGCGCAGCGCAATCCGGGTGCCGTTGGCGGCAGCGAGCACTGCTGGGGAAGCTGAAGGTTGAATGATGCCCAGTGCATCGCGGTTTTACTTCAGGTGTTGGATCGACAGATGAGCAAGCAAGTAGTGGTGGTCGGCGGCGGGGTGATCGGCCTGCTGACGGCGTTCAACCTGGCGGCCAAGGTCGGGCAGGTGGTGGTATGTGACCAGGGTGAGGTCGGGCGTGAGTCGTCGTGGGCCGGTGGTGGCATCGTTTCGCCGCTGTACCCTTGGCGCTACAGCCCGGCTGTGACCGCCCTGGCGCACTGGTCGCAGGACTATTATCCGCAGCTGGGCGAGCGTTTGTTCGCCAGCACCGGTGTCGATCCCGAAGTGCACACCACGGGACTGTACTGGCTCGACCTGGATGACGAAGCCGAAGCGCTGGCCTGGGCCGAGCGTGAGCAGCGGCCGCTGAGTGCCGTGGATATCACGGTGGCCTACGACGCAGTGCGGGTGCTGGGCCCGGGTTTCAAGCGCGCGATCTACATGGCTGGCGTGGCCAACGTGCGCAACCCGCGCCTGGTGAAATCGCTGAAGGCGGCGCTGTTGGCGCTGCCCAACGTCACCTTGCGCGAAAATTGCCAGATCACCGGCTTCGTTCAGCAGGGCGGGCGCGTGACCGGGGTGCAGACCGCTGAAGGTGTGCTGGCGGCGGATGAGGTGGTGCTCAGTGCCGGGGCCTGGAGTGGCGACCTGTTGCGTACCCTGGGCCTTGAGCTGCCGGTAGAGCCGGTGAAGGGCCAGATGATCCTGTTTAAATGCGCTGAGGACTTTTTGCCGAGCATGGTGCTGGCCAAGGGGCGCTATGCGATCCCGCGGCGGGATGGGCACATTCTGGTGGGTAGCACGCTGGAGCATGCCGGGTATGACAAGACCCCGACCGAAGATGCGCTGGAAAGCCTGAAGGCATCGGCGGTGGAGTTGCTGCCTGGGCTCGAAGGGGCCACGGTGGTGGGGCACTGGGCCGGGCTGCGGCCAGGCTCGCCAGAGGGCATTCCCTACATTGGGCCGGTGCCAGGGCACGAGGGGTTGTGGCTGAACTGCGGGCACTATCGCAACGGGTTGGTGCTGGCGCCAGCGTCGTGCCAGTTGTTTAGCGACTTGCTGACCGGTGCCGAGCCAATCATCGACCCGGCGCCGTATGCACCGGCAACGCGGTTGGGCTGAGGGCTTCTGCGGTCAAGCACAGCCCTTGAAGACCATGAAAACCCTGTGGAAGCGGGGTTTTCCCGCGAACACCGGCGAGGCCGGTGTCAGGCACCGCGTGGCCCCATTCGCGGGGCAAGCCCGCCCCCACAGTGAACACTGTTTTCTGCGTGACAGCGCAGCCCAAGGGGCTGGGCAATCTTCTACAGGTGTTGTGTTCAGCCCTGTCGGCCAGGCCCCTGTTGCAGGTGCGCCTGGCTGCAATACCACTCTTTGCCCTGCTGCAGCGCCCGGTCGTTGGGCAGGTGTACGCCGCAATGGGCGCAGCGCACCATCTGCAGTGGCGCATCCAGTTTCGCCTCGGGGTGCGACTGTTGGCTGACTTTGAACTTGCGCCACAGCCAGAACGCGGCGGCGATCAGGGCGATCCAGAAAAGTAGGCGAACCATGGTGTCCAGCTTGTCGGTTGAAGAAGCTGACAGTCTAGGATGCGGCTAATAAAAAAGGGAGGCCCAAGGCCTCCCTTTCATGTACCGCTGTGTATCAGTCGAACAGACCAAAGGTCATGTAGCTGAACCAGGAGCGGTCTTTTTCTGCTTGTTTCGGGCCTTCCGGCACGATCGGGTCGCCGTTTTCGTCTTTCGGCAGCAGCTCTTGCGGCATCTCGTCACGCGCGTCCTGGAACTGCTTGACCACGTCCTGGTTCGCGCGGGTTTCGCCCGGCGGCAGCGGCGTCTCGGTTTCGATCAGGCCCAGGGTGGCCTTGGACAGCCAGCCGCGCCCGTCAGACTCGGTCTGCTTGGGCTGGAACTCGCCATCGGCCAGGCTCGGGTGGTCAGGGTAGTTGAGCTTGAGGGTTTCCAGGCTGCTGGCGGCCAGTTCGTCCAGGTGCATCTTCTGGTACGACTCGACCATTACTGCCAAGCCGTCGCCGACCGATGGGGTTTCCTGGAAGTTTTCTACCACGTAGCGGCCACGGTTGGCGGCGGCCACATAAGCCTGGCGGCTCAGGTAGTAGTCGGCCACGTGGATTTCATACGAAGCCAGCAGGTTGCGCAGGTAGATCATGCGCTGCTTGGCGTCGGGCGAGTAGCGGCTGTTGGGGAAGCGGCTGGTCAGCTGGGCGAACTCGTTGTACGAGTCGCGGGCGGCACCCGGGTCACGCTTGGTCATGTCCAGCGGCAGGAAACGGGCCAGCAGGCCACGGTCCTGGTCGAACGAGGTCAGACCTTTCAGGTAGTAGGCGTAGTCGACGTTCGGGTGCTGCGGGTGCAGACGAATGAAGCGCTCGGCGGCCGACTTGGCAGCCTCGGGCTCGGAGTTCTTGTAGTTGGCGTAGATCAGCTCGAGCTGCGCCTGATCGGCATAGCGGCCGAACGGGTAGCGCGATTCCAGGGCCTTGAGCTTGTTTACGGCGCTGGTGTAGCTGGAGTTGTCCAGATCAGCTTGCGCCTGCTGGTACAGCTCGGCTTCGCTGAGGTTCTCGTCAATGACCTCTTTATTAGAGGAACAGGCCGCGGTAAGCCCGAGGATGGCGATCAGCAGCAGGTGTTTCACTTGCATGGCGGCTTGCGTCCCTTTGACGGCCGCTGTCTTGGGCGGTGCCGTCCTGTTATGATGAGCGCCCCGGCCAACCCCGGGACAAAAGAAGCCGTATTTAACCACAAGCTCGCAGCCGAAACCAAAGGCTGTGCGCCCGCCGAATCGAGCATGTCCGAGATCATTCAACTTAGCGCAGAGGTACCGTCCGAACTGGGCGGCCAACGCCTCGACCAGGTCGCCGCCCAATTGTTCGCTGAGTACTCGCGTTCGCGGCTTACTTCGTGGATCAAAGAGGGCCGCCTGACGGTCGATGGCGCCGTTGTGCGCCCTCGAGACACCGTCTATGGTGGCTCGCTGCTAGCACTGCAGGCCGAACAAGAGGCCCAGGGCGAGTGGATCCCAGAAGATATCGAACTGGATATCGTCTACGAAGACGACCATATCATGGTAATCAACAAGCCTGCCGGGCTGGTCGTGCATCCGGCTGCCGGTCATGCCAGTGGTACGTTGCTCAATGCGCTGCTGCACCACGTGCCAGACATCGTCAATGTACCGCGCGCCGGCATCGTTCACCGGCTGGATAAAGACACCACCGGCTTGATGGTGGTGGCCAAGACCTTGCAGGCGCAGACCAGGCTGGTCGAGCAGATGCAGGCGCGCAAGGTCAGCCGCATTTATGAATGCATCGTGATCGGCGTGGTCACTTCCGGTGGCAAGATCGATGCCCCGATCGGCCGCCACGGCGGCATGCGCCAGCGCATGGCAGTCACCGACGGCGGCAAGCCGGCGGTCAGCCACTACCGCGTGCTCAAGCGCTTCCGCTCGCACACCCACGTGCGGGTCAAGCTGGAAACCGGCCGTACTCACCAGATTCGTGTGCACATGGCCCATGTTGGTTTCCCGCTGGTCGGCGACCAGACGTACGGTGGGCGCTTCCGCATTCCGCCGGCTGCCAGCCCAACCATGGTCGAGGCGGTCAAGACCTTCCCGCGCCAGGCGCTGCACGCGCGTTTCCTGGCCTTGGCCCACCCGATTACCGGTGAAATCATGAAGTGGGAATCGCCACTGCCCGATGATTTCGTGTGGTTGCTGTCGCTGCTCAACCAGGACCGCGAGAGCTTTATCGGATGAGTGGCCTGACGCAGTCGCTGTTGTTTCCCGACTGGCCCGCCCCGGCCTCGGTTCGCGCCTGTGTCACCACCCGTCAGGGCGGCATCAGCCTGCCGCCCTACGAAACTTTCAACCTTGGCGACCACGTAGGGGATGACCCTGCTGCCGTTGCCGAGAACCGCCGCCGCCTGAGCGACGCGTTCGCCATCCGCCCTGCCTGGCTGAAGCAGGTGCATGGGCTGGTGGTGGCGGATGCCGACCCTGCCGTGGTGGCCGAAGCCGACGCCAGCTGGACCGACCAGCCTGGTATTGCCTGTACCGTGATGACCGCCGATTGCCTGCCCGCGCTTTTCTGCGACCGGGCCGGTACTCGCGTGGCGGCGGCGCATGCTGGCTGGCGCGGGTTGGCGGGCGGCGTGCTGGAAGCCACCCTGGACCGCCTGGCACTGCCGCCTGAAGAAGTGCTGGTGTGGCTGGGGCCAGCCATTGGCCCACAGGCTTTCGAAGTGGGGCTGGAAGTGCGTGATGCCTTTACCGCCGTGCACCCGCAAGCTGCTCGGGCATTCGTCGAGGGCGAACGGCCAGGCAAGCTGATGGCGGATATCTACGAGCTGGCGCGCATTCGTCTGGCTGCCCGTGGCGTAACTGCCGTGTATGGCGGCGGCCTGTGCACGGTCAGTGATGCGCGGTTCTTCTCCTATCGCCGTACCCCGCAGGGTGGGCGCTTCGCATCACTGGTGTGGCTGCAACCCCGCTAGCCTGTACTGGCCTCTTCGCGGGCTCGCCCGCTCCCACAGGAATCCACACCTTTTGAAACTGTTGGTGTACCTGTGGGAGCGGGCATGCCCGCGAATGGCCACCGTTAATTCAACAGGTTGACTTCGGTCAACCCCGCTACGCTTGAATCTTCCAGAATCAGCCTTATCTATAAGTTCATCTCAGGCAGGTTTCTTCATAAACAGGCGCTGTCCATCGCTCCGACCTGCCCTTTAAAGGAAGGTACACCATGCGAATAGACCGTTTGACCAGCAAGCTGCAACTCGCAATATCCGATGCTCAATCCCTGGCCGTTGGCATGGACCACCCAGCCATCGAGCCCGTGCACCTGATGCAGGCACTGCTCGAACAGCAGGGCGGTTCGATCAAGCCGCTGCTGATGCAGGTTGGCTTCGACATCAACAGCCTGCGCCAGGCGCTGGTGAAAGAACTCGACCAGCTACCAAAAATCCAGAACCCGACCGGCGACGTGAACATGTCGCAGGACCTGGCGCGCCTGCTCAACCAGGCCGACCGCCTGGCCCAGCAGAAAGGCGACCAGTTCATTTCCAGCGAACTGGTGCTGCTGGCCGCCATGGACGAGAACAGCAAGCTCGGCAAGCTGCTGCTGAGCCAGGG
Source organism: Pseudomonas sp. GW460-LB5 (assembly GCF_059423245.1). Classification (NCBI taxonomy): domain Bacteria; kingdom Pseudomonadati; phylum Pseudomonadota; class Gammaproteobacteria; order Pseudomonadales; family Pseudomonadaceae; genus Pseudomonas; species Pseudomonas sp. GW460-LB5. Next base: position 19,408 of record NZ_JBWKXT010000082.1, read on the forward strand.
CGTGAGCAAAAAGGCTCTGGAAAATGCCATCAACAACCTGCGCGGTGGTGCCGCAGTCAATGACGCCAACGCCGAAGAGTCGCGCCAGGCGCTGGACAAGTACACCGTCGACCTGACCAAGCGCGCCGAAGAAGGCAAGCTGGACCCGGTAATCGGCCGTGACGATGAAATCCGCCGTACCGTGCAGGTGCTGCAACGCCGTACCAAGAACAACCCGGTGCTGATCGGTGAGCCTGGTGTGGGTAAAACCGCCATCGCCGAAGGCCTGGCCCAGCGCATCATCAATGGTGAAGTGCCTGACGGCCTCAAGGGCAAGCGCCTGCTGGCGCTGGACATGGGGGCGCTGATTGCCGGTGCCAAATACCGTGGCGAGTTCGAAGAGCGCCTGAAATCCCTGCTGAACGAGCTGTCCAAGCAGGAAGGCCAGATCATCCTGTTCATCGACGAACTGCACACCATGGTCGGCGCCGGCAAAGGCGAGGGCGCCATGGACGCGGGCAACATGCTCAAGCCTGCCTTGGCCCGTGGCGAATTGCACTGCGTCGGTGCCACCACGCTGAACGAGTACCGCCAGTTCATCGAGAAGGACGCCGCCCTGGAGCGCCGCTTCCAGAAGGTGCTGGTGGAGGAGCCGAGCGAGGAAGATACCATCGCTATCCTGCGTGGTCTGAAAGAGCGCTATGAAGTGCACCACAAAGTGGCCATCACCGACGGTGCCATTATCGCTGCGGCCAAGCTCAGCCACCGCTACATCACCGACCGCCAGCTGCCGGACAAGGCTATTGACCTGATCGACGAAGCGGCCAGCCGTATCCGCATGGAGATCGACTCCAAGCCGGAAGTGCTCGATCGCCTTGATCGCCGCCTGATCCAGCTGAAGGTGGAATCGCAGGCGCTGAAGAAGGAAGAAGACGAAGCCGCGAAAAAACGCCTTGAGAAGCTGACCGAAGAAATCGAGCGGCTGGAGCGTGAATATTCCGACCTGGAAGAAATCTGGGCATCGGAGAAGGCGGAAGTGCAGGGCTCGGCGCAGATCCAGCAAAAGATCGAGCAGGCCCGCCAAGAGCTGGAAGCCGCCCGTCGTAAAGGCGACCTGAGCCGCATGGCCGAGCTGCAGTACGGGGTGATCCCCGACTTGGAGCGCAGCCTGCAGATGGTCGACCAGCACGGCAAGACCGAGAACCAGTTGCTGCGCAACAAGGTGACCGAGGAAGAAATTGCCGAGGTGGTGTCGAAGTGGACCGGTATTCCCGTGTCGAAGATGCTCGAAGGTGAGCGCGATAAGCTGCTGAAAATGGAAGCATTGCTGCACCAGCGTGTGATTGGCCAGGACGAAGCGGTGACCGCCGTCGCCAACGCAGTACGTCGCTCGCGTGCGGGGCTGTCTGACCCGAGCCGGCCAAGCGGTTCGTTCCTGTTCCTTGGCCCCACCGGTGTGGGCAAGACCGAGCTGTGCAAGGCGCTGGCCGAGTTCCTGTTCGACACCGAAGAGGCGATGGTACGCATCGACATGTCCGAGTTCATGGAGAAACACTCCGTGGCTCGCCTGATCGGTGCACCACCAGGGTATGTAGGGTATGAAGAGGGCGGTTACCTGACCGAGGCCGTACGGCGCAAGCCATACTCGGTGGTGCTGCTGGATGAGGTGGAGAAAGCCCACCCGGATGTGTTCAACGTGCTGCTGCAGGTGCTGGAAGACGGCCGCCTGACCGACAGCCACGGGCGCACCGTGGACTTCCGCAACACGGTGATCGTGATGACTTCCAACCTGGGCTCGGCGCAGATCCAGGAACTGGTAGGCGACCGCGAGGCACAGCGTGCGGCGGTGATGGATGCAGTGGGCGCGCACTTCCGTCCGGAGTTCATCAACCGTATCGACGAAGTGGTGGTGTTCGAGCCACTGGGCCGCGAGCAGATTGCCGGCATTACCGAGATCCAGCTGGGCCGCCTGCGCAGCCGTCTGCTGGAGCGCGAACTGTCGCTGAGCCTGAGCCCGGAGGCGTTGGACAAGCTGATTGCCGTGGGTTACGACCCGGTGTACGGCGCACGGCCGCTGAAGCGGGCTATCCAGCGCTGGATCGAAAACCCGCTGGCGCAGCTGATCCTGGCAGGCCAGTTTGTGCCGGGTACGTCGATTACCGCCACGGTGGAAGGCGACGAAATCGTCTTTGGCTAATGCGTTGCACCATGAGCCCCGCTTCTGCGGGGCTTTTTTTTGCTTTCCCACACCGCTGTGGGGCCCCTGTGGGAGCGGGTTTACCCGCGAAGAGGCCGGTGCAGCCCAGTAAAACCGGGGCTTTCGGGGAATTCAGGTTAACTTGCTGAAATTTTTGAAATTTTTGCTTGCATCAAGATTCGGGTGACCCTAATATACGCCGCGTTGTCAGGCACTAAGCGAATCACCAGCAACATCGGTGACCGCAAAACAACTTACAAATCAGTAAGTTGAATGAAAAAAAGTGGTTGACAAGCAAAACGAAGAATGTAGAATAGCCGGCCTCAGCAGCGACAAAGCGAAAGCTAAGAAGCTAAAGAGTCCGAAGCGAACACAGTCTTCGGAGTAGTAATCGGTAGTTGTACCGAAATTTAGTTCCGCGATAGCTCAGTCGGTAGAGCAAATGACTGTTAATCATTGGGTCCCTGGTTCGAGTCCAGGTCGCGGAGCCA
>NZ_JBWKXT010000083.1:0-20415 GCF_059423245.1 Pseudomonas sp. GW460-LB5
TGGAGTCCCAGGCCGCAGCACCGGTCTATCAAGGCGATGCGATCGACGAGCTCGCCACCCTGGCCGGCACGATCCACGCCCGGCACACTTACTACCCGCACACCGGCGAAGGCAGCGATTGCCCGGCCGACCCGCAGCTGTTCACCCGTAGCCGCAAGACCAGCACCGTGCACCCGGCCACCACCGGCGAAGGCCAGGCGCAGACCCTGCGCACCCGTTTCCGTTACCAGCACCTGCCAGCGCTGGGCGGCTCAGAGGTGGGCAAGGGCTGGCTCGAGGCCCATGAGGAAGACCTGATGCAGGTCATTGGGGAGCAGGAGCAGGGGCTGCAGTACACCGTCCGTCACTACGAGAACGCGCCTGCAACTGCACTGCAGCACGGCCGCATGACCCGGCAGGTGCAGACGCTCAATGGCTACGATACGAAAGTTGAGCACCGGTTCGCCAAACGCGCTGAGTTGGGTGATGAGGTGCTGGAGGAGGTGCGCACCTTCACCGGTTTCGACCATGGCCAAGCGCTTGATGATGGCACTATTCGCCACGCCCAGAAGGTATCTACCCTGCACCATTCTGTGTTCATCAACCAGCCCATGCTGAACTACGACGATAATGATGTGCAAATCGCTTACGCTTACGATGCCTTACGGCGTGTGATCAAGGAAACGGTCTCGCCAAATGACGAAGACTTGAAAGCCGAGCGCGAATACACCTATACCTTGGTCAGCGGGGCGGGCGGGCAGGCCGATCAAACCGCCAAGGATGTCAAGGGGGTGATTACCCGCACCCTGGTCGATGGGCTCAATCGGGTGGTCGCGCAGTCACGCCAGGACGCCGACAATGTTGACGTCAACAAGCGCGCCGGCTGGCGGCCGCGCTATGCTGCCCAATACGACGCGCTGGGCAATTTGGTTGGCGAAACCGATTTCGACTGGATGGACTACCCGGAGCAGCAACCCTGCGAGTTGGCGTTGCCGCGGCAGATGCTGTTCGATGGCTGGGGCCGGCAGTATTGCGAAATCGCAGCGGACAGGGTGCGTCACTTTGATCGCTACGATCCGATTGGCATCTCTGGCTCGCCAGGGCCCAGCCGAACGCAGTGGCGCGAGTCCGCTGATGGCACGCAGCGCAGCGCCAGAACCGTCACCTGGCTTACCCTGTTCGATGAGCCAGCGCGTGTCGAGCGGTTTGATGCCGACGCCAAGTCGTACAGCATCAACCTGACGTTCCATGATGGTTTGCAGCGCAAAGCGCGTGAAGTCAATGCTCGCAGTGAAACCCAGCGCTTTGTCTACGATGTATTCGATCGTCTGATGGATGAAACCCTCGCTGATGACAGCGTGGTGCACCGCGACTACGCCGAGCATAGCCGAGAGGATCTGCCTGTCCAGATCAGTGTCAACGGCATGGTGTTGGGCGAGCAGCGTTTCGATGGCCTGGACCGCATGGTCAAATCGATCACGGGTGGGCGGGTGCGCGAATTCGGTTTCAAGCCGGGCGAGATGAAACCCAGCACGGTCTTGACCCCAAGCAATCAACTGATCGAGTACCGCTATCAGCCTGAGCTCAGTGACGAACCGCAGTTGCGGCAGATCGTCGAGAAGGGGATCAAGGCCGACTACGAGTTCGACAACAAGAACGCGCGTCTGAAGCGCTGCGAGGAACTGGGGCTGGTACTGTCGCGTGAGTATTTCAGCCACGGGGAGGTCAAGAGCGAGACCCGGGAGTATGAGGGTGAAACCCATGTCATGCATTACCAGACCAGTTTGCTGGGGCGCCAGCTGGCTTACACCGACGTAGTCGGCGGGCAGCAGTCCTATGCCTACGACCGCTACGGCAGGCTGGACAAAACGACATTGGGCACGATGACGGCGAACTTCGAATACGATGGCCTTGGGCGGCTGTTCAAGACCCGGACCACGGAAGGTAGCCAATACCTTGAAACACGACTGGCATTTGACGAATTCGACAGAGAAGTGAAGCGTGAATTCGACACGGGCGCTACGCTGCAATCGCTGACCCAAGGTTACGATGCGGAAGATGCGATCGTGTGGAAGACACTGGGTGAAGGTGAAATCCTTGAAGTGTTACGCCATGAAACCTACGTATACGACATCCGTGGCCGGTTGCGCATCTATAATTGCGAGGGCCGCCTTTCTCCCGAGGACCCGTATGGCAATATCATACGGGAGCAGGTGTTCCGGTTTGATGAACTGGACAACATTACCCGGGTCAGTACGACCTATCCCGAAGGTAATAACCTGGCCAGGTACTACTTCGAGGAAGACGACCCGGCGCAACTGAGCCGCATCGAAAACAGCCATGCAGATTACCCGACCAATATCAAGCTGGAATATGACTGCGATGGCAATCTTACCTGCGACGATGCCGGGCGCAAGTTGACGTACGATGGGCTCGGGCGGCTGATCAGTGTGGAAGCCCCCCAATTGTTCGGCGAGGCGTTCGACCAACAGGGCAACCGTGTCTGGGACCAGGGTAATCGGCGATTCACGGCTGACGAGCAAGGCAATGTGATCAGGGTGGATGTGCCATCTGTAACACGCCCAGTCAGTGGCGTTAGGCGCAGACCAGGGGCTGGAGGGAAGCTGTTGTCAGCCTGGCGTGAAGAAAGCGGCAGGCTCTTGTGGTGTGACACCGTACAGCGCGCTGAAACTGCAGAGTATGGGTATGATGCGTTGGACAGATTGACCAGTCAGGCATATTAATCAGACCCTTTCAAATAGTTAGAAGCCCGCCGTAACAGGCGGGTTTTTTTATGGTGCCTCGCGCAAGGTCGAGGGAGCCAGTAACCGGAAATCCATGAATGAAATTTCTTAGGGTATGGCGGATTGTCAACTGATAAAAGTGCCAGTTGCGTGAGGGCAGTGCAGATACGAGTATGGACGAAAAGGGAGGTGGATTGTTCTGCGCCTCAATACAGCGTAAACCTTGTGCGAGGTTACACATGAACAGTGCCAAGAATTCAGGTTTCGTGCGCCACATGCGCAACGCCGGTGCACAACCCCTGGCAACGTTGGACGCCATGACGATCAAGGACGAACTGCTGGCGGTTCCAAAGGATAATACTGTGCTTGTGAAGTACCTCAGGGAGGAAGCATCGCGACTGATTATCACGATTGAAAATCCTTGGCAGATGCCGGGCCATCCTACTTTTCACGATACGCTGACGATTTTGCATGTGCAAACCGGTACAGAAATCACGACCGCAGAGTTTTTTCGGGGAGACGAAGGAAAATTCCCCTTTGATTGCGAAGTGCCAAAGGAATTGATTGCTAAGTGGGGGGAGGGTATAAATACCTTCACTTATGAAGTTGCGCATTACCATGGGGAGCATAGTGACTCGCTAGACCTTGAACTTATTTTCGACCGTGTGCCACCCTACAATCAGACTGCACCTACAAAAATCCCGGCTATCCCTGCAGTCACGGATGCCAACAAAGGCGGCGTCAAACTCGAACTGCCCGAATATGTTGACTACCAGCCTGGTGACCGGGTTGCCTACTGGTGGGAAGCATCGATTCCTGAAGACCCGTGGGGTGTTGACCCGGTCGGTATCGTGGAAGTTGGTGCACTACCGGCACAACTGCCTGTTTCAGCCGACGTGATCGAGAGGGTGGGGGATGGCGGTGTAATGGCTGTCTACGTCTTGCTGGACAAGGCAGGCAACAACAGCCACCTGTCAGATATCACCCACATCGGCGTCGCCCTAGGGGCGCTGCCCGCAAACCTCAAGGACCCGATCGTACCGCAGGCGGCGGATGGGGGAATCTACCAGCAGGATGCCTTTGACGGGGTTATTGTGCAGGTCCCCAAGTTTGACAACTGGAAACCCACCGACCAGGTGCGGGTTATTTGGGGCGAGCAGGCCCCTTCGGAGTGGCGGCCGGTCACTGACTCGCCGGTGTTCCCACTAGCGTTCTCCATCCATGCTGACACCTTGCTTGCGGACTACGGCGCAGACGGTACAGGGGATAAATCAACTTCCGTGGCCTATGAGGTTCGTCGCGGCACTGTGCTGCAAGGTTCGAAAAACATCGTTGTGAATGTCAACCTGGAGCAAATTGGCCCTGGTAACCCTAAGTGGCCGGATCCGTTGAATCCGGGGCTGGAGAAAGTCACGATCAACGGGGAATCGGGTGGGGAGAACCACTTGGTAGATCCTGGGGACTATGAACAGCCGGCAACGCTCACACTTCTAGTCAATGCCGCGCTCAAGCAGGGTGATGTGCTGACCTTTTATTGGGGCGATGCCTATATAGAAGGTATAGATCATGAAGTTCAGGATGGCGAACCCGGAACTGAAATAACCAAAACAGTCCCGTGGGACGTTATCAAGGCGCGAGGCGACGACACCGTGCTCGTTTATTACAGAGTGCAACGCCCAGGAAACCCGAACCCGATTCGCTCGGAAGAGACCCATGTGCTGGTAGAGGCTGTGGGTATTCATCCTGTTGCACCTGATTTCCTCGGGCTTAGCGAATTGGGTTGGTTGGACTGTAGATCGATTTACGTAGGTGAAGATGACGTGGAACCGGCAGTCCGTGTGAAAGTGCCAGACCTGGCCGAGCATGGTTTGAAGGACGAGGACCACGTATTTATGCAATGGTCCGCAGTGCATGATTATACTGGCGAAGATCCTGTGGCGGGCGCTGCGTTGGATGAAGAGTTAACTTGGGGGCAGATCAAAGCACAAGGTTATATCTGGAAAGTACCATTCGAAACATACGTGAAGCAAATTTATGACCCGGAGAATAATAGGCCCGATGGTCGTGCGCGAGCGAATTATTCGTTTGTTTTGAATGAAAAAACTTACGAGTCCCCCGTTCAGGAGACGATTGCTACCATGCATAACGGCCTAACAACCTGCGACTTGAGACCTAAACCGTAGGTGGAGTGGGGGGCGTAGAAAAGTCACGGATGAAGCCAAAGTGAAAATCAGAATTTTCCTACAGTTATTTCGGAACTGGACTTGTAATCTCGGGAATTCGTAGCGTCAGAACAGTTCATTTATACGAAGTATTAACGGGGTAAAATCCATGATTCCTGGACATGCAAGAATGCATCCGCTCGCCCACGCCTTACTATTGGCCTCGGCATTTTCAATGTCACAAGTCAGCCACGCGGTTACGATTGTCGATGATCAGTTGAACATTGGCCAAGATACGCCTCTTGACAGCTACCGCGTCAACCGGGGGGCGGAACTGGTTGCCGAAGGTGCCACAACCGAAAGGATCGATGTGCGTGCCGGTACGCTTCGGATGACCGACAGCACTGTCACGGGTAATGGCACTGATGCCGTTTCGTTGGTCAATGGGAATGCCATCATCTCTGGCAATTCGAAGGTTGTCAGCGACCGCGTCGGTTTGCGTTTGCAGCGTAGCGATCTCGAGGGGTCCACAGCGACAGTGGTCAACAGCCATGTGGAGGGGGGGCAAGGCGGTGCGCTGCTGTCGGCGAATTCTACCTTGAACCTGGAGGGCAGCACCTTGGTCGGAGATGGCACATCCAGTGCCGCCACGTTGTTTGGCAACGCCGCGCTAAATGCCCAAGGCAGCACCTTGACGGGGGCAGGCAGTGGCTTGGAGATAATCAGTGACAGTGCATTCACGGAACCCGCCAAGGTCACCCTGGTGGGCAGCACAGTGGAGGGCAAGGATGGCTCGGCGATTGTCGTCGGCGACTATCCTGGCAGGCCAGCGAAGGCCGCTGTCCAGGTAGGGCCCGGTTCGAGTCTGGTGGGCAGCAATGGCATCCTGCTGGAGGTGCTGGGCAACTCGGCAGCGACGATGGCTGTCGAGGGCAGTGCGTTGGTCGGCGATGTGAAGGTGGAAGCGGGCTCCAGTGCGAGCATCAGCCTCGACAAAGACGCAAGCCTGACCGGGCGCCTGGAAAACGTCGAGTCATTGTCCGTGGCCAACCGGGCGCGCTGGAATATGGTCGAAGACAGCACCGTTGGCAGCCTGGCCCTGAATGCAGGCTCGGTACGTTTTGGCGAAGCCGATCAGTACCAGCGCCTGACGGTTGGGGAGTTGAGTGGCAATGGCACCTTCATCATGGATGCCGATTTCAGCACCGGGCAAACTGACTTTCTTGAAGTGACCGGCTCTGCCACGGGTGCTCACAGCCTGCTGGTTGGCAGCAGCGGCGCGGATCCGCTGGAGGCAAGCCAGCTTCACCTGGTTCATGCTGGCAGTGGTGATGCACAGTTTTCGCTCCTCAACGGCTCGGTCGACCTTGGCGCGTTCTCCTATGAACTGGCGCAGCGGGGTAACGACTGGTTCCTGGATGGTTCGAGGAAGATCATCAGCCCGGGCACGGCGTCGGTGCTGGCCTTGTTCAACACCGCCCCTACTGTCTGGTATGGCGAACTCACCACGCTGCGTAGCCGTATGGGTGAATTGCGCCAGGATGAAGGCAAGGCGGGTGGCTGGGTCCGGGCATACGGCAACAAATTCAATGTATCGACCACAGCCGGCAGCGGCTATCAACAGGTCCAGCAAGGGTTCTCCATCGGTGCCGATGCCCCGCTGCCGGTGGGTGATGGGCAGTGGCTGGTCGGGGTCATGGCGGGCCATAGCAGTTCGGACCTGAACCTTGATCGCGGGGCTTCGGCCGACGTGAAAAGCTATTACCTGGGGCTTTACAGCACGTGGCTGGATGCCGCGAGCGGGTATTACTTCGACGGTGTCGTCAAACTCAACCGGTTTGACAACTCCTCCGAGGTGACCCTCAGTGATGGCAAGCGTACCAAGGGTGATTACGACAACCTCGGGCTGGGCGTGTCTGCCGAGTTCGGCCGCCATGTCGAACTGGGCAATGGCTATTTCGTCGAGCCCTACACCCAATGGTCGGCCGTCAGTATCGAAGGCAAGGATTACCAGCTGGATAACGGCCTGCGGGCAAATAGCGACGATACCCGCTCGCTGCTGGGCAAAGTCGGCGCTACCGTGGGCCGTACCTACGACCTTGGCCAAGGGCGCTTCGCCCAGCCATACGTGCGCCTCGCATACGCTCATGAGTTCGTCAACAGTAACGACGTCAAAGTCAATGACAACCGTTTCGACAACGACCTGTCCGGCTCACGTGGTGAACTGGGGGCGGGGCTGGCGATATCACTTAACGAGCGGCTGCAACTGCATGCCGATTTCGACTACAGCAATGGTGAACACATTGAACAGCCCTGGGGGGCGAATGTCGGGGTGCGCTACAGCTGGTGAGGCATTAGTACAGGGTAGGCATTGGGCCTACCCTTTTTTTTCGCCATTGAGCCAGGAGACCGCTATGGATAATGCAGACATCGTTCGAGTGAGGGTCGCCAATGCCCTGCCGGCGCCCACCGCCCCCGCTGCTCTGCCGAACATCCCGGGGGGTGTACCGAACCTGATGCCCATCAAGGCATTGGCCGACCCTGTGCGTCTCGAGTTCACGTTGTGGCAGCATTCCAGGCCGACGCCGACGGAACCCGAGTCGGTCGAAATTTTCTGTGAGGGTGTCAAGGTAGGCGACAGGAGATGGACTCAGCCATTACCAGAAAGTGAACGTTTCGTGGAAATCACGCCCGACTGCTTCAGCGAAGGCACGTTGCAGTTTCACTATGTGGGGCATGTCTATAACGCCAGCGAACTGCGTTCAGATGACCTCACACTGACAGTCGACAAGACCCCGCCGGTGCTGGGCGCCAACAATGGGCGTTTGCAGTTTCCCGAACTGGGTGACAGCGACCTGACGGAAGATTTCCTGCTCACCCACGGTAATCGTCTGCTGGCCCTGATGCCTGACTACCAGGGCGCAGCGCCGGGGGATGTCATCATCTATTACTGGGACAGCGAACCGTTTGAAAACAACGAGGTCGACCGTTGGGTGCTCACCCGCGAGGACCTTGCAAAACCTTTGGAGTTTGCCTACACAGGCGAAGTGATCGTTGATCGAGGGGATGGGATGCGTTATGCGCAGTACCTCATCGAGGATCGCGCTGGTAATGCCAGCCAGGTCGCGACGCCATCGGTCCTGGAGGTAGCTGCGCAGCCGGCGCCGCGTGTACTGCCGGCTTTGGAAGTGCCGTTGTTGGGCCAGTCGGCCGAGCTGGAGCTGAGAAAGCTCAACGCCGCGCTTGATGTGAGCATTCCGCAGGCTGCGGTCATAAAACCGGGTGAGGCCTTCGAGTTGCTCTGGGGCGACGAGGAGTGCTTCGGCGCCTGGCGTGAGGAAGGTGTCCCAGGAAAGAACGATTACGCCGTTCCGTTGCGTAATGTGGTGGCCATGGCCAGCAAGCAAGCACAGTTGTACTACCGGGTGCTGGTGGGTGACGAGCCACTGCCTTCAGATACACGCAGTGTCAAAGTGACCCCTACTCCAACGGCCAATATGCCTACGCCACAGCTCGGCGGACGCTCAGGAGGCAACCTGGACGTAGGAGGGTTGACCTCGGATCCTTTGGTCACGCTGGGAACGTGGTTGCACATCAGCGTCGATCAACGGGTATCGCTCCAGGCAGAGGGATTATCCCGCAACGGCCAGGTACTCCACCCTATTCTGGTCAATTACAAGTTGTCTGAAACCGATGTGGCCGAAGGTATCGGTAGCGGCGTGCCAGTGCCTATTCCGCTGTCATACCTCCGCCAGTTGGTTCCCGGCTCACAGCTGGAGGTCACCGCCAAGCTCAGCTACGACAATGGTACAACCTGGCCACTACTGCCCAATTTTGGCAGGCTCTGGATGAACATACAATGAATGGCCGCGTTACTGGACCGCGACGGGCAGAGGCACCGTGATGGCTGGCGTGATCCCGCCGTAATCATTGTACGCATTGAGCGTCAATGAAAGGTCGTCCGACTCCGTGGTGCTGGCAAGCGTGTAGGTTTGGCGCCCGAACGGCGCTACCATTTCGCGCCCTTTGAGCGGTTCTGTCTTGCCCTTGCCCTTGACTTCGAGCATGCCGAACGTGAAGTGGAACGGCGAGGGGTTGTCGACCACCAGGCGCAGTTGGCCCTCGAGGCGCTGCACTGACCACTTCAGGTCTTTGAGGTGGGTTTGCGGGTTGCCTTTGAGCTGGCTCGGCCGGTAAAACAGCTTGATCCGGGTGCGCAAGGCGATGTTGAGGGTATTACGCTCATTGGCCTCGGCCTGGGGGATTTCTTGCAGGTTGAAGAAAAACAGCGACTCGCGATCTTGCGGCAGGTCATTGGGCAGGCGGTTGATCTGTACCGACTGCTCATCGCCCGGTTGTATGCGGAACAGGGCGGGAGAGGCGACCAACGGCACGGCCGTGGTGGTGTCGTCCGTTTCGGTGTTGACCCACGCTTGCGCCGCGTAGGTTTTCGTACTGGGATTGCCGACTGTGACGGAACTGCTGTTCTTGTCGCTTTCGTGGATGATGCGGCTGTTGCTGAGTGTTAGAGCTGCGTGAGCGCTGTTCAGGCAGCCGAGCAACGCGAACAGACAGGCGGCAGAGCGCAGCCGGGGAGAAGTGAATGACATTGTGTAAGCCTGGCGGTTGAGAGCAAGGACCGGGTGCTGGTGCACCCGGCGTGCTGCGTTATGGAAGGTTAACGACGAAATTCACGTTGGCGAGCGCAGACCCTTCCCTGACCGGTGTGTTGATGGCCTCGTAATGGGCGGAGAACCGCATGAGCGTGGGAGCAAGTTCGTCCAGCAGGTACATCGCCGAGGTATCTCCCGGGGCGAGGCGGGTATCGTTCTTGTCGCGGATCGAGATGGCGAGATCCGGGGTCGAGGTACCGCCAGCCACGAGCGGGAACAGGTCGGTTGCTGGGCCGACAGGGCTGCCTACGGCATTAAAAGTGACATCCACTTCTGTGCCGATAGGGATACTGCACTCAGCGGTGGGTGTGATCTTGAGGGCGAACTCACGAGGCTCGGTCTTATCGCCGACGTTTTTGAAGTGGCTTGTGTATGGATGGCCCAGTTCAACGCGGGCAGGGAGCCCGGAAGTGGGGTCAACCACCTCGATGGGGCATGGGCCCCCATCGCTCACTGAGCCATAGAAACTGATAGTGCCTGTTGCCGGTGCTGCCATGGCGGCAGTGCTGGCGAACGCCAGTGCCAGAGGGATGATGGCTATCTTCATTGATGTGCTTCCTACGCTGTTGGTTGGCGTGCGCCAAACGCACGGCACTTTCTGTATTTATCCAGTGCGCCGTACAGGGTAGGGATGGTGATTGCTTGGGGCTGTAGGTCGAGTCATGCAAACCGATGGGCATTTTCGACAGACCCCTACCACTAGCAGGGGCTCCCGGTCATTGGTTCTGGCTGTTACCTGACAGGCTAAGCAGTTGCTTGTGCTGGTGCCAGTCGAAAGGTTCGCCGCGTTCACCGGCTTCGTAGCGCAGTTCCTCAAGTTGTTGATACAGCGCGAGTTCCTCGTCGGGCATGTAGTGCAGGCAGTCGCCACCGAAGAACCACAACAGGTCGCGTGGCACCAAGTGGGCAATTTGAGGGTAGCGCTGGACTACCTGGCAGAGCAGGTCTTGGCCCAGATACTGGCTTTCCAGCGGGTCTTGCGGCAGCAGGGTGAGCATTTCGTCGAAGCGTTCGAGGAACAGGCCGTGGCTCTCCTGCGGTACCTGCTCGGCTTCACCCAGTGCCACCAGGATAGTGCGCAGGTGGTTCAGCAGTTGCAGGTGGTATTCCAGATGTGGGTTGGCCATAAGGCGGTCCTCGGGGTGTAAAAAACGAGGTTGAAGTATACGCGTGACCGACGAGCAGGGGCACGTACTGATAGTTTTGCCAGTTGTAGGGCTCAGCGAGGCGGGTCTAGTGTTCGCTTACACCTGACCTGGGAGAGCAAGCATGGCGATGGATAACGAACACAACCAATCGTCCTCTGAACTGAATGGGTGGGACGGGCTGATCATGGTCAGCGTAAACCAACTGAACACTGCGTTGGCTAAAGCACACGAGCAAACTGATTCTCAGCCCTTGATGCTTGAAACGATCATTACCCCTGGCCAGACCTGGTTCAGGTCCTACGGCGTAGTGGGGGCTCCTTTGCTTGCTGTGGGTAGCACTGCGGGTTCAGCGGCTTCTACATCGTTGTCCCGTGTGCTCTCGGAAGCTGTCGAATTGATCATGGGCAAGAATTCGGGAGTGCCCGTCAGAAGCGTCATGCAGGTCAGTAAACCCAGCCGTGACGCGCTATTGCGGGCGGATTTCCTCCTGGCTGAACGTGAGGGCACCTATCGGCCGGACGGGCTAGTGGTGCTTAGCGACGTGCCTGCTGCTGATTACCACCTGATTCGAGATGGCCAGGACGATACGCTTATGGCTGCCAGATATGCGCAGGCGCTGCGTAGTATCAATGATTCCCTCATGAGTTTGGGTAGGCAACAGTACAACTCGCCACTGTTTGCCAATGCTTCGTTCAAACTCACCGTCGTCAAGCCAATTATTTATAGTGAAGAGCTCGTACTGTATTTTTCGTTTTCGCAAGCAATACGCGACACGTTGCGATCTGCTGTACCAACGACTCCAGTTCATCGGGTCGAACACGATAAAAACCACTCATTCATGGTCCAGGTGCGCATGGCCACGAAGCGCGTTCCCGGGGACGCAGAAAGCGAGTGGCTACTGAACCTGCCTTATATCATCTATCCCTATCAGACGCTCAGGGCAGGGCAGTGGCAGCCCATTTCAGAAGAGATCTACCAGATGATCTTCTTGCCAAGGCTGTCTTTACCGGATGCGATCACAGTACGTGCTGAACCGCTGGATGCAATAAAGGACATCAATCCGATCATCACGGTGGTTCAGCGCGGATCGGTGCGTTACCCCATGCAGGTGGCGATGACTCACCCCGCAGGCGTCTCTTTGATAGGAGACGTCCGCGGTACTTTGCAGCGCGAGGCTGGGGTATGGTTCTATAAATCGCCACCCGTCCTGCCAGCATCGAGTGTGACGCCTGACGACGACAGTAAAACCGTACCCTTGGCCGTCTTGAAGGCAGGCGATCTGGTCCCGGTAAATATTGACATCGCACAAATTGATGGCGGTGGGGCGTCAGCTTCCGCAGCTTTTCTTATCTTCAACATGACACCCACTCATTTCTTACGCCTGGGGAAGGTCCAGGGGAAGCTGCAGCTGTCACTGTGTTTCATTAACAAAAACGATGTCGAGGAGGTTGTCGACCCCGCAGATATTGAGTGGACGGTGTTGGCGGGCAACGGCTCGGTTTCTCAAGAGGGCCTGTACACCCCTGGTACGGATTTGCGTGGCTGTTCGGCTATTTTGGCCGTCGAGTCGGATAACCGTAGATGGTACTGGGCGGTCGCCGTGTTGCCGCCGCTAGCTGTCGATCAGTTGGTGGATCTGCAATGAGCCACACCAATGCGCGCCCCCGGCGTTGCCGGGAGCGCGTGCAGTGTGCAGTCAGCGCACTTGGCCTTTGGTTGGTAGCAGCGTTTGTGGGTCGAAGGCATCCACATCGATCACCAGTCTTCGCGCGGCTTCCAACGCTTGCAGCCGCTGGCACTCGCTCTGCTGAAGGATGCCCGCCTCAACTGCCGCGTCGATTGACGATTGCCCATGTCGAGGCTTCACTTTGCCGTCCTTCAGCGCCTGATGCAGTTCCTTGCGCGCGGGCGCTGTTTCATCCAGCAAATCGCTTGCCCGTTGCAGCTGCGCCACCGGGTCGCCTTTGGCCTGCGGCCTGAAGCAGCCCGCCAGCAGCTCTTCCAGCGCCGGATCGCCCTTGCTGCGCCCTATCAGCGCCGCAATCTCGGCATCCAGTTCGTCGCTTGGCCCGGTGTGGCGGCGGCCGAAGGGGAAAACCAGCAGGCGTAGTGCGCAGCCAACGAAACGGTTAGGAAAATTGTCGAGCAGCTGATCAAGAGCTTTTTCCGCCTGGCCCAGGCTTTCTTCCATGGCCCAGCGCAGCAAGGGTTGCATATGCTCGGGTGAGCCCAGGTCGTGATAGCGCTTGAGCGCGGCGCTGGACAGGTACAGGTAGCTGAGCACATCGCCCAGGCGCGCGCTAAGGCGTTCGCGGCGCTTGAGCGCACCGCCCAGCAGCATCATCGACAGGTCAGCCAGCAGGGCGAAGGCGGCGGCCTGACGGTTGAGGGCACGGAAGTAACCTTGGCTCAAGGCATCCCCAGGTACTGGCTCGAAGTGCCCAAGGCCCAGGTTGAACACCAGCGTGCTGGCGGCATTGCCGGCTGCGAACATGATGTGTTTCATCAGCAGGTCGTCGAACGCTATCAGTGCCTGCTCCCGGTCTTCGCGCCCGGCCAAGGCCATTTCCTTCAGCACGAATGGATGGCAGCGGATGGCACCCTGGCCGAAGATCATCAGGTTGCGCGAGAGAATGTTCGCGCCCTCGACCGTGATGAAGATCGGCGCCCCTTGCCAGTTGCGACCCAGGTAATTGTTGGGGCCCATGATGATGCCTTTGCCGCCGTGCACGTCCATGGCGTGCTGAATGCATTCGCGGCCACGTTCGGTAAGGTGGTACTTGAGGATTGCCGACAGCACCGAAGGCTTCTCGCCCAGGTCCACGGCCTTGGCGGTCAGCAGGCGAGCGCTGTCCATCAACCAGGCGTTGCCGCCAATGCGTGCCAGCGATTCCTGGATACCCTCGAAGGCCGCCAGCGGCACGTTGAACTGCTCGCGTATGTTCGCGTACTGGCCAGTGACCAGGCTGGTGTACTTGGCCGCACCAGTGCCGACCGCTGGTAGGGAAATGGAGCGCCCTACCGACAGGCAGTTCATCAGCATCATCCAGCCCTTGCCGAGCATGGCTTGGCCGCCTATCAGCATGTCCAGCGGCACGAACACGTCCTTGCCGCTGTTGGGGCCGTTCATGAAGGCCGCGCCCAGCGGCAGGTGGCGTTTGCCGATCTCGACACCGGGGGTGTCGGTGGGGATCAGGGCCAGGCTGATACCCAGTTCCTCCTGCTCGCCCAGCAAGTGGTCCGGGTCGTAGGCCTTGAATGCCAGGCCCAGCAAAGTCGCGACCGGGCCCAGGGTGATGTAGCGCTTTTCCCAGTTCAGGCGCAGGCCCAGCACTTCTTCGCCGCGCCACTGGCCCTTGCAGATGATGCCGGTGTCGGGCATGGCGCCCGCGTCGGACCCGGCCAGGGGGCCGGTGAGTGCGAAGCAGGGGATCTCATCGCCGCGGGCCAGGCGTGGCAGGTAGTGGTTGCGTTGTTCATCGGTGCCGTAATGCAGCAGCAGTTCGGCCGGGCCGAGGGAGTTGGGCACCATGACCGTGGAGGCCAGGTCGCCACTGCGTGTGGCCAGTTTCATCGCAACCTGCGAGTGCGCGTAGGCAGAGAAGCCCTTGCCACCGTATTCCTTGGGAATGATCAGGGCGAAGAAGCCGTTCTCCTTGATGTGCTGCCAGGCTTCGGGCGGCAGGTCCAGGTCCTGGCCGATCTGCCAGTCGCTGACCATGGCGCACAGTGCTTCCGTAGGCCCATCGATGAACGCCTGCTCTTCTTCGGTCAGCTTTGGTGCCGGGTAGGCCAGCAGGGTGCGCCAGTCTGGGCGGCCGCTGAACAGTTCACCGTCCCACCAGACCGTGCCAGCATCGATGGCTTCGCGCTCGGTTTGCGACATGGGTGGCAGGGTGCGCTGGAACCAGCGGAACACCGGAGCGGTAAACACTTTGCGCCGCCACTCCGGCAGTGCCACCAAAGCGATCTTCAGGGCCAGCACCACCCAGATCAGGGCCAGTAGCCAGCCAGGGGCACTGCTGAAAATGCCCATCAGCAGCACATAGGCCGCCATGATGCCGAGAATCTGCAAGGGCGCCAGGCGCCGGTGCGTGAGGTACGCCGCGCCGATCACCAGCACTACCAACCACAACAGCAACATAATCGGTCCTCCTTGGAACCAAGGGCTTGAGCCGTCCCAGACAGCTTAGACGCAATGCTGTGAACGGCAGCTTCAGAACAGTGACAGGGTGTGGCGGTGGGAGTTTCAGTTCATTTGTTCGTGAGTGCCGGCCTCTTTGCAGGCATACCCGCTCTCATTGAACAACGTATTGATTGTGGGAGCGGGCTTGCCCCGCGAAGAGGCCGGTACAGGCGGCGAAGGTCTGGAGTAGACTGCACGATCTCCGCATTCATAAGGACGTTGCCATGCTGAAGATCTGGGGCCGCAAGAATTCGAGCAATGTGCGCAAGGCGCTGTGGATCGCCCACGAGTTGGGCCTGGATTTCGAGTCCATCGACGCCGGCGGCGCTTTCGGTGTGGTCAACGAACCGCATTACCGCGCCCTCAACCCCAACGGCCTGGTGCCCATGCTCGAAGATGGCGACCTGGTGCTGTGGGAATCCAATACCATCGTCCGCTACTTGTGCGCCGAATACGGCGCGGAGCAGGGCTGGTACCTGGACGACCCGCGCCAGCGCGCCCTGGCCGACAAGTGGATGGACTGGACAACCTCGTCACTCGCCACCCCGTTCCGCCCGCTGTTCTGGGGCCTGCTGCGCACGCCTGAAGACCAGCGCGACTGGGTGGCGATCAACGCCGCGCACAAGCAATGTGCCCAGTTGCTGGCCATTGCTGACGAAACCCTGGCCAAACAACCTTACCTGTCCGGTGACCAGATCGGCATGGGCGACATCCCACTGGGTAGCTTTGTCTATGCCTGGTTTGAAATGCCCATCGAGCGCCCGGCCATGCGCCACCTCGAAGCCTGGTATCAACGTCTGAAACAGCGCCCGGCCTACCAGGCGGCAGTGATGACTGCACTGACCTGAACCTGCTTCGATAGTCATTATCAATAGATGTGACTGTACTTGTGCGGCATGGCCTTGCACCATGGCCGCACTCACTGCGCCAGTGACTTCGCCTGGCGTGTCCTGAACCATTCTTTATTCGGTACGTGACCCGCTATGAGTTCTGCCCTGTCCATCCGACAGCTGACCAAGACCTACGGTAATGGCTTCCAGGCCCTCAAGGGCATCGACCTGGATGTTGCCGAAGGTGACTTCTTCGCCTTGCTTGGCCCCAACGGCGCCGGCAAATCCACCACCATCGGCATCCTCTCGACCTTGGTCAACAAGACCAGCGGTACGGTCAACGTGTTCGGCCATGACCTGGACCGTGAGCCGGCGGCGCTCAAGCGCTGCCTGGGTGTGGTGCCGCAGGAATTCAACTTCAACCAGTTCGAGAAAACCTTCGACATCGTTGTGACCCAGGCCGGCTACTACGGCATCCCGCCGAAGCTGGCCAAGGAACGCGCCGAGCAGTACCTGACCCAGCTCGGCCTGTGGGACAAACGCGATGTGCAGTCGCGCTCGTTGTCGGGCGGGATGAAGCGCCGGTTGATGATTGCCCGTGCACTGATCCACGAGCCGCGCCTGCTGATCCTCGACGAGCCGACCGCCGGGGTAGACATCGAGTTGCGCCGCTCGATGTGGAGCTTTCTCACCGAGCTCAACCAGAAGGGCATCACCATCATCCTGACTACCCACTACCTGGAAGAAGCCGAGCAGCTGTGCCGTAACATCGGCATCATCGACCACGGCACCATCGTCGAGAACACCAGCATGCGCAAGCTGCTGGGCAAGCTGCATGTCGAGACCTTCGTCCTCGACCTCAGGCAGGACCTGGCCCAGGCGCCGGCCCTGCAGGGCTACCCATGCCGCCTGCTGACGCCGCACACCCTTGAAGTGCAGGTGGACAAGGACATTGGCATTACCGCGCTGTTCGGCCAGCTGGCGCTGCAGAACATCGAGGTGCAGAGCCTGCGCAACAAGACCAACCGACTTGAGGAGCTGTTTGTGTCCCTGGTGGAAAAAAACCTGTCGAAGGTGGCCGTATGAGTGTGGAACTGCGCACCAACTGGGTCGCCCTGAACACCATCGTCTACCGCGAGGTGCGGCGCTTCTTGCGCATCTGGCCGCAAACCTTGCTGCCGCCTGCCATCACCATGGTCCTGTACTTCGTCATCTTCGGTAACCTGATCGGCCGGCAGATCGGCGATATGGGTGGCTTCACCTACATGCAGTACATCGTGCCGGGGCTGATCATGATGTCGGTGATTACCAACTCTTACGGCAACGTGGTGTCGAGCTTCTTCGGCAGCAAGTTCCAGCGCTCGATCGAAGAGCTGATGGTGTCGCCGGTGTCGCCGCACACCATTCTCGTCGGCTATGTGCTGGGGGGCGTGCTGCGCGGCCTGGCGGTCGGTGTGATCGTGACCATCCTGTCGATGTTCTTTACCGACCTGCAGGTGCACCACCTGGGCGTGACCGTGGTCGTGGTGCTGCTGACGGCCACCATCTTCTCGCTGCTGGGGTTCGTCAACGCCGTGTTTGCACGCAACTTCGACGATATCTCGATCATTCCGACCTTTGTGCTGACGCCGCTGACCTACCTGGGCGGGGTGTTCTACTCGATCAACCTGTTACCGCCATTCTGGCAGACCGTATCGCTGGCAAACCCGGTGCTGCACATGGTCAACTCGTTCCGCTACGGCATCCTAGGGGTGTCGGATATCAGCATTGGCACGGCGATCACCTTCATGCTGGTGGCCACCGCTGTGCTCTACGCGTTGTGCATCCGGCTGCTGGTCAGCGGCCGCGGCATGCGTGCATGAGCAACGGAGCTTGCGCCGGCGCCACTGCCGGCCAATCCACCAGCGCCAGTACAGCAGGGTGGTGAAGTAGGCGACGATGCCCAGCACCACCCCGCACACCACCGAACCCAGCAGGAACGGCTGCCACACGGTGGCAAGCTGGTCGGTGATCCACTCGAAGGTCAATTCGTCGGGCAAGGTGCGCGGCGGCACCTGCATCAGCCAGGCGCCGGTCATGTAGGTGACGAAGAACACCGGCGGCATGGTCAGCGGGTTGGTCAGCCACACCAGGCTGACGGCGATCGACAGGTTGCCGCGTACCGGGATTGCCAGCGCCGCCGCCAGCAGCATCTGCATGGGGATGGGAATCAGCGCCGCGAACAGGCCCACCCCCATGGCCCGCGCCACCGAGTGGCGGTTCAGGTGCCAGAGGTTGGGGTCGTGCAGCAGCTTGCCGAAAAAGCGTAAGGACTTGTGTTCCCGAATGCTGGTCGGGTCCGGCATGTAGCGTTTGAAAAGTCGGCGCGGCATGTAGGCTCCCGGAGCGTTGACCCGGGCAGTATGCCTTTAATCCTGCTCGGCCTCGTTTAGAGTTTGTGACAATTGTTGAGCAAGCGTTGCCGGCAATTGAGCTATGCCTCAGGGGGTGATTTACCTTCTGGAGCTCTACCTCATGCGCACAGGGATGTTTGCGCTCGCGCTCGGGCTGTTGTGCCCGGGCTTTTTCCCCGCATTGCCATCGGTCGGATGGTTGATAACGCTGGCTGCCTGCGCGGCCGTCAGCGTGTTTACCCGCGTTTGGCCATTGGGCTGTTTTGTGCTGGGGCTGTGTTGGGCGTGCTGGTCTGCCCAGCAGGCCCTTGACGATCGCCTGGCTGCCGGCCTGGACGGCCGCACCTTGTGGCTGGAGGGGCGGGTGGTCGGCCTGCCAGCGCGAACTGCGCAGGGGGTGCGCTTCGAGCTGGAGGCGGCACGCTCGCGGCGGGCCGAACTGCCGCAACGGCTGCAACTGAGCTGGTTCGATGGGCCGCCGCTGCGGGCGGGCGAGCAGTGGCGGCTGGCGGTGACCTTGCAGCGCCCGGCCGGGCTGCTCAACCCACATGGGCCCGACCGGGAGGCGCAACTGCTGGCGCGGCGGGTGGGCGCCACCGGTACGGTAAAAGCCGGGCAGCTGCTGGCGCCGGTAAGCGGTGGTTGGCGCGATGCGCTGCGTCAGCGCTTGCTGGTGGTCCAAGCCAATGACCGGCAGGCCGCATTGGTGGCACTGGTGCTGGGTGACGGCGCTGGCCTGGCCCGGGAGGACTGGCAGACGTTGCAGGCCACCGGTACGGTGCACTTGCTGGTTATTTCTGGCCAGCACATCGGCCTCGTGGCCGGTCTGCTGTACGGCCTGGTGGCCGGGCTGGCGCGTTGGGGGCTGTGGCCCGCCCGGTTGCCGTGGCTGCCCTGTGCCTGTGCCCTGGCCATGGCGGCGGCGTTGGCCTACGGCTGGCTGGCCGGTGCGGGTGTACCGGTGCAGCGTGCCTGCCTGATGCTGGCGGTAGTGCTGTTGTGGCGCCTGCGTTTTCGCCACCTCGGCGCAATGCTGCCGCTATTGCTGGCGCTGGTCGCGGTGCTGCTGGTCGAACCCTTGGCGGCGCTGCTGCCTGGGTTCTGGCTGTCGTTTGCCGCAGTGGCCACGCTCATCTACTGCTTCAGCGGCCGTTTGGGCGGTTGGCGGCCCTGGCAGGCCTGGACGCGCGCGCAATGGGTGATCGCCATCGGCTTGCTGCCGGTGTTGCTGGCCACAGGTTTACCGGTGAGTCTGAGTGCGCCGCTGGCCAATCTTGTCGCGGTGCCATGGGTCAGCCTGGCGGTGTTGCCGTTGGCGTTGCTGGGGACGTTGCTGCTGCCGCTGGGTGGGGTAGGGGAAGCGTTGCTGTGGCTGGCGGGTGGCCTGCTGGATGGGCTGTTCCGGCTGTTGGCGTTGGTGGCGCATCAGCGCCCGGCGTGGCTGGCCCCGGCCTTGCCGTTGTGGGCCTGGCTGCTGGTATTGCTGGGTGCGCTGCTGGTGCTGCTGCCTCGTGGCGTGCCTTTGCGGGGGTTGGGTGGGGTCATGTTGTTGGCGCTGTGGGTGCCCAGGGAGCCGGTGCCGCTCGGCCAGGTCGAGGTCTGGCAGCTAGACGTTGGCCAAGGGCTGGCGGTGCTGTTGCGTACCCGGCATTACAACCTGCTGTACGACGCCGGGCCGGCCAGAGGGGAGACCGACCTGGGCGAGCGGGTGGTGCTCCCGACCTTGAGCAAGCTGGGGGTGGGCAGCCTGGACTTGATGGTCATCAGCCATGCGCATGCCGACCATGCGGGCGGTGCTGCGGCCATACAGCGTGGGCTGCCGGTCAGGCGGCTGATCGGGGGGGAAGCGCTGGATGATGTGCCGTTGCAGCCTTGTGCCAGTGGCGAACAATGGAACTGGGATGGCGTGCGCTTTTCGCTGTGGCGCTGGGCGGACGGGCAGAGTAGCAATGACCGTTCCTGTGTCTTGCTGGTAGAGGCGCAGGGTGAGCGCTTGCTGCTGGCGGGGGATATGGAAGCTGCGGCCGAACGGGCCTGGCTGGCAGACACAGAAATGCCGCGTATCGACTGGTTGCAGGCACCGCATCATGGCAGCCGCAGTTCGTCCACCGAGGCGTTCATCCGGGCTAGTGCGCCGCGCGGGGTATTGATTTCGCGAGGGCGTAACAACAGCTTCGGGCACCCGCATGTGCAGGTAATGGAGCGTTATCAGCGGCATGGTCTGGCGGTGCATGACACGGCGGTGGAGGGGGCGTTGCGGTTGGTGTTGGGGCGGCATGGGGAGGTTGAGGGTATCAGGG
>NZ_JBWKXT010000084.1:0-19862 GCF_059423245.1 Pseudomonas sp. GW460-LB5
CCCACCCGCCGCCACCCGATCCTGCTGCGCCAGACCAGCTTCAAGGCCTTGCAGGAAAAGGTCGCGTTCAGCGACCAGCAGGGGAGCGAAGGCAGCCACACCGCGCGCTTTGGCGAAATCGAGCAACGCGGTGCAGCCCTGACGCCGAAAGGTCGCCAGCTGTACGACAAGCTGCTCGACGCCACCCGCGCCGCCCTGGGTGGCGCACCGGCCGAAGCCAATGCCGAGCGCTACATGGCCTTGCTCAAAGATACCTTTGCCGAGTTCCCGGATGACCTGGCGCAGATGCGTGAACAAGGCCTGGCGTACTTCCGCTACTTTGCCACCGAGAAAGGCCGGGCTGCGCGTGACCAGGAAGGCCGCCCAACCACCCTGCAGGGGCTGATCGATGCTGGCCATGTGCATTTCGAGGCATTGGTGTACGAGGACTTCCTGCCGGTGAGCGCAGCGGGGATCTTCCAGTCCAACCTGGGCGACGATGCGCAGGCCGAGTACGGCAGCAATGCCAACCGGGATGCATTCGAAGCCGCGCTGGGGCTGCCGGTGCAGGATGAGCTGGCACTGTATGCGCAGAGCGAGCGCCGCTCGCTGCAGGCTTGCGCACAAGCGTTGAACCTGGGTTCGATGTAAAACCGTCTCGGCCTCTTCGCGGGCTTGCCCGCTCCCACAGGTGCAGTGTCGGTCCAAGGCATACGACAAACCTGTGGGAGCGGGCGAGCCCGCGAAGAGGCCGGTACAGGCGATCAGAGAGGCGGCAGGATTTCCACATCCGGTAGATCCATCGCCGCCACCTCGTCTGCCAGAAAGTCACTCAAGCGCCGCAACCGCTCGCCACCCGGCCGGGTGCGCGGCCATACCAGGTAGTAGTCCATCCCACTGGGCACTGCTGTCGGCCAAGGCAGGCTCAACCGCCCCTGCGCCACATCTTCGGCCACCATCAGCAAATCACCCATGGAAATCCCGTAGCCCCGCGCTGCGGCAATCATGCCCAGCTCCAGGGTGTCGAACACCTGCCCGCCCTTGAGCGAAACCTTGTCGCCAAGCCCCATGCGCTCCAGCCATTCCCGCCAGTCACGCTTGTCCACCGTGGGGTGCAGCAGTTCGATAGAGGCCAGCCGGCACACATCCCAGGGTTCTTCGTCGAGCAGGTCGGGCGCGCCGACCGGGATCAGCAACTCTGGAAACAGCTTGCGCACCTCCCACTCCGCCGGGAACACGCCATCACTGAGCAGCACCGCACAATCGAATGGCTCCTGGTTGAAGTCCACGTGGTCGACGTCCATCCAGGCGCTGGTCAGCTGCACTTCGTTACCCGGTTGCAAGTGCCGGAACCGGCTCAGGCACGCCAGCAACCAGCGCATGGTCAATGTCGATGGGGCTTTCATGCGCAGGATGTCATCTTCACCGCGCAAATTATCGCAGGCCCGCTCCAGCGCCGCGAAGCCTTCGCGCACGCCCGGCAACAGCACCCGCGCCGCTTCGGTCAATTGCAGGCTGCGGCCGCTGCGCACGAACAGGCGACAGGCAAAGTGCTCTTCCAGCGTGCGGACATGCCGGCTGACAGCACTTTGGGTAATCGACAATTCTTCGCCGGCACGGGTGAAGGAGCAATGCCGCGCGGCAGCTTCGAATGCGCGCAGGGCATACAACGGAGGGAGCTGTCGGGACATGAGGTACCTGCCATACCGGGCTGTGAAACTAATCATCAATAAGCATATATACATGAGTCAGACTCATGCCAATGATCGCTTTTATCCTTTTGAACAAAGTTGACCAAAGCCTCAGAATCGCCCTTCGTTGTTTTCCCAGGAAAGGACCGCCCCCATGCATGTCGCGCCCACCACAGAACTCAAGGCTTTGCTGCGCCTGGCCGGGCCGCTGATCGCCTCGCAGTTGGCGCATATGCTGATGGTGCTGACCGATACCCTGATGATGGCCCGTATCAGCCCACAGGCACTGGCCGGTGGCGGCCTGGGTGCGGCCAGCTACTCGTTCGTGTCGATCTTTTGCCTGGGCGTGATCGCTGCGGTCGGCACCTTGGTGGCGATCCGCAAGGGCGCCAACGACATCGAAGGTGCCACCCGCCTGGCACAGAACGGCGTGTGGCTGGCCTGGGGCCTGGCGCTGATCGCCGCGCTGGCCCTGTGGAACCTCGAGCCAGTACTGCTGCTGTTCGGGCAACAGCCCGAAAACGTTGCCTCGGCCGCCGAATTCCTCACCCTGCTGCCACTGGCGCTGCCCAGCTACCTGACCTTCATGGCCTTGCGTGGCTTTACCAGCGCGCTGGGCCGCTCGACCCCGGTGATGGTGATCAGCGTGGTCGGCACGGTGCTCAACTACCTGTTCAACGTGGCGTTGATCGAAGGCATGTTCGGCCTGCCAAAACTGGGCCTGATGGGCATCGGCCTGGTCACCGCAGTGGTATCGCTGGGCATGGCCATCGCCCTGGCGCTGTACATCCGCTGGCATTCGGCCTATGCCGCCTACCCGCTACGCAAAGGCCTGTCGCGCCCGTCGCTGCCGGCCCTGCGCGAGCTGTGGCGGCTGGGCTTGCCGATTGGCGGCACCTACATGGTGGAAGTGGGCCTGTTCGCCTTCGCTGCGCTGTGCATGGGTGTGCTGGGCAGCACCGAACTGGCGGCGCACCAGATCGCCCTGCAGATCGTGTCCACCGCGTTCATGGTGCCGACGGGCTTGTCCTATGCGGTGACGATGCGCGTGGGCTTGTACTACGGCGCTGGCAACCTGCTGGCGGCGCGCAGCGCCGGGCGCGTGGGCATCGGCTTTGGGGCAATGATCATGTTTGCCTTCGCCGCACTGTTCCTGCTGCTGCCCGAAGCGCTGGTAGGACTGTTTATCGACCGCAATGATCCGGCCTTTGCCGCGATCTTCCGGGTGGCTGTGCAGTTATTGATGGTGGCGGCATGGTTCGAACTGTTCGACGGCATGCAGACGATTGCCATGGGTTCGATCCGTGGGCTGAAAGATGCCAAGACCACCTTCCTGATCGGGCTGGTGTGCTACTGGCTGGTGGGTGCGCCGAGCGCCTGGTTGTTCACCTTTACCCTGGGCGGTGGTGCCGTGGGGATCTGGTGGGGGCTGGCGCTGGGCCTGGCATGTGCGGCAGTGGCGCTGACATTTGGCTTTGAGTGGCGAATGAAACGGTTATTGGGGAAGGCGCAAGCGCGTGCAGAGGCTGCTGCTTCGGCCTGACTTCGGGGCCTCTTCGCGGGCACGCCCGCTCCCACAGGATTGCGTGGTCCCTGTGGAAGCGGGCGTGCCCGCGAAAGGGCCCTAAGGGACAACATTCAGCTGACGGCCAGGCACCTTCAGCAAAAAATCGATCAGCTCCCCGACCGGCAGCGGCTTGCTGACCAAAAAGCCCTGCACCTGGTCACAGCCAAACCCGCGCAACAAGGCCAGCTGCTCTTCACTCTCCACCCCTTCGGCCACCACCTCGAGGTTGAGGTTGTGCGCCAGGTTGATCATGGCGTGCACCAGCTTGCGGTTCTCCTCGCGCATTTCCATTTCTGCAACAAAGCTGCGGTCCACCTTGAGCAAGGTGATCGGCAGGCTGTTGAGGTGCACGAACGAAGAAAACCCGGTGCCGAAATCGTCTAGGGAGAAGCGCACGCCCAGGCGGCCGAGGGCGTCCATGGTCTGGCGCACCAGCTCGTTGCGGCGCATCACCGCCGTTTCGGTCAGTTCGAACTCCAGCCAGCGCGCGTCCACCCCATGCTCAAGGATCAGCCGACTCAGGGTGGCCAGCAGCTGGCTGTCCTGGAACTGACGGAAACTCAGGTTTACCGCCATGTGCAACGGCTCCAGACCGCGCTCGCACAGCGCCTGCATGTCGCGCAAGGCGCGGGAGATGACCCAGTAGCCCAACGGCACGATCAGGCCGCTCTGCTCGGCCAGGGGCACGAACTCGCTGGGCGGTAACAGCCCGCGTTCGGCATGGCGCCAGCGCACCAGCGCCTCCAGGCCGACGATGCGCCCATCGGCCAGGTCGAGCCGCGGCTGATAGTGCAGCTCCAGCTCGTCACGGCGCAGCGCGCGGCGCAGTTCGCTTTCCAGGTCGGCAAGGCTGCGGGCGTTGCGATTGATGCGCTCGTTGAACACATGGAAGGTACAGCCCTGGCTGCCCTTGGCCTGGCGCATGGCAATGTGCGCATGCCACATCAGCGGGTCGGCGCCGCTCTGCGCGCGGGCATGGGCCAAGCCCAGGCTACACCCCAGCAGCAGGCTTTCGCCGTCGATCCAGTAGGGTTCGGCCAAGGCCTCTATGATGCGTTCGGCGATCCATTCGGCGCGGTTGGCGTCGCGTCAGGTGTCGATCAGCAAGGCAAACTCGTCGCTGCCCAGGCGCGCCAGCTGGTCGCCAGCCTCCAGCTGGTTTTGCATCCGCGCCACCACTTGCAGAATCAGGCGGTCACCGCTCTGGTGGCCGAGCGCATCGTTGACGTGGCGGAAGTTGTCCAGGTCCAGGTGGCCCAAGGCAATGCCACGGCCATCGTTTTCGGCCAGCCGCGCGGTCAGCAAGGCCTGAAAGCCCTGGCGGTTGGCGATGCCGGTCAATGGGTCCTGTTCGGCCAGGCGCTGCAAGGTGGCCACCAGCACTCCACGTTCGCGCACATGGCGCAGCGAGCGGCGCAGGGCGTCGGCATTGAGCTGGTCGCGTACCAGCCAGTCGCTGACCGCGCCGGGCGCCACCTCAGGCTCGTGATCGAGCAGCAGGATGGTCGGTAGCTCGCAGCGCCCAGGTGCCGGCTGCAGGGCTGGGGTTGCCAGCACCACGGCCTGGCGATCATGGCTGAACAGGCTATCCACCGCGTCCCAGTCAGGCGCGGTCAGCAGCACTGCACTGCCGTTGAGGGCAGGCATGCATGCGTGCAACAAGGCGGCCCATTGCGGCTCATCAGCCAACAGCAGCAAACGCAAAGGTTCGACAGGCGTGGACAAGCGGGCTCCTTAGGACTTCACGGTGCAACGATATCAGCCATTATGCTACTGCATTAATGAAAATGATTTTCACTTTTATACATGCATTTGCGACCGTAGCATTCCGACGTATTTTGTCGTGCATCCTGCTCGAAACGAGGGGAAGCGGCAAATATGATTTTTTCCTCTAGTAGCATTAGCCGCACTAATAATGGGACAGACAAAAGTCTGACTCAGACGTCAGACGGTCGCGCCACAACCGCCCCATGCCTGTTAGAATGCGCGGCTATTTTCTGGCGACCCCCGGTTTCTAGCATGTCCCGACTCAATCCCCGGCAGCAGGAAGCCCGTGACTACGTCGGCGGCCCTCTTTTGGTGCTCGCCGGTGCAGGTTCGGGCAAGACCAGCGTGATCACGCGCAAGATTGCCCACCTCATCCAGAACTGCGGCATCCGTGCCCAGTACATCGTGGCGATGACCTTCACCAACAAGGCCGCACGCGAGATGAAGGAGCGGGTCGCTACGTTGCTGCGTCCGGGGGAAGGCCGTGGCCTGACGGTATGTACCTTCCACAACCTGGGCCTGAACATCATCCGCAAGGAGCACGAACGCCTTGGCTATAAGCCGGGCTTCTCGATCTTCGATGAGTCCGACATCAAGGCGTTGCTGTCGGACATCATGCAGAAGGAGTACTCCGGCGACGACGGCATCGACGAGATCAAGAACATGATCGGTGCCTGGAAGAACGACCTGGTGCTGCCGCCCGAGGCTTTGGAAAAGGCGCGCAACCCGCGCGAGCAGACGGCCGCCATCGTCTATACCCACTACCAGCGCACGCTCAAGGCGTTCAACGCGGTGGACTTCGACGACCTGATCCTGCAGCCGGTCAAGCTGTTCCAGGAGCACCCCGAGGTGCTCGAACGCTGGCAGAACCGGGTGCGCTACCTGCTGGTGGACGAATACCAGGACACCAACGCCAGCCAGTACCTGCTGGTGAAAATGCTGATCGGCATGCGCAACCAGTTCACCGTGGTGGGCGACGACGACCAGTCGATCTACGCCTGGCGCGGTGCGCGCCCCGAAAACCTGATGCTGCTCAAGGAGGACTACCCTTCCTTGAAAATCGTCATGCTCGAGCAGAACTACCGCTCCACCAGCCGCATCCTGCGCTGTGCCAACGTGCTGATCGCCAACAACCCGCACGCGTTCGAGAAGCAGTTGTGGAGCGAGATGGGCGTGGGCGACGAGATCCGCGTCATCCGCTGCAAGAACGAGGAAGCCGAGGCCGAACGCGTGGCCATGGAAATCCTCACCCTGCACCTGCGCACCAACCGCCCCTATAGCGACTTCGCCATCCTCTACCGTGGCAACTACCAGGCCAAGCTGATCGAACTGAAGCTGCAGCACCACCAGGTGCCATATCGCCTGTCGGGCGGCAACAGCTTCTTCGGCCGCCAGGAGGTCAAGGACCTGATGGCCTACCTGCGCCTGCTGGTGAACCCGGATGATGACAACGCCTACCTGCGGGTGATCAACGTACCGCGTCGCGAAATCGGCTCCACCACCTTGGAAAAGCTTGGCAACTATTCCACCGAGCGGGGCATTTCGATGTACGCCGCCAGCGAAGAGCTGGGCCTTGGCGAGCACCTGGACGCCCGCTACACCGAGCGTTTGCAGCGCTTCAAGCACTGGCTGGACGGGGTACGCCAAAAGGTTGCCCTGGAAGACCCGATCGCCGCGCTGCACGAGATGATCCGCGACATCGACTACGAGAACTGGATCCGCCAGCAGACCGCCAGCGACAAAGCGGCGGAGTTCCGTATCAGCAACGTCTGGTTCCTGGTCGAAGCGCTGAAAAACACCCTTGAGAAGGACGAAGAGGGTGACATGACCATCGAGGATGCCATCGGCAAGCTGGTGCTGCGCGACATGCTCGAGCGCCAGCAGGAAGAGGAAGAAAACGCCGAAGGTGTGCAGATGATGACCCTGCACGCCTCCAAGGGCCTGGAGTTCCCGTACGTGTTCATCATGGGCATGGAAGAGGAAATCCTCCCGCACCGCTCCAGCATCGAGGCCGACACCATCGAAGAGGAACGCCGCCTGGCCTACGTGGGCATCACCCGCGCGCGCCAGACCCTGGCCTTCACCTTCGCTGCCAAGCGCAAGCAGTACGGTGAAGTCATCGACTGCACGCCCAGCCGGTTCCTTGACGAACTGCCTCCGGACGACCTGGCCTGGGAGGGCCTGGACGATGCGCCGGTCGAGGTAAAGGCCGCACGCGGCAACAACGCCCTGGCCGATATCCGGGCAATGCTCAAACGCTGATCAACCATTACTCTTTAACTTTGCCGCTATTTGCGGCGACCTTTGCTACATCGAGGAAAACAAAGTGGAAGCACTGCATCAGAAGATTCGCGAAGAAGGCATCGTGCTTTCCGACCAGGTTCTTAAAGTCGACGCGTTTCTCAACCACCAGATCGACCCGGCGCTGATGCAGCTGATCGGTGACGAGTTCGCCCGCCTGTTCGCCGACGCCGGCGTGACCAAGATCGTCACCATCGAAGCCTCGGGCATTGCCCCGGCCGTGATGACTGGCCTGAAGCTGGGCGTACCGGTGATCTTTGCGCGCAAGCACCAGTCGCTGACCCTGACCGAGAACCTGCTGACTGCCTCGGTGTACTCCTTCACCAAGCAGACCGAGAACACCGTGGCCATCTCGCCACGCCACCTCAACAGCAGCGACCGCGTGCTGGTGATCGACGACTTCCTGGCCAACGGCAAGGCGTCGCAGGCGCTGATCTCGATCATCAAACAGGCCGGCGCCACCGTGGCTGGCCTGGGTATCGTGATCGAGAAGTCGTTCCAGGGCGGCCGTGCCGAGCTGGACAGCCAGGGCTACCGCGTTGAGTCGCTGGCCCGGGTGAAGTCGCTGGAAGGTGGTGTGGTCAGCTTCATCGAGTAAGCCTGTACCGGCCCCATCGCCGGCAACCCTGCCAGCAAAAGGCGCTGGTACAGCTCTTCCTTCAATCCCTGCGGAGCGTCCAGCCCCATCCGCTCCAGGTGCCCTTGATACCCCTCCGGCCCCGGCGCATCCAACGCTGCCTTGCCCAGCTCCAGCACCTCGCTCAGCTTGAACTTGCTCTTCAACCAGTTCAGTGCCCGCAACAGGTCCCGCTCCTCAGCTGTAAAGTCCGTCCCCATCGGATACTCCGGGAACAGCCGCGCATGCCGCGCCCTGATCGCTTCCAACCGCTGCGGCGTATTGTCGGTAAAACGAGCGTCCAGCTCAAAACCCTTGGGCAGCTTGCCGGCCTCTTTTGCCTGCTCGATGAGCCCCTGCTGGAACCGCGAATCGCTCACCGCCAGCAACCGCGCAATCACCTCGCTGTCGGTCTGCCCACGCAAGTCGGCAATGCCGTATTCGGTCACCACGATATCGCGCAGGTGCCGGGGGATGGTGCAGTGGCCGTAGGTCCAGAGCAGGTTTGAGGTCACCTCCCCGCCTGCCTCGCGCCAGCTGCGCAAAAGCAGAATCGAACGCCCGCCTTCCAGCGCGTGGCCCTGGGCGACGAAGTTGTACTGCCCGCCAACGCCGCTGAGCACGCGGCCGTCCTCCAGCTGATCGGCCACCCCGGCGCCGAGCAAGGTCATGGCGAACGCAGTGTTGATGAAGCGCGCATCGCGGCGCTGGCGCCGCTTGAGTTCTTCCTGCCCGTACAACTCGTTGATAAAGCTGATGCGGGTCATGGCAAACCGCGCACGCGCTTCGAGTGGCATCTCCCTCAACCGCTGGTAGAACGCCTGAGGGCCGAGGAAAAAGCCACCATGCACCACGGGCCCCTGCTCATCGGCCGGGCGCCGCAGCAGGCCTGCTTCGGCAAGCACCAACAGGCCATTGGCGAACATCTCGCTGCAGCCGTACAGGCCTTGGGCAAACGTCCCCAGCCCCCCTTCGCGCTCGATCAGCGCATGCCACGGGCCCGTATCCAGCTCGTCGAGCAAGGTGCGGTAGCCGGCGTTGTCACCCTGACGCGCCAGCAACGCGGCGGCGACTGCATCGCCCATGGCACCGATGCCGATCTGCAGGGTGCCGCCATCGCGTACCAGCGTGCTGGCGTGCAAGCCGATGCAGTGGTCCTGGGTGCCGACCGGCATGTTCGGGGTGGAGAACAGGCGACGTTGCTCGGCTTCATCGAGCAGCAGGTCGAACGCATCAATGGGCAGTTCCGCATCGCCCGGCATGTAAGGCAGCTCGGCATGCACCTGGCCCAGCATGAGGATGGTTTCGCCGGCCGCGCGGCGCTTGGCGATCATCGGCAGCAGGTCGAGGGTGATGTCGGGGTTGCAGGCCAGGCTCAGGTGAACAGGCCTTTCAGGTGTGGCGGCCACCAGTTGCGCGACCAGGTTCAGGCCCTTGGCGTTGATATCGCGTGCGGCGTGGCTGTAGTTGCTGCTGATGTAGTCCTGCTGGGCAGCCTCGCTGTGCAGCAGGCTACCGGGCTGCATGAAGAACTGCTCGACGCGGATATTCGCCGGCAGGCTGTCGTTGCGCAGGTCAGCGAGGTAGTCGAGCTCTTGGTAGTCGGCGAAGACACGCTCGACGAAGGGTTCGAGAAACCGCCGCTGCAGGCCATCGCCCAATGGCGGGCGGCCCAGAGAGAGCGCGGTGTAGATAGTCAGCTGCCGCTCGGGCAGCTCGCGCACGCGGGCGTAGAGGGCGTTAACGAAAGCATTAGGCTTCCCCAGGCCCAAAGGCAGGCCCATGTGAATATGGGCTGGCAGCCGGGACAAGACCTGCTCGACAGCCTGGTCGATGGAGCAGAGGTGCATCAGGGCCTCCTGAGACATCCATGGGTTCAGGGGTTGGACATGGCACTGGCGGGTTGGTTGCCTGTACCGGCCTCTTCGCGGGACAAGCCCGCTCCCACTGGCACCTCACAGCCTGAAGGCAGTGGTGTTCTTGTGGGAGCGGGCTTGCCCCGCGAAAGGGCCAGGGCAGCCAGCACAAAAAACAAAGCCCGCCATCAAAGGCGGGCCTCATGCAATTCAGCTGTGTCTTACAGACCGGACATTTTCTTGATCGCCCCTTTCAGGTCGTCATCCGAGCAGTCCGCGCAGGTGCCCTTGGGCGGCATGGCGTTGATGCCGGTAATGGCCTTGGCCAGGATGCCATCCAGCCCGCCCTGGTGGTCGGCGCGTTCTTTCCACGCGGCGGTATCGCCAATCTTCGGTGCACCGAGCAGGCCGCTGCCATGGCAGGCATTGCAGTGCTTGGCGATGATGTCATCTGGCGTCTTGGCTCCCCCGCCCCCCGCTGCAGCAGCCACTTCCATGCCTTTGCATTCCTGGCCCTGGACGCACACCTGGCCAACCGGCTCGAGGCGTTTGGCAATGTCGTCATTGGTTGCAGCGGTTGCGCTCATTGCCCAGAGGGCGAATACGGCTGCTGGTACGGCCAGCATCTTCTTGATTTGGTTCACGCGAACACCCTCATGGTGGCTAATCACGCTCGCGGCCACGGAACGGCGAGCGTTGAAAAGTATAGCGGGAACCCAGAGGCCGTGAAACGACCCTACACTGGAAAGGGGTATTGCCGAATCAATGCACTGCGCTGGATCAAAAGTTTGATGGCGTCGCTGCACTGATCAGGCGTGCGGGCTGGTTGAACGGATTGCGAAAGCGGTGCGGGCGCGTGCTTTCGAAGTAGTAGCTGTCGCCTTCTTCGAGAATGAAGATCTCGTTGCCGACCACCAGCTCCAGCCGGCCTTCGAGCAGGATGCCGGTTTCTTCGCCGTCGTGGGTGAGCATTTCGGCACCGGTGTCGGCACCTGGCGGGTATACCTCGGTGAGAAACGCGATGGCACGGTTGGGGTGCGACTTGCCGACCAGCTTCATGGTCACCGCACCGTCCGAGATGTCGATCAGCTCGTGGGCCTTGTAGACGATCTGAGTGGGGCTTTCAGGTTCCAGCTCGACCGAAAAGAACTCGACCATGGACATGGGAATGCCGCTCAGCACCTTGCGCAGCGAGCTGATGGAGGGGCTCACGCTGTTCTTCTCGATCATCGAGATGGTGCTGTTGGTCACACCGGCACGCTTGGCGAGTTCGCGCTGGGACAGGCCCTTGAGCTTGCGGATGGCTTGCAGTCGTTCGCCGACGTCCAAAGCTGGAGCCTCCTGAAACGGTGGAAAGGGGGATGGATGTGAACGATATCATGGCAATGCCGTTCAGTATTTACAACACACCACCCCTCAACCTGTCCGCTTCAGCGTGTCATTCGCCGATGTAGTCCCGCGGTAAACGCTTCAGGTTGCAGAAAATCTGGTAAGGGATAGTACCCGCATGGGCGGCCACTTCGCTGGCCAGTATCTGCTTGCCCCACAGTTCGACCGGGCTGCCGACAGTGGCTTGCGGCACGTCGGTGAGGTCGACGCTGAGCATGTCCATCGACACCCTGCCGATCAGCTGGGTGCGCTGGCCAGCGACCAGTACCGGGGTGCCATTGGGCGCCTGGCGCGGGTAGCCATCGGCATAGCCCATGGCGACCACGCCTACACGGGTTGGCCGTGGGCTGACAAACTTGGCGCCGTAGCCCACGGGCTCACCGGCAGGCAGCTCGCGCACACTGATCACCCGCGATTGCAGGGTCATTACCGGTTGCAGCCGTGAGGCTTGGGCCTGGGGCACTTCGAACGGCGTGGCGCCGTACAGCATCAGGCCCGGGCGTACCCAGTCGCCAGGCGCTTGCGGCCAGCCCAGCACGCCAGGCGAGTTGCGCAGGCTGCACTCGGCGGCCAGGCCCTGGCGGGCGGCCTCGAACACGGCAATCTGCTGGGCGGTCGCGTCGGCATCCAGCTCGTCGGCGCGGGCGAAGTGGCTCATGAGCACGATGCGCGCAACCTTGCCGCTGGCCAGCAGGCGTTGGTAGGCCTCATGGTAATCCTTGGGGTGCAGGCCGACGCGGTGCATGCCGCTGTCCAGCTTCAGCCAGACGGTGAGCGGCTTGTGCAGCTGGGTTTTCTCGATGGCTTCAAGTTGCCAAAGCGAATGCACCACACACCACAGGTCGTGCTCGGCAATCAGCGCCAGCTCGCTGGCTTCGAAGAAGCCTTCCAGCAACAGCACCGGGGCCTTGATACCGGCGGCGCGCAACTCCAGCGCCTCTTCGATGCAGGCAACGGCAAAGCCGTCGGCTTCGGCCTCCAGGGCCAGGGCGCAGCGTACGGCACCATGGCCATAGGCGTCGGCCTTGATTACGGCGAGGGCTTTGGCACCGGTCAGTTCACGGGCCAGACGGTAGTTGTGGCGCAGGGCCTGGAGGTCGATCAGGGCGCGGGCGGGACGCATGGCGGCTGCCTTATGGTGGTTCACAGGTTGAAAACGGTGTTGGGTTCTTCGCGGCTAAAGCCGCTCCCACAAGGGACCGCACAATGGCCAAGGCCATGCGATCCCTGTGGGAGCGGCTTTAGCCGCGAATGGGCCGGTGCAGGCGATTACTGCTGGTGAATCGGCGCGCCCTGCCCGTGCTTGGTCGCTTCCCGGCTGTTGCCATAACGGGAAATGTCCAGGCCTTCGGCACTGATCTGCGGTTTCTTGCGCGCAATCAGGTCGGCCAGCAGGCGACCAGAACCGCACGCCATGGTCCAGCCCAGGGTACCGTGACCGGTGTTCAGGAACAGGTTGCGGAACGCCGTGGCACCAACAATCGGTGTGCCGTCCGGGGTCGCCGGACGCAGCCCGGTCCAGAAGCTGGCCTGGCTCAGGTCACCGCCGCGAGGATAAAGGTCGTTGACGATCATCTCCAGCGTTTCGCGCCGACGCGGGTTCAGCGACAGGTCAAAACCGGCGATTTCAGCCATGCCGCCAACACGGATACGGTTGTCGAAACGGGTGATCGCGACCTTGTAGGTCTCGTCCAGAATGGTCGAGGTCGGGGCCATGTCGCCGTTGGTGATCGGCACGGTCAGCGAGTAACCCTTCAGCGGGTAAACCGGGGCCTTGATACCCAGCGGCTTGAGCATCTGCGGCGAGTAGCTGCCCAGCGCAAGCACGTAGCGGTCGGCGGTTTCCAGCTTGCCGTCGATCCACACGCCATTGATGCGATCGCCCGCGAAGTCCAGGCGTTGGATGTCCTGGCCAAAACGGAACTCCACACCCAGCTTGATGGCCATGTCGGCGAGCTTGGTGGTGAACATCTGGCAGTCACCGGTCTGGTCGTTAGGCAGGCGCAGCGCACCGGCCAGAATGTCCTTCACGCCAGCCAGGGCCGGTTCGACGCGGGCAATACCGTCGCGGTCCAGCAGTTCGTAAGGCACGCCAGACTGCTCGAGCACGGCAATGTCCTTGGCCGCGGCATCCACCTGGGCCTGGGTGCGGAACAGCTGGGTGGTACCCAGGGAGCGGCTTTCGTAGGCAATGCCGGTTTCGGCGCGCAGTTCGTCAAGGCAGTCGCGGCTGTACTCGGACAGGCGCACCATGCGCTCCTTGTTTACCGCGTAACGGCTGGCGGTGCAGTTGCGCAGCATCTGCGCCATCCACAGGTACTGGTCGACGTCGCCGGTGAGCTTGATGGCCAAGGGGGCGTGGCGCTCGAGCAGCCACTTGATGGCCTTCAGCGGCACGCCTGGGGCGGCCCAGGGCGAGGCATAGCCGGGCGAGATCTGGCCTGCGTTGGCAAAACTGGTTTCCATGGCCACCGCCGGCTGGCGGTCGACCACCGTCACTTCAAAACCTTGCCGGGCCAGGTAATAGGCACTGGCGGTTCCGATTACACCGCTACCAAGTACCAGAACTCGCATCGTTATATCCCTCACACGCGGCACGCCGCAGACTTTTATTGATATGGCATGA
Organism: Pseudomonas sp. GW460-LB5; assembly: GCF_059423245.1. NCBI lineage: Bacteria > Pseudomonadati > Pseudomonadota > Gammaproteobacteria > Pseudomonadales > Pseudomonadaceae > Pseudomonas > Pseudomonas sp. GW460-LB5. Next base: position 13,793 of record NZ_JBWKXT010000084.1, read on the forward strand.
ATGGGCGCAGTATAGGAATTTGAGACCAGTGCAATTCACTATATAAAAGCCTATTATTGGCGAGAATTCTCGGCAAAATCGCCTTTCACGGAGGGGCATCCCCTATGAGAACCCAGCACCAGAGCAAGCGTGAACTGGACAAGATCGACCGTAACATCCTGCGGATCTTGCAGAATGACGGGCGTATTTCCTTCACCGAACTGGGCGAGAAAGTTGGGCTGTCCACCACCCCTTGCACCGAGCGGGTTCGCCGTCTGGAGCGCGAGGGCATCATCATGGGCTACAACGCCCGCCTGAACCCGCAGCACCTCAAGGGCAGCCTGCTGGTGTTCGTGGAAATCAGCCTGGACTACAAGTCGGGCGACACCTTCGAAGAGTTCCGCCGCGCGGTGTTGAAGCTGCCCCACGTGCTGGAATGCCACCTGGTGTCAGGTGACTTCGACTACCTGGTGAAGGCGCGCATTTCGGAAATGGCGTCGTACCGCAAGCTGCTTGGCGACATTCTGCTGAAGCTGCCGCATGTGCGCGAATCGAAGAGCTACATCGTGATGGAAGAGGTGAAAGAAAGCCTCTGCCTGCCGATCCCGGACTGAGACTAGACCAGCACCTGCCGGGTGGTGGCGATGAACTGGTGCACGAGTTGCTCGGCTGCGGGCTCGATCATCGGCTCAGGGCCACGGCCACGCGGGCAGGCCATGCGTGGTGTGGTGCCAAACAGGCGGCAGATCATGGGGCGCTCTTCATACACCGTGCAACCGTTGGGGCCCAGGTGCACGCAGTCCAGGCGCTCGAGAGCGGCTTCCTGCTCGGCCTGGGACTTGCGCGGCAGGCGGGCCATTTCTTCCGTCGACGTGGTGACCGGGCCGCAGCAATCGTGGCAGCCGGGCTCGCACTCGAACGAGGGGATGAGTTCGCGCAGGAAGTGGATCTTGTGACGGTTGCAGGACATGGGCAAGTACAAAGCTGATTGATAAGTTGGATTATAAGCCCATTCGCGGGCTTGCCCGCGAACGAGGGCGCTGCCCTCGCCTTGTTGCCCACTACCCCACCCCGACTTATCCTCCTCCCCTAGCCCACCAGCCTCAGGACCAAGCCCATGATCCACAGCGCGCAGCACGCCGCCTCCTATTACGCCGCCAGCAGCGCGCCACACCCTGACTACTCCTTCCTGCAAGGCGAGCACAGCGCCGATGTCTGCATCGTCGGCGGCGGCTACTCGGGGCTGAACACCGCCATCGAGCTGGCCGAACGCGGCTTTTCGGTCATCCTGCTGGAAGCGCGCAAACTTGGCTGGGGCGCCAGCGGGCGGAATGGCGGGCAGTTGATCCGCGGCGTCGGCCACGGCCTGGAACAGTTTCTGCCGGTGATTGGCGAGGAAGGCGTGCGCAGCATGAGGCTGATGGGCCTGGAGGCCGTGCAGATCGTGCGCGAGCGGGTAGAGAAACATGCCATCGCCTGCGACCTGACCTGGGGCTACTGCGACCTGGCCAACAAGCCGGCCGAGCTGCTGGGCTTTGCCGAAGACGCCGAAGAACTGCGCAGCCTGGGCTATGCGCATGAGCTGCGGCTGGTCGGCAAGGACGATATCCACAGCGTGGTCGGCGCCGACTGCTATGTGGGCGGCCTGGTCGACATGGGCTCCGGCCACCTGCACCCGCTCAACCTGGCCTTGGGTGAAGCGGCGGTGGCCAGCCGGCTGGGCGTGAAGCTGTTCGAGCAGTCCGAGGTTACCCGCGTCGACTATGGCCCCGAGGTGCAAGTGCATACCGCCCAGGGCCGGGTACGCGCCAAGACCTTGGTGCTGTGCTGCAACGCCTACCTCAACGGCCTCAACCGCGAGCTGGGCGGCAAGGTGCTGCCGGCCGGCAGCTACATCATCGCCACCGAACCGCTAGGCGAAGAACGCGCCCGCGCTTTACTGCCGCAGAACATGGCGGTGTGTGACCAGCGCGTGGCGCTGGATTACTACCGGCTGTCTGCCGACCACCGCCTGCTGTTTGGCGGTGCCTGCCACTATTCAGGCCGCGACCCGAAAGATATCGCCGCCTACATGCGGCCGAAGATGCTCAAGGTGTTCCCGCAGCTGGCCGACGTGCGCATCGACTATCAGTGGGGCGGCATGATCGGCATCGGCGCCAACCGCCTGCCGCAGGTTGGCCGCCTGGCCAGCCAGCCGAACGTGTATTACGCCCAGGCCTATTCAGGCCATGGGCTCAACGCCACCCACCTGGCCGCGCGCCTGCTGGGCGAGGCAATCAGTGGCCAGGCAAGCGGGCGTTTCGACCTGTTCGCCAACGTGCCGCATATCACCTTCCCCGGCGGCAAGCACCTGCGCTCGCCACTGCTGGCGCTGGGCATGCTGTGGCACAGGCTTAAAGAGTTGATCTGAAAACTGCCGCGGTCGGTGTAGGAGCGGCCGCGCAGCGTCTCGTTGTTAGTCTTTCCAGAAGGGTTTACGTCCCTCTGTACGGGCCTGCTCCCAGCTCAGCCCGACATCGCGCAACTCGTCATCCGTCAGCTGCAACAGCGCCCTGCGGGTATGCCAGCGATGCAGCATCAGCCCCCAACGCCCAAGCCCTTGCGGCGCGTTGAATACCTTGGCCTGCTGCCCGGCTTCCAGTTCACTGGCCATCAGTTGCAAGCGCACATCGCTCATGCCGCCCATCACCGCACCCTCTCGTTCAGTTGATACCGTGGAGAAAGGATGCGCGTCGGCACCATCGACAATACAGAGCCAATACAGCCTTATTATTCCCATACAGAATTGGCCGTTGGCCGACTGAATGCTGTATTTTCAGCCCAACTGTACCGGTCGCTATGCCAATGCAGCGCAGGAGTATGCCGTGACCCTCTACCTGAACCTGGCCGAACTGCTCGGCGCCCGTATCGAGCAAGGCCTGTATCGCCCTGGCCAGCGCCTGCCCTCTGTGCGCGCCCTGAGCGTGGAACACGGGGTCAGCCTGAGCACCGTGCAACAGGCCTATCGCATGCTGGAAGACAGCGGCATGGTCTCGCCCCGGCCCAAATCCGGCTACTTCGTCAGCGACCACCGCCAGCTGCCAGCGCTGCCCGCCGTCAGCCGCCCGGCCCAGCGCCCGGTGGATATTTCGCAATGGGAGCAGGTGCTGGAGCTCATCCGCAGCACGCCGCGCCAGGATGTGGTCCAGCTCGGCCGTGGCATGCCCGACATCAACACCCCTACCCTGAAGCCCCTGCTGCGCAGCCTGGCTCAGTTAAGTCGGCGGCAGGACATGCCCGGCCTGTATTACGACAACATCCACGGTAACCTGGCCCTGCGTGAGCAGGTTGCGCGGTTGATGCTGGACTCCGGCTGCCGCCTGAGCCCGGCCGACCTGGTCGTGACCACCGGCTGCCACGAGGCGCTGTCGTGCAGCATTCGCGCGGTCTGCGAGCCAGGCGACATCGTCGCAGTCGACTCGCCCAGCTTCCACGGCGCCATGCAAACCCTCAAGGGCCTAGGCATGAAGGCGCTGGAAATTCCCACCGACCCGCTGACCGGCATCAGCCTGGAGGCGCTGGAACTGGCCCTGGAGCAGTGGCCGATCAAGCTCATCCAGATCACCCCCAACTGCAACAACCCGCTCGGCTACATCATGCCCGAGGCCCGAAAGAAGGCCCTCCTTAGCTTGGCGCAGCGCTACGACGTGGCGATTCTGGAGGACGATGTGTACGGCGACCTGGCCTACACCTACCCGCGTCCGCGGACTATCAAGTCGTTCGACGACGATGGACGCGTGCTGTTCTGCAGCTCATTTTCCAAGACCCTCGCCCCCGGCCTGCGGGTGGGCTGGGTGGCGCCCGGGCGCTACCTGGAGCGGGTGCTGCACATGAAGTACATCAGCACCGGCAGCAGCGCCAGCCAGCCGCAGCTGGCCATCGCCGACTTCATCGCCGGCGGCCACTACCAGCCCCACGTGCGGCGCATGCGTAGCCAGTACCAGCGTGGCCGCGACCTGATGAGCGAATGGGTAACCCGTTACTTTCCAACGGGCACCCGGGTCAGCCGCCCCCAAGGTGGCTTCATGCTGTGGGTAGAATTACCCGAACATTTCGATACGCTGCGCTTGAACCGGGCTTTACTGGAGCAAGGTGTGCAAGTTGCCGTGGGCAGCATCTTCTCGGCCTCGGGCAAGTTTCGCCACTGCCTGCGCATGAACTTCGCCGCGCGGCCGACGCCTCAGATCGAGGCCGCTGTGCGCAAGGTAGGTGAAACCGCCCTTCGTCTACTGGATGAAGAAAGCGCCGACGCGTAACTTTGCGCCGCCCGCCACGGTCCAACCCCAAAGCCCTTGCTGCACAGGACGGTCCACCCTTGAGACTCCAGCACGCCTTGCCCCTGCTGCTGGTGCTGCTGCTCGGCCTTGCCGGCTGCACCAGCGTCAGCGCGCCCCGCGAAACCAGCCAGGCGCTGCCCGCCCATGACTCCGCCTTTGGCCGCTCGGTGCTGCGCCAGGCCGCGCCTTACGGCGGCCGCTCGGGCTTTCGCCTGCTGCCCAACAGCAATGAAGCGTTCCGCGCCCGTGCCGAACTGATCCGTAACGCCCAGGCGAGCATCGACCTGCAGTACTACATCGTCCACGACGGCCTCAGCACCCGCGCCCTGGTGCATGAATTGCTGCGTGCAGCCGACCGTGGCGTGCGTGTGCGCATCCTGCTGGACGACACCACCAGCGACGGCCTGGACACCATCATGGGCACCCTCGATGCCCACCCCAACATCCAGATCCGCGTGTTCAACCCGCTGCACCTGGGCCGCAGCACTGGCGTGACCCGCGCCATGGGCCGGCTGTTCAACCTGTCGCGCCAGCACCGGCGCATGCACAACAAGCTGTTCCTGGTGGACAACAGCATGGCGATTGTCGGCGGGCGTAACCTGGGCGACGAGTATTTCGATGCCGAGCCCAACCTCAACTTCACCGACATCGACCTGCTGGGTATTGGCCCGGTGGCCGAGCAGCTGGGGCACAGTTTCGACCAGTACTGGAACAGCGCCCTCAGCCGACCGATCGCCGACTTCCTCTGGCGCGACCCGAATGCCAACGACCTGCGTGCCAGCCGCCATCGCCTGGAAGTGTCGCTGGCCGAAGCCAGGACCCAACGCAAAGCCCTGTACGACCGCCTGATGGCCTACCAGTCGCAGCCTCGCCTGGACGTGTGGCGCAACGAGCTGATCTGGGCCCACGCCCAAGTGCTGTGGGATGCACCCAACAAGGTGCTGGCCGACAACGAACCGGACCCACAGCTGCTGTTGAGCCAGCAACTGGCACCGGACCTGGCCAACGTGCACCGCGAACTGATCCTGGCATCGGCCTACTTTGTGCCGGGCGAACCGGGCCTGCTGTACCTGACCGGCCGCGCCGACGCTGGCGTTTCGGTGAAGCTGCTGACCAACTCGCTGGAAGCCACCGACGTGCCGGCCGTGCATGGCGGCTACGCGCCCTATCGCCGGGCCTTGCTGGAGCACGGGGTGCAGCTTTTTGAGCTTCGCCGGCAGCCAGGCGACCCAAGCGCGGGGCGGTTGAGTTTTCGTGGCAGTTCGGATTCGAGCCTGCACACCAAGGCGATCGTATTCGACCGGCGCAAGACCTTCATCGGCTCGTTCAACTTCGACCCGCGTTCTGTGCTGTGGAACACCGAGGTTGGAGTGCTGGTGGACAGCCCGGAGCTGGCGGAGTACACCCGCGAGCTGGCCCAACAGGGTATGGCGCCTGCGTTGAGTTACCAGGTGAAGCTGGTGGGGGGCAAGCTGGTGTGGGCGACCGAGGACAATGGCAAGCGGCACGTGCTGACGTCTGAACCGGGTGGGATGTGGCGGCGGTTCAACGCGTGGATCAGCAAGGCGGTTGGCTTGGAGAAGATGTTGTAGCCGCTATCGTTGGGGCTGCTTCGCAGCCCATCGCGACACAAGGCCGCTCCCACAACGGTACGGTGTACACCGATCAATGTGGGAGCGGCCTTGCGTCGCGAAAGGGCCGCAAAGCGGCCCCAAAATCCATCAGGCAGAAACCGGTTCAAACGCCCCACGCCGCTGGGTCAACACCACCAGCCC
>NZ_JBWKXT010000085.1:0-19371 GCF_059423245.1 Pseudomonas sp. GW460-LB5
GGGTACGGGGGTGCTGGGGAGGATTTAGGCGGCGTTGCCGACGCCCTGGACACTGGTGTGAATGGCTTCTATCGCCACGTCAGCGACTGCCTCGACGGCGTCATGGCTGGTTACCTTGAGCACGTCCTGCTTGCCTTTCAGGCGTAGCGCACGCAACTGATAGAGCGCCTGCTTCCAGGCGGCGGCCTCCGCCAGAATGCTGTCGGTAGCGGCTCGCGGTTCCAGACCGGCAGCATCCACCCAGGCCTGCACGGTTGGTGGGACGTCGCCGGTGTAACCGGCAGCGGCGAATGCTTTAGCTTCTTCGGCAGTTACCTGGTACTCCAGAGCGCGCAAGGTATCGCCCAGCACAGCCCGACGCCCAGCATCGGCCGCCTGGTCGATCTGGCGACAAGCAACCAGCTTTGCAGCAGCTAAAGGCAAGGCCGCAAAGTCAGAGCCGAGTAAGGTTTTGCCTTCGAATTCAATAGACAGATTGGTTGTTTGCATTGGAGCTCCTTACAGAGTGGCCAGGTTGGTCAGAATGTTGGACAGGGTGGCGGGATTTGTACCAGCCGCCACGCCATTGACGTAACGACCGCCAAAGTTGGCCGGGAACGTCGAGTTATAGATTTCGAGCACGACTGCGCTGTTTGGCGCTGCTACCAGCGAACCAATCCAATCGGCTGCCGCCACGACTTCACAGGAAGACAATTTGACTTGCGTCAGCGGCGTGCCGGCGCTGGAGTTGACCATGAACACCGCGTTTTTAAGCCCATATGGCACCGGCGTCAGCCCGGACGGCGTAGGCAAATCCAACGTGATATCAGTGAGCAGAACCTGCCCACCGTAGTACGAGACGAAGCCACCCAACCAAGTGGCCGCTCCATCATTGGTCGGATAGTAGGCACACCGTAGCTTGCGCTTAACCCCTTGCGTATCGGAGCAGATGTGCAACACCCGATTGTCGATGGCAACGTTGGTGTCCAGCAGATGATCAGTTTGCAGGTAGCAGACCACCTGGCCACCCGCAGGCGTGTTGTACAGCGCCTGCTTGAGGGACTTTAGCGGCGCTGCAGCTGTACCAGCAGCTTTGTCATCACCAATCACCGTGTTGATGTAGTAGGTCTTCGCGTTAGAGGGAATAGCTGCTATAGCAGCCGATACAGCCGCATTGATTTCGGCCTTCTTTCCGTTGAACGTAGCAATTAGCCCTTTGGCTTCGGTTACCAGATCCGCGATTTGAGATTCAAGACTCATGGTTAATCACACTCCTAGATTTTTTGAACAACGAGGTTTTGCAGGTTGATGACTGCCGCTGCGTTGGCTGCAACAGCGATCAGCAGGCTTTCGCGGTCTTTGGCCTGCTGGGTTTCGGCTTCCTTCATGCGGTCAGTGAGACTGACCAGCAGCTGCCCCACGACCTTTTGCTGTTTGCTCAGCGCGTCTAGCTGGTCGTCTTGCCGAACCCCTCGCATCATGTCCGCAAGCAATGCCGAGGCCTGCGCAGCCAGCGGGGCCGCCAGCGTCAGGTTGAGCCCGGTGGCTGTGCTGACGATGGTTACGCTGTCCGCTGGCAAAGCCTCTAGCGACAAGTCATAAGCCATCAGCAGCTCGGTACCGGCGGCCTTGTAGGTGAGTGGCGTGTCGGGACTCGACCACACCGCAAACAAGGTGCCGTCGGCAAAGTAGATGCCGACTTCGCGGACCCAGAAGGCTTTGTCGTCATCAGCCAGAGCCGTCAGGTGGATCAACGAACTGCTCAGCTTCTCGCCGCCGGAGATTGGGTATTTGACGACCTGGGCACGCAGCGCCTTCTGATCGACAGTGGGCGTGTACCCCTGCGAACCGAGGCCGATGTAGGCGATTTCAGCCTGCACACCGGTGCTCGTTGCGTTCCAGATCGCCGCCAGGCCGGCCTTGGTGATCAGGGGTTTTAAAGCGGTACTCATAGAACAGCCTCCATCGTGACGCGCACGACAGTACGGGCGGTGACCGCATTGGCGGCCAGCAGCCCCGTTTCGTGGTTGATCGGCACGCCCTGCGCCTCGACAGACCATCGGGAGACGCAGCGCGCGTGGGTGGCATTGGCCAGCGATATGGCCTGCTCAGAAGGCGGTAACGGCACCGCCTGGGCTTCAGCAGAATGCCGCTGCAACTGCTGATGCCGGGAAACACTCACCAGCCCCATCGGCTGCTCAAAGAGCGGCAGCGGGATCGGCTGCACGTCTGCTGACCGACGCACCCAGCCCTGCAAGCGCGAAGCATTGGCCGCCACCAGGCCACCGTCGAAGCGCGCACCGAGCCGGAAGGTGTAGTGGCTGCGCTCGTTCTTCGTCGCGTCCACCAGAGCACGCAGGCGTTCCTCCAGCTGCGGCGAGATGATCGAGCCTTCACCCGGCCGGTTCTCGTTGGCCCAAGCGGTGACCTGGAACGTGTACGGTGCGGCGTTGGGGATCTCGCGCCACTCCTTGTAATCCGCATTGACCCGCACGGCCTTGAGCACACGCCGGATTGCGCCGACCGTGCCCTTGGTCTTGTGAACCGGAATCGCTTCGCGGATCAGCGCGCGACGTTGCTCATCGGTGTAAGCCGCTTCCCAGCCGTCAACCTTCCGCGCCCAAGCCAGCCAGGGCAGGAAGTTCGGCGGGCAACGTGCCGAGTCGGCCACGCCCCGGATAATGTCCGGGTCAAGGCCAAGGTCGGCGGCGGCCTCCAGGGCTCGCTCCAGCTGGGTGGCGTTGAGCGGTAACAGACTCATGCCACCACCTTCGCCGTCAGCGTGATCGAGGTGCAGCTGGGGTAATGCCGCTTATCACACACCACTCCGGCTGCTGGCTGCTTCAAGGTCACGCTACGAATCCCCGTTACGTGTAACGCGGCGTAGATGGCCGACAGGGGCAATTGCCCCTGCAGGCGGCGTGCTTCTGCAATGGCTGCATCCAGGCCCGCCCGCGCCGTGGCCTTCACCACGTCCGGGTCTGGCCCTTCTTCAATCTGCAGCTCGGCCTCCACCTTGAACTCAGCCGGCAAACCGGCGGCCACACGGGGTCGGTCGGTGATCGGCCGTACTTCCTCGGCCGACAAAGCCGCCTTGACCTTCGCGACCAGCTGGGCCACCGGCGTGGTGCTGGTGAGGCTGGGCAGGATGGCCAGCGACACGTCGCCGGGCAGCGGGTTGGCCAGGCCAGCGTCGTAGTCGCAGACCACGACAATGGCCCCGGGGGGAAGCTGGGCACGCACGGCGGGCGTCAATTCCGCACCGATAAACCGGGGCGAATCGACCGACACATTGGTCAGCTCGGCCGATGCGCTCAGCCCGTGATACTCATAGGCCCCGCTGCTGCCAGCCACCGACAACGCCTCAAGCGACAGCCGCGTGCGGTAGCGCAACGCCTCGTCGCTCTCCATCACCGCCTCAACCGGCGGCACCGCATCCTGGTCGGCCGGGCGAATGACCAACTTCTCCACGCCATAGTCAGCGGCACGGTTCACCAGGTCGTTACCCTTGGCAAAGGCCAGCAAGCTCGCCTTGGCCGCCGCGTTGACCCGAGCGCGCGTGAGCATTTCCCGGTAGGCCATGACTTCCATCAGCTTGACCACCGGGTCGGACTCCAGCGCCGCTGTCCATTGGTCTTTCATGAACTCGCGGAAGATGCCCAGTGTTTCCTGATACAGCTCCTCGAAATCCACGCTCTCCACCACATCGGGCGGGGGTAGCAGGGAAAGGTCGATCATGCGGTTACCTCCATGACGGCGGTGCTACCCAGGTACTCGCCGGTCAGCGTCATGCCGATTTGCCCGTCAAGCACCGAGGTGACAACCACCCGCTCCAACTTCAAGCGAGGCTCCCAGCGGCCCAGGGCGCGGGCCACCTCGGCCTGTACTGCGCTTTTCCATCCCTCATTGACCGGCATGTCGACGTAACGCCGCAGCTTGCTGCCGTATTCCGGCCGCATGCGACGGCTGCCGAGTGGCGTGGTCAGAATGTCCTCAATGGATTGGCGCAGGTGATCGAGGCCTGAGATAGCTTCGCCGGTGCGGCGATCCAGGCCGATCATGGTCAGCCGTCCAGGCGCTGCAGCTCAGGGTGGTCAGCCAGGAACGCCACCGCCTCGGCGTCATCGGCCGGTACGCTGACATGCTTGGCCACCACCTTGAATTCGCGCAGCTCCTCGCCCTTGGCCAGGTACAGCGAGCGCGAGGTGTAGACGGTGTCGGCGAAGGTGACTTGCGCCACCGCCGGGGCTGCAGCTGGATCAGCCACAACGCCCGCGTCGGCGGCGTCCGAGGCAGCGGCCTCGTCGGTTGAAACGGTTTTCGCTTTAGTAGCCATATGGCCCTCCAGATAAGACAAAGCCCGCGAATGCGGGCTGTCAGTGCTTGTGATTTGCCGTGTTGCCAGCGGTGTCGATGATCATCCCGCCGCCGTTGATATCGCCCGTTACGCGTAACGCGCCATTGACCTGCACGTTGCCCTCCAGGGTGATCGACGGCGCCTTGATCGTGGCGGCCTGTGCCTCGGCCGTTAGCGTCGTGGTCTTGGCGCTGATCGTGTCGTCGGTCATCACCGCCTTGGTGCTGCCGACCTCGATGTTGACCGTGCCCGTGGGCAGCTTGATGGTGTAGCTGTTGGCTTCCCAGTCGTAGACCAGCGAGCCGCCATCATCGAAACGCCACACCTCGACATGGTCGCGGTTGTCCGGCTGGGGGCCGGCATTGCCGTACAACCCAGGAACGAACGTCCCTTGTGCAGGCTCGCCGCTTGGGCTCACCAGCACGCCCTGCTCGCCCATGCTCGGTGACCGCCAGTGACGGGCCTTGCCGGCTGCCAAGGCATGCCAGCGCACCCACGCGCTCGTCCAGTCACCGCCATCGGAAACCCGCACCCTGCCGGCGACGAGATCCACCCCAACGACATAACAGGGGATCACCAGGCCGGCCAGCATGCGGTCCGCCTGCGCGGCCGCGTAAGTCATGCCATGGCCTCCGGTGACTGATAGTTGTGCTCGTTACCCTCCCCGCTTTCGGGGTCGAACGAGAACACCAGCGAGCCAGGCGGCTGGTTCTCCCAAAGCCAAGTGGTGTCACCCAGGTAAAGGGTTTGATGCCACTGCACCGCCCAGGCTGCGCACTCGGCCAGCTCAGGCACAGGCATCGTCGGCATCGCCTGGACGCCCTCAACCGGCATGGTGAAGTCGAGCCCCCACTGCTGGTAATGCAGCAGGGAGGCCAACTTGGTGGCTAGAATGGCCGCTTGCAGGGGCGCCTTATCGCGGTCGGACTCGACCAGAATGCAGGCCTCGAACGTTGCGACAATGCACACGCGGCCGTCGCCGGGGTCTTCACCGGGCTGCACATTGGTCATGGCGTAAATCATCAGCGGCATCGCCATGCCCTCTTTGAGCACGGGATAGTCCTCGACGCCCTGCAACTGTGGGATAGCCTCTTTGATAGTGGCCGTCATGGCTTCGTGAAGCCGTGTCAGCTCATGCTCTAACGGCTCGCTATCGGATGTCTGCGGTTCGCTCACGCTCAACCCCCAGCACCAGGGCCACCATGCCATCGCCGCCAGGCTCCGGCCGGATCACCCGGTATTTCCCACCACCCTCGTCGGCCGGCAGGTCAATGGTCAGTTTCGAGCCCTTCGGCAAGCGCGCCGCCACAGCGGCCAGCACGTTAAACCGAGGCTCCCCCAGGGCGGCAGCATCGACCGACGCCGCAAGCCCTTTGCCGCCCTTGCCCATCATTTGCGGATCGAGAAACGGATTCTCGAAGGTGCCCATGATCGGCGTGCCGTCCTCCAAGGTCGCGCGGTCGCCCACACGGTCAAGGATCTGATCTGTAAGGACGGCCATGCGCTCGCGAAAGCTCGGCCGCAGACTCATTGGACGATCAGCACTTCGGCATAGCCGTTGAGGGTGTCGGTCGTCAGCTTGCCGAACGGCAGCGAATTGGCCGTGCCAGCGGCGACCAAGGCGCCGTCCAGCACGCTCACCTTGACGCCTGCCTTGAGCCCAGCCGCCGCCGGGACATTCCAGGCGCCGCAAGTGCGGTAGGTAATCAGCGTGCCCTTGGGACCGCTCGACAGCGGAATGACCGCCAGATCGTTGATCACCTGCGGCACACCGGACACCGATCCGCCCGTGGGCGCCGCGAGGACGACGGTATCGCCGCTATTCACATGGTTAGTGGCCATGGTCGTACTTTCTCCTATTCCAGAAACAACAAACCCCGCAAATGCGGGGTGCTTGGTGACGCCGGCGGATCAGGCGCCGACGGAACGGCTCAGGCCGCGCGAGTCGAGCGCCGAGACGCCCGCGTCGATCCGCACCTTGGTGGCGATGCCGTCCACGGTGAAGCCTTCTTGCTGCTCGATGTACGGCGTGTCGACGCCATCCAGGTAAGCCACTTCGATGGTGTCGCTACCCTGACGGCCCGCGAGGTACCAGGTGGTCGAGGACGCATCATCCAGACGCGGGTCGGAAATGACCTGCGCAAAGTCCTTGATCGGGTTGATGACGCCGGCGTTGACCTGAGCGGTAGGCACCGAGGCGGAACGGATCAGCTGGTTGGCCTTGTCCTCCAGAGCCACCGGGCACAGCAGGAAGGCCGGGCGGATGTTCAGCGTGCGAGGCTTAGCGCCTTCGGCCGTCTTCGCCTTCTGCAGGGCCATCGCAGCCTTGGCAGCGCTCATGGATTCGATGGACAGGGCCGAACCATTGCCGGTGAACAGGTTCTTGCGCGAGGCGTCGAACAGCGGCTTGCCGTCCTTCATCTTGTTGTTATCGATCAGGGTGGCATACACCAGATCACCGATGGTCGCTCGCGCGGCAATACCCATCAGGCGCGGAATCGCGCTCAAGGCGTCGAGGTCGTCGTTGATGATCGCCTGACGGTCGATGGCGAACATCTCGCCATAGCTGGCCAACTTGATGGTTTCGCCGGAGTCGGTAAGGGTAATGTTTTTGTACTCAGCACCAGGACGAACCTCACGCAGCACCGAGAACGAGCCAAGGGCTACGCGGTTGGCGACCTTGAAGTCAGACAGGCGACCGGTACGGGTCCACAGGTGGAAGGTTTCTTCGGCTTCCGCCCACCCTGCCTGCAACGCACGGTGCGATGCATCCAAGATGATGTTGCCAAAATCACTGGATGTATGGGTGAAGGCCAAGCCGACCATATCCAGCGGGCGCAATGTGGCCACGCCAATGCCACGGTCCTGCAGCGAGGCGCGAGCCAGTTCGCGCAAGGTCATGTAGTTGTAGGCGTTGTCGGCCTGATTGTCTTCGTAGCCCAAGCGCCCGTAGATCGAAGCTCGCACCGAGTCGCCCACCAGGTTGCCGTTGCCGACATAGCCAGGATGGCGGGTGGTCGGTGAATTCACCGGCGCGATATCCGCCCCCAGCGCGGCCAGCAAGCGCTCACGCGCCACGGCCACGGAACAGGTCATGTCAGCCTGGCAAGCCTGCAGCAGGGTCGCATGAGCGACGGCGAGGCCGCCAACGAACGCGGCGGCGATGCCTTCGCGGCGCTGGTTTTCCTCGGCACGGAACTGGGCGAGCAGCGCGGCCGCTTGTGGCTCTGTCGGCGCAGGGGCCGGGGCTGGAGTAGGGGCAGGCGCAGGTGCCGGAGCAGGCGCAGGCGCAGGGCTATGAACAGAACCCCTTGGATTCATCAGGTTGCGCATTGTTTCGGGCATGCTGGTGTATTCCTCTAAACGTTTAGAACTGAGTTGAGCGGCGGCCTTGAGCGGTTCCAGCACCTGGTCCGCGAAGCCGGCCGCCACCGCCTCGTTACCATCCATCCAGGTGGTTTTCTTGAGCAGTGCGGCGATTTCTTCTTCGCTTTTGCCTGTCTTGAGCGCATAAGCCCTGATCAGCGTGCCCTCGAACTTGTCGAGCAAGTCGGCGTACTCGCGCATGTCGTCCGCATCGCCTACCTGCCCACCCCACGGCTTGTGCACCATCATGCTGGAGTTCGCCGGCATGTAGATCACATCACCCGCCATGGCCACGACGCTGGCCATAGAGGCGGCCATACCGTCGATGTACACCTCTACGCGGGCCGAGTGGCCGCGCAGAATGTTGTACATCGCGATGCCGTCCATCACATCGCCGCCGCCGGAGTGGATACGCAACTTGATCGTGGACACGTCACCGAGCGCTGCCAGATCGCGGGCGAACTGACGCGCCGAGATACCCCAGGCGCCGATATCGTCGTACAGCATCACCTCGGCCACGCCGCGCGAGGCGGCGCGCAGGGAGTACCAACTTTCATCGGGCTTATTTGCTTGGCTGATTGCCGCCCGAGGCTGGATCAGCGGGGTCTTTCCCTTTGTTTTCATTGCCTTTGTTCCCGTAGAACTTGTGGAAGGCGTCCGAACTGAACACCAGCCCTTTCGCCCGGTTGAGCAAGATTTCCGCAATGCGGGATTTCTTGAGTTCTGCAGGGTTACGCCCCCGCGAACGCGACACCTCGGCCTCGTCGGCAAAGCCGGACTCCACCAGGATTTGCCACGCATTGGCCTCATGCACCGGGTTGATCCAGGGCATGACTGGACCTTGGTAAACCGCCGAGAACACCGTGTCGGGATTCACCCCGGCTGGCACGACGATTTGGCCGCTCACAATGGCTATCTCCAGCCACTTGCGGTACACCGGCCGGCACCAGTAGTCGATGAATTCGTGCTGCAGCAGGTCGTAACCCAGCTGGCCCTCGACCAGCTCCTGGCGTTGCGCCGAATAGGTGCCGTCGTAGCTGCGCGCCACGCTGGAATGCGTGCTGCGGGTGCCTGCTGCCACGGCCTTGATCTGCCCGGACCGAAACGGCTCCAGGAACGTGTTAGGCCGATTGCTTTCGATCATCCCGACCTCTTCGCCCGGCCGTAGGCCGTCAAAGACCATGCCGGGCTTGATCGGTATGGAGCGCTCTTTGGCGTTCTGTACGGGCGTGTACTCGTCGGGCGAGCCCTTCTTGATGTACATACCCAGGGCCGCACTGAGGCGCGCGGCTATGCGCTCGCTTTCCTCGTAATCCTTGATATCCGCCAGGCGAGTAATCACGCCGTGCAGCAGTGGAACGCCACGGTTCTGCGCAATGCGTTTGCGGTAGGCAATGTGGATCATTCGATCCGCCGGCACGGCCTTGGTGTTTTGAGCTTGGCCATGCACTAACAGGTCGCCGGGGTGCCGCTTGTAGATGTGATAAGCGCGAACGCGCCGCCACTCGTTACGCTCTACACCCTGGGCAATGCCTTTGGATAGGTCGTTGTACTCCCAAGGCAGGTAATCGGGCTCAAGCAACTCCAGGGCAAACGGCACCTTGTGCAAGTGCTGATAACCAGCCACCTTGCCGACCACCATCTGTGCCAGGCCCTCGCCATCGCGCAGCCAGGTGCGGCACATAAGGCGTTCCATTTGCGGCCGGGTCAGCTCGCCTGAGACTTCCGGGCACAGCGACCACTCCGCCCATGCAGCTTTGATCTGGTCCGCAAAGTCGGAATGCACGTTGCCGGCGTAGTCCAGGGGCAGCGGCTCCACGGAAATACCAGGGCCGCCAACAATCCGTTCCTCCAGCCGGTCGAGCAGGCCAATGACAATGTCGTGGTCTTCGTCCAGCTTGCGGCATTGCTCTCGCATCGAGCGGCCGTCTTTCTGCAGCGAGGCATTGGCGCTGCGGCCCTGTCGCTTGGCCTTGTGGGTGCGGGTAACAGTGGCCGCCTCGTAGG
Organism: Pseudomonas sp. GW460-LB5; assembly: GCF_059423245.1. NCBI lineage: Bacteria > Pseudomonadati > Pseudomonadota > Gammaproteobacteria > Pseudomonadales > Pseudomonadaceae > Pseudomonas > Pseudomonas sp. GW460-LB5. Next base: position 9,710 of record NZ_JBWKXT010000085.1, read on the forward strand.
CCTGGATCACGTCACGGGCGGCCATGCGCCGCGCTACCCAAGTGGGAAACAGCGGCTCAAGCACCCGGTCAACGCGGTTCATTCAAAAACAGCCACGGCATAGCCGTGCCCGCCTCGGGATGCCGCCGCCACGCGTTGCTCCCACTCCTGGCGACCCTTGATGATCTGCGGCAGATCGGCCATCACCATGCGGCGACCACCGAATGTCACGTCCTTGCCGGCCAGCACGTCGCACTCGGCCTGTATGTAGCGGTCGAGCATTTCCTGAGGGGTTACTGCAGCCATGGGTTATCTCCTGCGCCCAGCAAGCCGTCGTCATCCAGCGGCTCGGGCAGTGTGGTGTCGTTGGGTTCTGCCTCGGGCTCGGCCGGGGCTTCGTCGGGCTCGCCTGCTTCGTCGGACTCGTCTTGCACGTCGGGCTCGTCGTCTTCATCGTCCGGCTCGTCGTCCGGCGCCGGCCACCCTCGCGCTTCCGGGCTCAGGTCGTCGGTCAGCGACTCCAGGTCAAGGCCAAATTTGTCTTGGCTGATTCGCAGCGCTGCCAGGGCGTACACAAAGCAGTCGAGCGCTTCGTTACGCTTCTTACTGGCGTCCCAACGCAGCACGCGCCGACCTTTCGCTAAAACCCATTTCTTGGTTTCGCTGGTCAGCTGCTTTAGCTCGTCGTCGTCACAGATCGAATCGTCGGCCGGGAAGTGGATCAGGCCCGGCACCGGGCGATTGCCGTCCGGCTGCAGCTTGAGGCGGTTGTAAATGACCTCTTTGGCGTTGTCGGTGCCGACTTCGGTCAGGTACGTCTTGGACTTCTTTTCCTTCTTGCGCGGGAAGCTGGCAATGGGCTTGCCGTAGGTGCTGGCCCCGAAGATCGGGACCACCCAGTGCAAGCCATGCTTGCGGCTTTGCGCGCGTACGGTTTCCGAGTGGTGGCCGCCGGAGTCCCAGCACCACCGCATCACGTCCATTCGCATGCCGTCGGCACGGGTGAACTGCTTGCGCAGCTGCAGGCCAACCTGACGCAGCAGGTGAACGCTGGCAGGGTCGCCAGTCAGTACCCGCCGGTAGATCAACCAGGCTTCTTCGTCGGCGCCGAATCCCCACACCCGCAGCTCGTAACGGTCGTCTTGGGTGTCGATGCCGCCCATAAGGACAACACAACGTGCCGGCACCTCGGCGCCGTACACCTCGCGCCGCTCGCGCAGCTTCTCCCAGTCGACCTTCTCGGAAAGGTCTTCCTCCCAGGCCTCGCCCAGCGTGGTGTTAACAAACGTCTTGATCTTGCCCCGGTCCTTACCGGCCTTGACGCGCTCGTCGGCAATCTTCACCCAGGTGGTGAAGGTCGAATAAATCGTCCAGATATGGAACGTCAGGCGACGCGGCGTGCGAATGGGGCTGTCGTCAGGCCCAAACCACTCCATGCTGTCGCGGGTCCAGATGCCGGTCCGCTCGCAGATGTAACGGCCGAATTGCGAAGCCGCCATCATCTCGTGATGCTCGAACGTGCAGCCGTTGCCGGACTCGCACAGGTACCAGGCCTTGTCGACCTCGCCCAGTTCATCCCTGGACCACTTGAGCCCGAAAGGATCGTCTCGCCCTCCCCATTTCAACGTCTGCTCGGTGTTGCAATGCGGGCAGCGGATATGGAAGCGCAGCAGGTAGGACGATTCGCCGGCGGCCCGTGTGATCTGGCAACTGCCAGCCAGCTTTGGTGTGGACCCGCGAATCGACTTGGGGAAGGTCGCGCCTTCCAAACGCTTGTCGCCCAGGAACGTGGGGGAGCCCTCGTTGCCAATGTCAGCCTGAAAGCTTGAAAGCTCGTCATAGCCGACTTCATCCGGGCTCTTTTCCCGGTAGTTACCCGCCGCCGTGCCGCCTAACCACCACAGCACCTTGCGGTTCTCGAAGGTCTTTTGATCCTCGGTGTTGTCCTTGTGTTTCTTGCCGAACCAGGGCGCAAGGGCCTTGATCACAGGCACGTCGCGAATCATCGGGTCGACGTGCTTTTTCATGATGCCTTTGGCGTCGTCGTCCGTCGGGCTCCACATGCAGACGCTGCGTTTCTTGTGCTTGATCTTGTAGGCGATGTTCGCCATCAGCATCTTGGTGTAGCCAATTCGCGCCGACTTCGGCAGGTTCAGCTCATGGATGAGGTCGTTACCCATGGCGTTGAGCAACGCCACCTGAAACCACTCAGTGGTCCATTTGCCCTCGCCATACGACGACTCGGAGGACATGTAGAAATATTCGTCTGCCCACTCAACAGCTGTCATGGGCGGGTCAACTTCTAGGTTTTTCAGTCCGCGCCGGACAGCCTCAACTAGATCCGTTATCCAGGGAGGCGATGTATTCATTCAAAAGCTCCGGTATGCGATCAGCCAAACCAGCAGCCGCGTTACGCGTAACGGCAATCTCGGTTTCAACCGCCTCCAGGTGGCGCACGTTGATATCGGGGTGCTTGCGCTTGACGTTCTTGTGAACGGTGTTGAGGGTTGAAGCCAGTTGCGCCGACAGGCTGGCCAGGGCAAACACCATGAAACCGACCGGCACAAGTTCCTTGTCGGAAACCTTGTTTTTGCTCTCCTGGGCGTCTGCTTGCCCCTTGGTCAGGCGCAAACGCTCGCAAGCGATCTTGTATTCAATGAGCGGATCAACTTCGTCTGAGCCAAGTTGTTGCTTTCCGCTCTGATGCTGCAGCCGGTTATCAAGCACGCATCGGGTGTCGTAAAAGGCTTCTCGGCCGATCTTCTTAACCGGCTCGACGCCCCATTTATCAAAGGCCTGGACCGAAATCCCGAGACTTTCGGCCATGCGTTTTTTGTTCAGCCAGTACGGCTGCCGCGTGATCGTTGGATTAGCCATAGACGAAACAACAACCAACCTCTGCAAAAGGGTCATACGTAGCGAAAGGGCGGGGCCCGAATTACCCCCTAGCCCCGGTGGGTCCGGGAGGACCCGTTGCCGGGAGTGGTGGGGGCAGGGCCGGGCCGAGGAACGACGCCCTCCCGACCTGCCGGCCGAGGGGGTGCCGGGCCTGTCTCGACGCGCGCGCCCTTACTTCGCGGTCAGGATCGCCTCGCGCAGCGCGGCAGCCAGTTCGGCCTGCCCGTGCGCCTTGGCGATGTTCTCGCCGATCTTAAAGAACGGGAAACGGACGCGGTAATGCGGCGCGCCCTTGGTGTACAGGAACGCCGGCGCAACCTGCTTGCGGGCCTTGCGCTCCCACACGCCGGTCTCGTCGCCAAGCGTTCCAACGAAGTAACGCTCCGCATTGCCTTTTCGCTTACTGCGCTTGCTACCCGTGGCGTTGGCTTGGTGACCGCGCTTGCTCTCGGCCGCACCAAGACCCGACAGAATGCGCATCATCACGCCGCGCGAGACGTTGCCGTACTGGTTGAGCAGCCCGGCGTTTGGCACGGCGAATTGATTGGCACTCATCAAGCCATGCGAGATCAGCGACCGCTCGAAGCGCTTGTGCGGTCGCGGCCCTCCCTGGACGGCCTGCTGCAAATACTGGTCAGCCGGAATTCCTGTAGTCCATGAATCCTTGAACCACACTTGGGCGGGCCGTGACTTGGTGGCCGCCTTGGCGAATAGGCTGCGCATGGTGGTCGGGGTAGGCCGGTCCAGGCGCTGCCCCATTACCTCGGTGATCCCCGGCTTGATGCGCTTGGTGGCCAAGCGCGTCTGAGCCAGCATCAGCACGTAGGGGATTTGCCTTCGCTGAATGTCCGAGATTTCACGGGCCAGCGCGACGCTGTCGATATCTAACTTAATGTCAATCATGCCCGCCTCCGAAACCTACCTAGACAGTACCGATAACGTCACGCACAGGGGCCGGCCCGCGAAAAAGCTGGCCGCGCTGCTCAGCCAGCAGGGCGTGAAGATGGGAATGCAGTGTCTCGCCAACTTCGCCCTTGGCATGCTCGATCATGCTGGTAGTGCGCTCGATGGCATCAGTCAGCGGACACCCAACCAGCAGCGCCTCACCGGCGACCAGCTCAACGGTAGCGATAGCTTCAACCGCCTGCGCGGGCTGGGCCGGGGAATTGGCGAAATCCACCCAGACGTACTCAATCTTTGGAAAGGCTGCCGCCAGTTGGCCGTCGAAGTACAGCGCAACCCCCAGGCCGTCATTGATGAACTCCAAGCGCTCCGCATCGACAAAGGTGGTACCCATGTCGTGAACCACCTTGAATTTACTCCGGGTCATTTATTCACCTCGTTACGCGTAACAGCGTCTTCCAGTTGGGCGGTCGCACGACGCAGGGCAATCATTCCCCGTTCGACCGCATGCGGGTCAATATTGGCAATCTGGGCCATGGCCTTGGCCACGCGTTCGGCATCGCCTTTCAGGGTGCCAATGCAATGCAGCACATCGCCCTGCAGGTGGCTCAGTATTCGTGGTCGATTCGATACGCTCACTGCATCACCTCATCACTCGTTCGAAGGAAGCCCAGCTCGCTTGGCGAGGAACTGCGTGTACAAGCCGCCCGCGACATCCGCGCCGATGACGGCAATGACAATGCCCAACCCAGCTGCCAAATAGAGACTGTTCCAAAGAGCCAAGGCCAGCAGTAGCGTTGCCATGCCAAGCAAGCCAGACGCTAAGAAGCGCAGAGCAACGCGTTGCAGAATCTGACGCAAGCTCAGGTCTGCTCCGGAGGCTCGAAGCATCTCGCCCGACAGGCCGGCCATGCTCAACAAAATCAGAAGCCATAGAGGCACATCAGCGAGCGCCTGATGCTCGTTGTTCATCTGCAATCCTCAAAATAGATCGGCTCCTACATCACTGGCATCCGCTGGAAGCAAGGAGCAGGTGTAGGGCCGAAAACGAAAAGCCCCGCACGGCGGCGGGGCTTGGAAACGGGCGTAAAAAAACCCGGCTCAGTGGCCGGGCTTTGGGAAGCGTCGCGCTGCGTTCACAGCAACACACGCTGCAATGAAAACAGAACTATTCCGTGCGGAAAAGCAATCTTTCAAAAAATGTGATGAGATTCACTCCTCATAGGCTTTACCCGCTGACAGCCCATTTAACAATGACTCCATCGCATCTGAAGCGTCCTTCAACCGCCAAGACTGATACGTCCGCTTGACGCCGTCCTCTTGGTCATTCGTCAGTACACCACTCGCAACAGCGTATTCTCTGGCTAACGAATAAGCATCAGGCACCGTGTCCTTGTTTCGCTCCAGAAAAGCTAGCGAGGCGAAGACGAAGCCTCGCTTCTCCCCATCGGAGGAGCGCGGAGTGTTTTTTAGAACCTGAGCAGCCCGGTATTCGATCGTCGTGATGAGGTCCAACTGCGACTGTAGCTCAATATTTTTTGCTGCCGATTCGGACTGATTGTGAGAAAACAAGGCAATCACTAAAGCGACAAAAAGAACATATCCCGCTCGCCCGAGCCGTGCACCGACACTGCCGGTCGCCATGGCATAACTTGCGATGGACGCAAAGCCACTGATCACGGTAAGTGTCAAAACCGCATTATCAAACACCTTCAACTCCTTGATAATTCTCAAAAAATCGTTTAAATGCTCGCAATTCTACCCCCCTTTGTGAAAGCTGGGCTATACCTCAGCACCTCATGCAGTCTCCCGGATAGCGCTAATGGCGCAGTCGATCCATGCTGCTCCCGCCCGCGCTAACTCTCTGGCTTTTCCCTCGCTGATCCCGAAATGCTTGCCAACCCGCAGCATGGGCCACTTAGCCCCGTAGTACAGCCAAATAACGTCACCCATTTGCAGATCCCGGTGTGCAAGCCTAGCAACGGCATGGTCGACGGCGACCGCCCAGTCGTCAGTGATGCAATAGTTATGACTGGCAGATACCTGCGGCACTGCCTGGTGCATCAGAGCCAATGTGGGCGAAACGCAAGTAGGAACCCCCGCTCCATCCATTCGCCACCATCCCCATTGCTCCAGCAGATACTCGGTATCACCCAATGGGCGGCCGGCTGGCTTGCGAATCATCATGGTCAATCCCCTGTGTAATTTGTGCCGCCCGCCCCCAGGCGGTTCGGTTCTTGGTACTGCTGCTCCGGGCCGACTACTTTGGCCGGTCTTTTCATCGCTTCAATTTGTTCCTGCGCCTGCTGCAGCTTGAAACTCAACTGCGTTACAAGCTCATCAAGCGGAAGCACCAACCTGGACCCGTCAATAACCCAACCTGAGCCATTGCAGTCGGTACACACCAACTCGTAGAACATCCCCTTCACGACCGCCCTGCCCCGGCATACCGGGCACTGAACGAGGTCCAGACGGGGCCGTTTAAAGCCATCCTGAATGCGCTTTTTCATGTTCTGCATTCTCCCCTGTAACTAATTCATTGATTGGGCTGCGTGCCTTGCGCGGCTTGACTTGCGGCCCGTTGTGAGGAATTGCGGATTGCACGCCCGTCAACCCATGGATAGACGCAAAGCCAATCCCGTCTAACCACTCATGCCATTGCTCCAGAGCCTCGCGACGCAAGCCGTTGCCCTTGGTTTTGATGTAGGTATCAGCAACTTTTCCTAACGAGTGATTGAGCAGCATTTCGCCAATAAATCCGTCCACCCCCATGTCGAGCCAAGCGGTGCGCGCCACCTTCCGCAGGTCATGGCTCGACCATTCGCGGCTGGCCAAACGACGGAATATCGACGAGGCTTGGCTGGAACTCATGGGCTGCCCTTTGCGACCTGGGAACAGGTACTTGCCGGTGTAGCCGCTATCGAGCTGGATGGCCCGATAACGGCGCAGCAGCGCGCACATCTGTGGGGTCAGTGGCAAACGGTGTTCGGAGCGCGTCTTGGTGTGCTTGGCGGGAATGACCCACTCGCCATGGCCCAAGGCTAAGTCGGGCCACTCTGCCCTACGGCTCTCGCCAACCCGGGTGCCGTGGCAGATCATCAGCAGCGCCAACATGGCATCGACGGGCGCGGTGCTGAAGAGAGCGCCAAGCGCGGGCACCACCTCTTGCAGATGATCCGCGCGCAGTCGCCCATCTTTCGGCGCGATCTTGGTCTTGATGAAGTTCGTGAATTTCATCTCAGCCATGGGATTGCTGTGGATTAACCCAAGCGCCCGCGCCGTGCTCACTGCCAGGCTCAGTACCCTGAAAATCTGCCGAACGTAGGACGTGGAGCATTCAGCCTGAAGCGGCCACATCAGTGACTTGTCCAGCACTGCTGGGTTGAGGGCGAGTATCGGCAACTCGCCGAGGCGGGGCTGCAAGTGCTTATCGACCACCGTGCGAACAGTGCTCTTCCACGAATCGGATAGCGAGGCGTCACTTACGACCCGCCCCTTGAACCAGACCAGCAGGTCGTGGAATGTCACCAGGCCAGCCAGGGCAACCATCTCGTCCGGACGGCACAGCAAGCGCTGCCGTAGTCCGGGAAGCTCGGCAAAGATTGCCGCCGGACCATACTCAGGGAAGCGCGCTAGCCGGTTCCACTTGCGGCGAACAACCAGGAACCACGTTCCAGCCTGCCGGCTCTGGTCGAATCGAAACCGCAAGCCCGGGTAACGTGGGTCGCGCAGGTCGCGTACCGACTTATCGGCGGCTTGCCGGCGCACCTCAGCCTCGCTCAACTTCACTTCCCGGGTCGCGCTCATGCGACCACTACCGCCTCAGCCAGCAGGATCGCCTGGGTGCGAATCACTCCCTCAGCGTGGTAATGGCGCGCCGTCTCTCGGTCCACGGCTTTGCTAAGCCCGTCACAGACATCGTGGCAAGTGCTGCAGGCCCAGGCGCCCTGCAGGTCATGCGGCTTGCTGCCGACGCCACAGGTGCCAGCCATGCGGTAATGCGCCAGGACGGTGGTTTCCGGGTTGCCGTTGCACACGCCCGGGATGCGCACTTGGCACTCGCGGCCGCGCGCAGCTTTGGTCAGTTTGGTTTGCCGCATGGGTTCTCTCCTGGGGCGTTGCTCATGCTGGGATTTCCTTGCGGGCGTAGCGGGAAGCCAGCGGACGGTCATTGGTGGTCGGGGCCTTGGCAGGTGGTTGCCAATTGGCAGTGAGGTTCTCGAATCGGTTGTACTGACCCAGGAAGGCCGCGCGGACGGTCCCGGTCTCGATGTCCCGGCCCTTGCCGACGATGATCTCGGCGATGCCCTTGAACTCGCTGTCTTCGTGGTACACCTCGTCGCGGTACACGAAGAGGATCACGTCGGCGTCCTGCTCAATGGCGCCCGACTCGCGCAGATCGGATTGCACGGGGCGCTTGTTCGGGCGCTTCTCGCACTCGCGAGACAGCTGGCTAAGCAGCACGACCGGAATGCCAAGCTCGCGGGCCAGCAACTTGCAGCCGCGGCTGATACCGCTCACTGCCTCGACGCGATTGCTGCCCTCCCCGTCCATCAGCTGCAGGTAGTCGACCATCAGGATGTCCAGGCCGTACCGCATCTTGTGGCGGCGGGCGAGCGAACGGATGCGCCCGACCGTGGCGGCAGCGCGATCGGCGATGAACAGGTTGGCGTGCTTAAGCTTGGCTACCGCGGCGCACAGCTCGGCGCCATGCGACTCGCAGGCTGAACCATTCTTGACCAGGTTCAGCGGGATCTTGCCCTCGGCGGCGACGGCTCGATCGATCAACTGGCCTTTGCTCATCTCCAGGCTGATCACCAGCCCCGACTTCTTCTGGCGCACAACGGCATCCAGTACGAAACCCATGCCGAGCGTGGTTTTCCCCATCGCCGGACGTCCCGCGACGATGATCAGCTGCTCGGGCTGCAGGCCGCCCAGTTTCTCGTCGAGATCCGCCAGGCCGGTGGACAGGCCGATCAAAGTTTCACCGCGTGACAGCCTGTCGTGACGCTCTTGCCACACCTCCAACTGGTCGGCCATCAGGTCCGAAGCCTTCACGACTTCCTCGCCATCGCTGCCAGCGTCGATGCCCATGGCTGCCGCCTGGACTGCTGCGATCTTGTCCTGGATGTCGCCGCCACCCTGAACGATCTCCCGGGTTCGGTCGCTCAGCTCGTAAAGTGCACGCTCGATGGCGCGCTCCCTGACGATTGCGGCGTAGGTGCCCGCGCTGGCCACGCTTGGGGTGTTGTGGACCAGGGAAGCACAGTGCCCAAGGGCGCGATCGCCGTTGTGCAGCACGCCTACGTGATCGGCAACGGTCAGCAGGTCAACCGCCCTGCCTGCGGCTCGCAGCGCCTGGATGCCACGGAACACCTCGGCGTTCTCGGCGAAGTAGAACGACTCGGGCGACAGGTCGTCGGACAGGGTGTCGATCAGTTCGGGGCGCTGCAGCATGGCGCCCAGCAGGCCGTGCTCAGCCTCTGCGTTGTAGGGCTCATGCATGGTAATTGCCCTCCACCACCTTCACGAAGTTGGACGGGGCAATCAGCCAGTCGAACGTTGCCCGGAACGGTGCGCCACCAAACTTCCCAGCAGCACGGCCCATCAGGAAGTCGGACTTGGCGACATCGGCGAAGTACTCGGCCCAGAATTCGAGACTCTGGTGAACATCGCTCTGGTTCCAGCGAGCTCGGAGCTGCTTCCTGCGCGCTTCGGAGACGAGGACCACTGCAGGCAGCGCAGGTGTGAGCAGTCGGTTGAACAAATCAACGATGTCCTGAATCGGGCAAGACGGCGAGCGCGGAACGCGATTGCCATCAGGTGACGGTTCAATTGATGGTTCCTTTACGGTTCTGGGGGCATCTGGTGCCGGGGTGGGG
>NZ_JBWKXT010000086.1:0-18630 GCF_059423245.1 Pseudomonas sp. GW460-LB5
CCCCCACCCAGCTCAACCCGCCCATGCTGACCAGCTTCTGGGCAAAGAACGGTGCCGCCGAGGCGCCGACAATGCCGCCCAGGTTGTACGCCGCCGAAGCCCCGGTATAACGCACGTGGGTCGGGAACAGTTCAGGCAGCAGTGCCCCCATCGGCGCAAAGGTCACGCCCATCAGGAACAGCTCGATCGCCAGGAACAGCGCCACACCGGCCGTCGACCCCGAAGTCAGCAGCGGCTCCATGGTAAAGCCTGAGGCTACCGCCAGCAGGCCGCCGACGATAAGCACCGGCTTGCGCCCGTAACGGTCGCTGAGCCAGGCCGACAGCGGCGTCGCCAAGGCCATGAACACCACCGCGAAGCACAGCAGGCCAAGGAATGTCTCGCGGCTGTAACCCAGCGTGGTCACGCCATAGCTCAGCGAGAACACCGTGGAGATATAGAACAGCGCATAGCACACCACCATCGCTGCAGCGCCCAGCAGGGTAGGCACCCAATAGTTGGAAAACAGCTCGAACACTGGCATTTTCACCCGCTCATGGCGGGCGACAGCCTTGGCGAAGACCGGGCTTTCTTCAAGCTTCAGGCGCACATACAGGCCCACCAGTACCAGCGCGGCACTGAGCAAGAACGGAATACGCCAGCCCCATTCACGGAACTGCTCGTCGCTGAGCGTCAGGGCCAGGGTCAGGAACAGGCCGTTGGCGGCCAAAAAGCCGATCGAAGGGCCCAGCTGCGGGAACATGCCGAACCAGGCGCGCTTGCCCTCCGGGGCGTTCTCGGTGGCCAGCAACGCCGCGCCACCCCATTCACCGCCCAGGCCCAGTCCTTGGCCAAAGCGCAGCAGGCAAAGAATGATCGGCGCCCACACGCCAATACTGTCATAGCCAGGCAGCACGCCGATGGCCGTGGTAGAGACGCCCATCAGCAGCAGCGAGGCAACCAAGGTCGACTTGCGGCCGATGCGGTCGCCAAAGTGGCCGAACAGCGCCGAACCCAGCGGGCGGGCGAGAAAGGCGATGCCAAAGGTGAGGAAGGCTGCCAGCATTTGCGCGGTGCTCGACCCGGACGGGAAGAACACCGGGCCGATCACCAGGGCTGCAGCGGTGGCGTAGACATAGAAATCGTAGAACTCGATGGCGGTGCCGATGAAGCTGGCAGTGGCGACCCGCGCGGGCGAGTTGACCGGCGCATCAGGCGCTTCGGCATAGGTGCTGCTTGTCATTGAATAGGTCCCTGACAGTCTGGTCCGGCTCCATGGGCATGGCCCGCAGCGGCGTGCCGAAAAAAGGCAGGCACGGTTGCGCGGGCGCCGGAGCGTTTTGTTGTTGTGTGCGCACGACTGACGATAGCCCAAGGGGGGTAGGGGCGGCGCGGGCACTGTTCGGGGTGTTGAAGCAGGACCGCAGGGCGTGTCAGTGGAGCGGACTGGCCGTGGAACGCCGGGTGCGGGTAGCAGGCGTGGCGGCGGGGCTGGGTAAGCGTGACCCGAGTATAGCTATCGGGTCACCGTCCACACCAGTACCTTGCTGGCACAATTGTCCTCTGTTTCGAGGATTTCCAGGCGATAGCGGCCGATCTTCAGGCAAACGGCGGTTTCCGGGATGCTTTCCAACGCTTCGGTCACCAGCCCGTTGAGGGTTTTCGGCCCGCCGTCGCAGGGCAGGTGCCAGCCCAGGGTGCGGTTGATCTCGCGCAGCGAGGCGTTGCCGTCGATGACGAAGGTGCCGTCGGATTGCGGGTGTACATGGGGGTTTTCCAGGCTCTGTTCGTCCTCGAACTCGCCAACGATCTCTTCGAGGATGTCTTCCAGGGTGACGATGCCCTGCACCTCGCCGTACTCGTCCACCACCACACCCAACCGGCGCTGTTGCTTGTGGAAGTTCAGCAGCTGCATTTGCAAGGGCGTGCTTTCCGGCACGAAATAGGGTTCGTAGCAGGCGCCGTGCAGTGCCTCCAGGGTCAGGTCGGCCTTGGGTAGCAGGTGGCTGATCAGCTTGGTGTTGAGGATTGCTTCGACCTGATTGATGTCGTTGTGGTAGACCGGCAAGCGGGTATGGCGGCTGACGATCAACTGCTCGATGATGCGCTCGATCGGCTCGTCGAGGTTGATGCCGTCCACTTCGTTGCGCGGTACCAGAATGTCGTTGACGGTGATCTTGTCCAGCGCCTGCAGGCCATCGAGCAGACCATGGCGGGGTGTTTCGTGCTCCTCGTCTTCGTCGAAGTCGTCGGCTTCCTGCGGGTGCAGGGCCACGGCCGTGGGTTGCACGCGGAACGGGCGCAGCAGCAGCTTGGCGAAACCGTCCAGCAGGCAGGCCAGTGGCTGCAGCAGGGCGAGGGGCACTTTCAGCAGGCTGGTACCGAGGTTGACACATGCCTGTGGGTTGCGCCGGGCCAGGCGCCGCGGCAGGTACTCGGCAAACACCAGCAAGGTGAGGGTTGCGGCCAGCCCTGCCAGCCAGAAGCCGTGCTCGCCGCTATGGCGCTGGCCCACCAGGCAGGCCAGGCCCAACACCAGCAGCTTGCCCAGGCTGGCGCACAGCACCAGGGCCTGTGCCGGGAGCACGGGCTGGCCGTCCTCGTGGGCGCGCAGGGTGCCATTGAGCTGCAGTCGGGCGGCTTCCACCGTGGTGAACAGCGCCGACCACAGCAGCGCCAGTGCCAAAGTGCCGAATAGCGGTGCGTACGGCAGTGTGTCCATGAGCGGCCGTCAGATATGCAGGATGAATTCGCGAACCAGCTTGCTGCCGAAATAGGCCAGCATCAGCAGGCAGAAACCGGCCAGCGTCCAGCGGATGGCCTTGTGGCCACGCCAGCCCAGGCGGGTGCGGCCCCACAGCAGTACGCTGAACACCACCCAGGCGACACAGGCCAGCAAGGTCTTGTGTACCAGGTGCTGGGCGAACAGGTTGTCGAGGAACAGCCAGCCGGAGATCAGCGACAGCGACAGCAGGCACCAGCCGGCCCAGAGGAAGCCGAACAGCAGGCTTTCCATGGTTTGCAGGGGCGGGAAATTCCGGATCAGCCCGGACGGGTGCTTGTGCTTCAACTGGTGGTCCTGCAGCAGCAACAGCAGCGACTGGAACACCGCGATGGTAAACAGCCCGTACGCCAGGATCGACAGCAGGATATGCGCGAGGATGCCCGGCTCTTCGTTGATCAGCGGCACTGTGCCAGGTGGCGCGAACTGCGCCAGCAGTGCAGTCACCGCACCCAGCGGGAACAGCAGCACCAGCAGGTTTTCCACCGGTATGCGCAGGCAGGCCACCAGGGTCAGGGCGATGACGGCCACGGCGATCAGGCTGGCGGCGCTGAAGAAGTCCAGGCTCAGGCCCAGCGGGGTGATCAGCTGGAAGTACAGTGCACCGGCCTGGGCGAGCACCGCAAAAGTACCCAGCAGGGCAAGCAGGCGCTTGTCGGACTTGCGGCCCTGGGCCAGGTGCGAACCCTGGTAGATGGCCGCCGCTATATAAAGGCCGGCAGCGATCAGGTTGGGGATGAGGCTGGGAGAGGAAACCATAAGTCCTGGTTGGCGAGCCTTAAAGAGACGGAGTTTGGCATAGATTCCGCTGATCAAGGAAGACTGAAGGCTTGTGTCAGGGCATTCGCGGGCTCGCCCGCTCCCACAGGTCCAGCGCAGGTCGCAATAGGGTGGGGATCCGGTGGGAGCGGGCGTGCCCGCGAAGGGGGCACTGCAGCCACCGAATGTCTCCCAAGGTGTGCGCCGCCGCTGCACTTCGCTATAATCGCCGCCTTGCTGTGCCCGGCGGGTGTGTATTTCCCCCAGGGTGCCTGACAAACCTCGGCTTTTACTGGGCCTGAAAGGATCACCATGTTCGAAAACCTGACCGACCGCCTGTCACAGACGCTGCGCCATGTCACCGGCAAGGCCAAGCTGACCGAAGACAACATCAAGGACACGCTGCGCGAAGTGCGCATGGCCCTGCTTGAGGCCGACGTTGCCCTGCCGGTGGTCAAGGATTTCGTCAATAGCGTCAAGGAGCGTGCGGTCGGCACCGAAGTGTCGCGCAGCCTGACCCCGGGCCAGGCGTTCGTGAAGATCGTCCAGGCCGAGCTGGAAAGCCTGATGGGCGCGGCCAACGAAGACCTTGCCCTGAACGCCGCACCGCCTGCCGTTGTACTGATGGCCGGCCTGCAGGGCGCCGGTAAGACCACCACTGCCGGCAAGCTCGCGCGCTTCCTTAAAGAGCGCAAGAAAAAGAGCGTGATGGTGGTGTCCGCCGACGTCTACCGTCCGGCGGCGATCAAGCAGCTGGAAACCCTGGCCAACGACATCGGCGTCACCTTCTTCCCGTCCGACATCAGCCAGAAGCCGGTGGCCATTGCCGAAGCGGCCATCCGCGAAGCCAAGCTGAAGTTCATCGACGTGGTCATCGTCGACACCGCCGGCCGTCTGCACATCGACGCCGACATGATGGACGAGATCAAGGCGCTGCACGCTGCAGTCAAGCCGATCGAGACCCTGTTCGTGGTCGACGCCATGACCGGCCAGGACGCCGCCAACACTGCCAAGGCCTTTGGCGAGGCCCTGCCACTCACCGGCGTGGTGCTGACCAAGGTGGACGGTGATGCCCGTGGCGGTGCTGCACTGTCGGTGCGTGCCATTACCGGCAAGCCGATCAAGTTCATCGGTATGGGTGAGAAGACCGAGGCCCTCGAGCCGTTCCACCCTGACCGCGTCGCTTCGCGCATCCTCGGCATGGGTGACGTGCTCAGCCTGATCGAGCAAGCCGAGCAGACCATCGACAAGGCCAAGGCCGACAAGCTGGCCAAGAAGCTGAAGAAGGGCAAGGGCTTCGACCTCGAAGACTTCCGCGACCAGCTGCAACAGATGAAGAACATGGGCGGCCTGGGCGGCCTGATGGACAAGCTGCCGAGCATCGGTGGGGTCAACCTGTCGCAGATGGGCAACGCCCAGGGCGCGGCCGAGAAACAGTTCAAGCAGATGGAAGCGATCATCAACTCCATGACCCCGGCCGAGCGCCGCGACCCTGACCTGATCAGTGGTTCGCGCAAGCGCCGTATCGCCTTGGGTTCCGGCACGCAGGTGCAGGACATCGGCCGGCTGATCAAGCAGCACAAGCAAATGCAGAAGATGATGAAGAAATTCTCCGCCAAAGGCGGCATGGCCAAGATGATGCGCGGCTTGGGCGGGATGCTGCCAGGCGGCGGCATGCCGAAGCTGTAATCCCTATTCCGGGAGCCCGCCTTTAGCGGGGCAGGCTTCCAGAACCCCCGCCTGGCGGGGCAACTGCCGTTGATTTAGCGGCTAAATCGGCAAATCTGGACGGTGGGGCAATGCCTTGCCGAAAAAGTCATTTGCAAATGTCCGTGTATTCCCCGAGAATATGCGGCCTTTTGGGCACCCGTGTGCCTATTTGGCATTCAGATTTGCAGTACAAACTGCAACACCGACTATAGGAACGATGTTCACATGGTAACCATTCGTCTGGCCCGTGGCGGCTCGAAAAAGCGCCCATTCTACCACCTGACCGTGACCAACTCGCGTAACGCCCGTGACGGCCGTTTCGTTGAGCGCGTTGGCTTCTTCAACCCGATCGCATCGGGCGCCGAAGTCAAGCTGTCGGTCAACCAAGAGCGCGTCACCTACTGGCTGAGCCAGGGCGCACAGCCGTCTGAGCGTGTTGCTCAGCTGCTGAAGGACGCTGCCAAGGCCGCTGCCTGAACAGTATGAACGCGACGCCAGAAAAGGCTGACGACCTCATCGTCGTTGGCAAGATTTTTTCGGTTCACGGCGTTCGCGGCGAGGTGAAGGTGTATTCCTTTACCGATCCGATTGAAAACCTGTTGGATTATCCCGGCTGGACGCTTCGGCACGAAGGCAAGGTAAAGCAGGTCGAGCTGGTCAGCGGTCGTGGCTCCCAAAAGGGCCTGGTCGTGAAGTTGAAAGGCCTCGATGATCGTGATGAAGCCCGTCTTCTGAGCGGTTACGAAATCTGCATTGCGCGGAGCCTTTTGCCCAACCTGGCTGCCGACGAGTACTACTGGTACCAGTTGGTAGGTCTGAAGGTCATCAACCAGGACGAACAGCTGTTCGGCAAGGTCGATCACCTGTTGGAGACCGGTGCGAACGATGTAATGGTGGTCAAGCCCTGCGCAGGCAGCCTGGATGATCGCGAGCGTCTGTTGCCCTACACGGCGCAATGCGTGCTCAACGTCGACCTGGAAGCAGGCGTGATGCGGGTCGAATGGGACGCGGACTTCTAAACGATGGGTAACCTTCGCGTAGACGTCATCACGTTGTTCCCCGAGATGTTCTCGGCCATCACGGAGTACGGCATTACCAGCCGCGCGGTGAAACAGGGGTTGCTTCAGGTAACTTGCTGGAACCCGCGGGACTACACCACAGATCGTCACCACACGGTAGATGATCGGCCGTTTGGCGGTGGTCCGGGCATGGTGATGAAAATCAAGCCTCTGGAAGACGCCCTGGTTAGCGCCAGGCAAGCGACCGGAGCTGCGGCGAAGGTGATCTACCTCTCGCCACAAGGCCGCAAGCTGACTCAGCAGGCGGTCAAAGGCCTGGCCGAACAGGAATCGTTGATCCTGATCGCCGGTCGTTATGAAGGCATCGACGAGCGCTTTATCGAGGCTCATGTCGATGAGGAGTGGTCGATTGGTGACTATGTGCTTTCCGGTGGCGAGCTGCCGGCCATGGTACTGATCGATGCGGTTACACGGCTGCTGCCCGGAGCTTTAGGGCATGTGGACTCGGCGGAAGAAGACTCCTTCACCGACGGTCTGCTGGATTGCCCGCACTACACCCGACCTGAGGTGTATGCGGATCAGCGTGTTCCCGACGTGTTGCTAAGTGGCAACCATGCACATATCCGGCGTTGGAGGATGAAGCAGTCCCTTGGTAGGACCTTCGAACGACGCGCCGATCTTCTGGAAAGTCGCTCGCTTTCTGGAGAAGAGAAGAAGCTGCTCGAGGAATACCTCCGCGAGCGGGACGATAGTTAAACGTATCGATGGTGGATCGCGTATCCATCTTAGGAGCACAGCATGACCAACAAGATCATCCAGCAGCTCGAAGCCGAGCAGATGAGCAAGGAAATCCCGACCTTCGCACCAGGCGACACCGTTGTTGTCCAGGTTAAAGTGAAGGAAGGTGAGCGTTCCCGTCTGCAGGCGTTCGAAGGCGTTGTTATCGCCAAGCGTAACCGCGGTCTGAACAGCGCCTTCACCGTGCGCAAGATCTCCAGCGGCGTTGGCGTAGAGCGTACCTTCCAGACCTACAGCCCGCAAATCGACAGCCTGGCCGTGAAACGTCGTGGTGACGTGCGTAAAGCCAAGCTGTACTACCTGCGCGACCTGTCCGGCAAAGCCGCTCGCATCAAGGAAAAACTGTCCTGAGTACAGTTTGCCCGGTGGCCAAGGCCGCCTAGCGAGAAAAAAGCAGCCCTCGGGCTGCTTTTTTTGTGGGAGCGGGTTTACCCGCGAAGGGCGCGCAATGGCCCGCCCGCTGTATGATGGAGTAACCCATGAGCACTGCCCGAGACCAGGAAATCCAGCGCCGCACCGAGTTGTCGGTGACCCGCGTGACCAAGGCGGTGTTCCCCAACACCACCAACCATCACAACACACTGTTCGGCGGTACCGCCCTGGCCTGGATGGACGAAGTGTCGTTCATCGCCGCCACGCGTTTTTGCCGCCTGCCGCTGGTGACCGTGTCCACCGACCGCATCGACTTCAAGCACCCGATCCCGGCGGGCTCTATCGTTGAATTGGTGGGCTCGGTGGTCAAGGTTGGCAATACCAGCCTGCAGGTGCAGGTGGACGTGTTTGTCGAGAACATGTACCTGGACGGCCGCGAGCGGGCGATTCACGGTGTCTTCAGCTTCGTCGCCATCGATGAGGACAAGCGCCCTGTGCCCGTTTTGCCCCAGGCCTGAGCTTTTCCTGCACCGGCCTCTTCGCGGCTGAAGCCGCTCCCACAGGGGTAAGACAATTCCTGATCTTGTGGCAAACCCTGTGGGAGCGGCTTTAGCCGCGAGGAGGCCAGTACAGACAACCTGTCAGCTGCTGTGAAACACTAAGCCAACGTCCAACACCCAGCAGCCCCGAATGCCCGCCCTAGACCACCCCCTGATCGACCAGTTTCTCGACGCCCTGTGGCTTGAAAAAGGCCTGTCCGACAACACCCGCGTGTCTTATCGCAGCGATCTGGCGCTGTTTAACGGCTGGCTGCAGGAGCATTCGGTTTCCCTGCCCGACGCCGGCCGTGACCTGATCCTCGATCACCTCGCCTGGCGCCTCGATCAGGGCTATAAGCCACGCTCCACGGCGCGCTTTCTGTCCGGCCTGCGGGGTTTCTTCCGCTACCTGCTGCGCGAGAAGCTGGTGGCGATTGACCCGACCCTGCAGGTCGAGATGCCGCAACTGGGCAAGCCGCTGCCCAAGTCGTTGTCCGAAGCTGACGTTGAAGCCTTGCTGCAGGCCCCGGACCTGGGTGAAGCCATCGGCCAGCGTGACCGCGCCATGCTCGAAGTGCTGTATGCCTGCGGTCTGCGCGTCACCGAACTGGTCAGCCTGACCCTTGACCAGATCAACCTGCGCCAAGGTGTGCTTCGGGTGATGGGCAAGGGCAGCAAAGAGCGCCTGGTGCCCATGGGCGAAGAGGCAGTAGTGTGGCTGGAGCGCTACCAGCGCGATGGCCGCGCCGAGTTGCTCAATGGCCGCCCCAGCGACGTGCTGTTCCCCAGCCAGCGCGGCGAACAGATGACCCGCCAGACCTTCTGGCACCGCATCAAGCACCATGCCCGGGTGGCAGGTATCGACAAACCGCTGTCGCCACACACGCTGCGCCATGCCTTTGCCACTCACCTGCTCAACCATGGTGCCGACCTGCGCGTGGTCCAGATGCTGCTCGGCCACAGCGACCTCTCGACCACTCAGATCTACACCCACGTGGCCAAAGCCCGCCTGCAGCAGTTGCACGCACAGCATCACCCACGTGGATGAATGTTTTTCATGTTCCGCCGACTGGTCCTTGCAAGCCCCTTCACCGGTGGTGTGATGTGGTAGGCTTGGGCGGTTTGCACCAAGGGCCGCACGGCCACCGCGTATTTTCCGCAGGTGGCGCCCTCCGGCCCCTGTCCGCCTTCAGGAGTTCCCATGCGCGTGACCCAGTTTTTCGCCGCCGCCGCGTTGGCGCTGGCCAGTACCTTTGCCGTTGCCGCGGCAACCGACAGCAATGCCGTGGCCGAGCAGGCCATCCGCAAATCGCTGCAGAACCTCGAGCTGGAAGTGCCAGTAGAAAGCGTGGCCAGCAGCCCGCTCAACGGCCTGTATGAAGTCAAGCTGCAGGGCGGCCGCGTGTTGTATGCCAGCGCCGACGGCCAGTTCGTGATGCAGGGCTACCTGTTCCAGATCCAGGACGGCAAGCCGGTCAACCTCACCGAGAAGACCGAACGCCAAGGGGTTGCCAAACTCATCAACGGCATTCCAGCCGCCGAGATGGTGGTTTATCCTGCCAAAGGCGAGACCAAGTCGCACATCACCGTGTTCACCGACACCACCTGCCCGTATTGCCACAAATTGCACGCCGAAGTGCCCGAGTTGAACCGTCGCGGTATCGAAGTGCGCTATGTCGCCTTCCCGCGCCAAGGGCTCGGCTCGCCGGGTGACCAGCAGTTGCAGGCCGTGTGGTGCTCCAGTGACCGCCGCGGGGCGATGGACAAGATGGTCGAAGGTGAAGAGATCAAGGCCGCCAAGTGCGCCAACCCGGTCGGCAAGCAATTCCAGCTGGGCCAGTCGATCGGCGTCAACGGCACGCCGGCTATCGTCCTCGAAAGCGGCCAGGTCATTCCGGGCTACCAGCCGGCACCGCAGGTCGCCAAGCTGGCACTTGCCAAGTAATCCAATTCAGTACGCCGTCGTCATGGGGTGACGGCATGTTTCACGGTCGGCGAAGGTGTCGGCCGTTCAATGGGGAGTTCACAGTGAAACCGGTCAAAGTAGGCATCTGTGGGTTGGGGACCGTCGGTGGCGGAACCTTCAATGTACTTCAGCGCAACGCCGAGGAGATTGCCCGCCGTGCCGGGCGCGGTATTGAAGTGGCCCAGATCGCCATGCGCTCGCAGAACCCGAACTGCCAGATTACCGGTACCCCCATTACCGCTGACGTGTTCGAAGTTGCGAGCAACCCGGAGATCGATATCGTCATCGAGCTGATCGGTGGCTACACCATCGCCCGCGATCTGGTGCTCAAGGCCATCGAAAACGGCAAGCATGTGGTCACCGCCAACAAGGCGCTGATTGCCGTGCATGGTAACGAAATTTTTGCCAAGGCCCGCGAAAAGGGCGTGATCGTCGCCTTCGAAGCGGCCGTGGCGGGTGGCATCCCGGTGATCAAGGCCATCCGCGAAGGCCTGTCGGCCAACCGTATCAACTGGCTGGCCGGCATCATCAACGGCACCGGCAACTTCATCCTCACCGAAATGCGTGAGAAGGGCCGTGCCTTCCCGGACGTGCTGGCCGAAGCCCAGGCGCTGGGTTACGCCGAAGCCGACCCGACCTTCGACGTCGAAGGCATCGATGCCGCGCACAAGCTGACCATCCTGGCGTCGATCGCTTTCGGCATTCCGCTGCAGTTTGACAAGGCCTACACCGAAGGCATCACCCAGCTGACCACCGCTGACGTGAACTACGCCGAGGCCCTGGGTTACCGCATCAAGCACCTGGGCGTGGCGCGCCGCACCGCCGAAGGCATCGAGCTGCGCGTGCACCCGACGCTGATCCCGGCCGACCGCCTGATCGCCAACGTCAACGGTGTGATGAACGCCGTCATGGTCAACGGTGATGCTGCCGGTTCCACCTTGTATTACGGTGCTGGCGCCGGCATGGAGCCCACCGCTTCGTCGGTGGTCGGCGACCTGGTCGATGTGGTCCGCGCCATGACCTCCGACCCGGAAAACCGCGTACCGCACCTGGCCTTCCAGCCAGACTCGCTGTCGGCCCACCCGATCCTGCCGATCGAAGCCTGCAAAAGCGCCTACTACCTGCGCATCCAGGCCAAGGATCACCCAGGCGTACTGGCCCAGGTGGCCAGCATCCTGTCGGAGCGTGGCATCAACATCGAGTCGATCATGCAGAAGGAAGCCGAGGAGCAGGACGGCCTGGTGCCAATGATCCTCCTGACCCACGGCGTGGTCGAGCAGAGCATCAACGACGCCATCGTCGCCCTGGAAGCCCTGCAGGACGTGGTCGGCAAGGTCGTGCGCATCCGCGTCGAACAGCTCAACTAACAAACGAGTGCCGTCGGGCCGCCAGTGCGGCCCCGGCCCCAGCATTGAAGGTTTGCACCCATGCGCTATATCAGTACCCGCGGCCAGGCACCGGCCCTGAATTTCGAAGACGTGCTGCTGGCTGGCCTGGCCAGTGACGGCGGCCTGTACGTCCCCGAGAACCTGCCACGCTTTACCCAGGAAGAAATCGCCTCGTGGGCTGGCCTGCCGTACCACGAGCTGGCCTTCCGTGTGATGCGCCCGTTTGTTGAAGGCAGCATCGCCGACGCCGACTTCAAGAAGATCCTCGAAGAAACCTACGGCGAGTTCGCTCACGCTGCGGTCGCCCCGCTGCGTCAGCTGAACAGCAACGAGTGGGTGCTGGAGCTGTTCCACGGCCCGACCCTGGCGTTCAAGGACTTCGCCCTGCAACTGCTTGGCCGTCTGCTTGACCACGTGTTGGCCAAGCGTAACGAGCGCGTAGTGATCATCGGTGCCACCAGCGGTGATACCGGTTCCGCCGCCATCGAAGGCTGCCGCCGTTGCGACAACGTCGACATCTTCATCCTGCACCCGCACCAGCGCGTGTCTGAAGTGCAGCGCCGCCAAATGACCACCCTCTTCGGCGACAACATCCACAACATCGCCATCGAAGGCAACTTCGATGACTGCCAGGAAATGGTCAAGGCCAGCTTCGCTGACCAGTCGTTCCTCAAGGGCACCCGCCTGGTGGCAGTCAACTCGATCAACTGGGCGCGCATCATGGCCCAGATCGTCTACTACTTCCATGCAGCCCTGCAGTTGGGTGGCCCGGCGCGTTCGGTGGCATTCTCGGTGCCAACCGGCAACTTCGGCGATATCTTCGCCGGTTACCTGGCGCGCAACATGGGCCTGCCGGTCAGCCAGCTGATCGTCGCCACCAACCGCAACGACATCCTGCACCGTTTCATGAGCGGCAATCAGTACGTCAAGGAAACCCTGCACGCGACCCTGTCGCCGTCGATGGACATCATGGTCTCGTCCAACTTCGAGCGCCTGCTGTTCGACCTGCACGGTCGCAACGGTGGGGCGATTGCCGAGCTGATGGACAGCTTCAAACAAGGTGGCGGCTTCAGCGTCGAGCAAGGCCGCTGGAGCGAAGCCCGCAAGCTGTTCGACTCGCTGGCCGTGAGTGACGAGCAGACTTGCGAGACCATTGCCGAGGTCTTCGCCGCCACCGGTGAAGTGCTCGACCCGCATACCGCGATCGGGGTCAAGGCTGCCCGTGAGTGCCGCCGTAGCCTGGATACGCCAATGGTGGTGCTGGGTACCGCGCACCCGGTCAAGTTCCCGGAAGCGGTAGAGAAGGCGGGTGTAGGCAAGGCGCTGGAACTGCCGGCGCACCTCAGCGACTTGTTCAGCCGTGAAGAGCGTTGCACGGTGCTGGCCAATGACCTGAAAGCAGTCCAGGGCTTTGTCAGCCAGCACGGTAACCGCGGCAAGCCGCTGTAACTGCGTTGTCTTCTGGGGCCGCAACGCGGCTCCAGAAGCTCGGAATCTTCCCTCAAGCGTTTCAGAATAGTCCTATTCAGGCGCCTCAACGCGTAGCCTAAATTAGCCGGTCCTCT
This sequence comes from Pseudomonas sp. GW460-LB5, assembly GCF_059423245.1. Classification (NCBI taxonomy): domain Bacteria; kingdom Pseudomonadati; phylum Pseudomonadota; class Gammaproteobacteria; order Pseudomonadales; family Pseudomonadaceae; genus Pseudomonas; species Pseudomonas sp. GW460-LB5. Next base: position 12,878 of record NZ_JBWKXT010000086.1, read on the forward strand.
CACCAGGAGCGGCATATGCACCAGCCCTACGTGTTGATCCACCAGGCTCGCCCATCACACCAGATCATCCTGCACCAGGCCCTCAATGCCCAAGGCATGTTCAACGTGCGCATCAGCGCAAACGCAACCGACCTGGACGTCTGCCTGGCCGCTGAACGTGGGCCCGATCTGCTGATTCTTGACCATGCCATGCCAACCCGGGCGGGCCTTGCCTTGCTCGCACGGCAGCATCGATCACGTGCGCTGTTGTTCGTCGGCCAAGCCACTTCCAAACACCAGGACCTTGCTCAGGCGGCAAGAAACCGGGGCCTTTGGGTGCTCGCCGAACTCCCCTGGCCGCTTTCTACCACACGCCTGCAGCGTGCCTTGCAAGCGCTGCAAGCCCGCCCGTGGCGGCGTGTTCAAACTGTCACGTCTGCCACGCATGCTCACTGAAACTGCGCGGCATGACGAACTTTGCGCTGCGCTTGTTGGTCAGTTCCTTTAGATCCCACCACGCAGCGAGTGACCCGGATGGAAAGAATCTGCAAACTGCTCAACGAAGCCCTGACGCCTTACCAGGCCCAGCTCGGCGTTGCTGATGCCAGCGGTAATCGCCAATTGACCCTGCACGACCGTGTCGCCGGCATTACGCTACGGCGCACGGTCAGCGAGCGTCAGTTGCAAGAGCAGCGCCTGTTGATCGATCTGGTAGATGGCCTGCACCGTGACTTGCAGATCGCCGAAGGGCGTTTGCAGCCCTGTGTGATCGCGGCGCTGCAGCAGCGTCAGGAACCGAGGGGAACCTTTGCCTGAGTAGCTCATCAGACAGTGTAAGGGTAGCCAGCCAGTGCTTTGCTCCGGTGCTGGCAAGGCTACCTCGGGAAGCCTCAATGGCTTTCGCTTGGCCCCGGGCGTCTTCCCCAGCGTCCGGGGTTTCTTTTTTCCGGTAAGGCTTTTACAGGCCCCAGGCATGCTGATCAACCGGCTATTGGTCTTCGAAGAAGTGCTTGCTTTCTTCCAGGTAGTCTTCATGCAGCGCCGGGTCCAGCCAGCGCGCGTACCACTGCGGCAACACATTCCGGCGCAGTGCAGGCAAGAGCTGGTCGATATGCGCGATCGCTGCGCGCCCTAGCGGGCTGTCCGAGCAACCTACATGCAAAAACTGGTAGCGCGCCACCCCCTGCACAGGATGAAACTGGTAATCCGCCAGTGAGCCCCCTTGCTGCTGAATCAGATAACGCACTTCCGGCCAGTACCCGAGCACCATGCGCAGGCGCCCCAGCTGTTGCATCTGCAGCAGGTTGGCGGTGGCATCATTGCCGTAATGGCGGCTGAGCACGCTGTCGGGCAACTGGCGCAGGATGGCGTCAATCTGGGTGCCGTAGCTGCGCTCGGCAACAATTCCGAGCTTCAGCGAGTCGTTGCTCAGCAGGCCATGCAGGTCTACCTGCTGCCCGTCGAGGTAGGGTGCCACCAGCGCCTGGTTTTCCTGGCGCAGCACCAGGCCACCGCTGAGCACGCCCAGCGATGGCATGGAAAAGCGCACATATTCGGCACGTTCCGCGGTCCATAGCAGTGTCGGGTCGCAGGTGAAGCTGTTGCGGTCTTGCAGCATCTGGATGCCGCGGGCGCGGTTGACCCGTACGATGCTGTGGTCGTATTCAGTCATCTGCCCGATGAGCAGCGGCAACAACTGGTCGATTACCCCTTGGCCTTTTTCCGTGCCGTGAAAAATGGTGAAGGGCGGCAGGTCACGTACCAGCCAGACGATGCGTTCTTTGGCACTGACCGGCTGCAGGAGCAATGCGGGCAGTAGCCCGCACAGCAGGATCAGGTGGCGTAACCCGCGGGCAGCGCGCATGGGCGAGGGCGGCGGCAGGCGTCAGACCGCGCCGGCTTCGCGCAGGCCGGCAATGGCCGCCGCGTCATAGCCCAGGCGGGTAAGCAGTGCTTCGGTATGTTCGCCCAGCGCCGGGCCGACCCACTCGGTGGAACCAGGCGTATCCGACAGCTTGGGCACGATGCCCGGCATGCGGAATGGCTTGCCGTCCGGCAGCTTGGCTTGCAAGAACATCTCCCGCGCCAGGTACTGCGGGTCCTTGAACATGTCCTCGGCCGAATAGATACGGCTGGCGGGCACTTCGGCTGTGGTCAGTACCTGCATCAATTGCTCCAGGGGCAGGCTGTTGGCCCAGCGGTCGATCACCCCGTACAGTTCGTCTCGGCGCAGGTCACGGCCATCGTTGCTGGCCAAGGTCGGGTCTTCTGCCAGGTCGGCACGGCCGATGGCCTGCATGAAGCGCTTGAAGATTGCATCGCCGTTGGCGCCGATCTGCACGTGCTTGCCGTCGGCGCTGGTATGGATCGAGGAGGGCGTGATACCCGGCATGATGTTGCCGGTGCGCTCGCGGATAAAGCCGAACACATCGAATTCCGGGACCATGCTTTCCATCATGGCGAAAATCGCCTCGTACAGCGCCACGTCCACCACCTGGCCCTGGCCGCCATTGACTTCACGGTGGCGCAGCGCCATCAGCGCGCCGATTACCCCCCACAAGGCGGCAATCGAGTCACCGATGGAAATGCCCGTGCGCACCGGCGGGCGGTCGTCGAAGCCGGTGATGTAGCGCAAACCGCCCATCGACTCGCCCACGGCGCCAAAGCCCGGCTGGTCTTTCATCGGCCCGGTCTGGCCAAAGCCCGAAAGGCGCACCATCACCAGGCCCGGGTTCAGCGCATGCAGCACATCCCAGCCCAGGCCGAGCTTTTCCAGCACGCCCGGGCGGAAGTTCTCGATCAGGATGTCGGCGTCGGCCAGCAGGCGCTTCAGAATCTCGCGGCCCTCGGGGTGCTTGAGGTTGAGGGTGAGTGATTGCTTGTTGCGCGCCTGCACGAACCACCACAGCGAAGTGCCCTCGTACAGCTTGCGCCACTTGCGCAACGGGTCGCCGCCGTCGGGGGATTCGACCTTGATCACCTCGGCGCCGAATTCGGCACAGATGCGCGAGGCAAACGGCCCGGCAATCAGGGTGCCAAGTTCGACAACTTTGAGGCCGGCGAGGGGTTTGCTGGGCGTCGACATGGGGTATCCGTGGCAGCTGGGCAGAGCCGTGGTTTTATCACACGTCGGTTTCGCCGGGTACTGCTGCGGCGCATGGAGAGAGCGGATGGGTTAGACTGTGCCACTTTTCTTTTGCACGAAGCCCGTCGACCATGGCCCAGCCGTCCACCACCTACAAGTTCGAATTGAATCTGACCGACCTTGATCGCAATGTCTACGAAAGCGTCAAGCAGACCATTGCCCGCCATCCTTCGGAAACGGAAGAGCGTATGGCGGTTCGTCTGTTGGCGTACGCGCTCTGGTACAACGAGAACTTGTCGTTTGGCCGCGGTCTTTCGGATGTCGATGAGCCGGCGCTGTGGGAAAAGAGCCTGGATGATCGCGTGTTGCACTGGATCGAAGTTGGCCAGCCAGACGCCGACCGCCTGACCTGGTGCTCGCGCCGTACCGAACGCACCAGCCTGCTGGCCTATGGCAGCCTGCGTGTGTGGGAAGGCAAGGTGGTAGGTGCCGTGAAGAACCTGAAAAACCTGAACATCGCTGCCGTGCCTCAGGAGGTGCTGGAGACGCTGGCTACCGACATGCCGCGCAGCATCAAGTGGGACGTGATGATCAGTGAAGGTACGGTGTTCGTGACCGATGACCGTGGCCAGCACGAGGTGCAACTGCAGTGGCTGCTCGGTGAGCGTGGCTGAAGCGACCTATGCGTATCGAACCTCGCCCCCTGCCGCCGACACTGCCATTTCTGGGTAACTTGCCACCCTTGCTGACCCGTCTGTACGCCGCGCGCGGCGTACAGTGCGAGGCCGAGCTCGACAAAAGCCTGGCGCGCCTGCTGCCGTACCAGCAACTCAAGGGCATCGAGGCCGGTGTCGACCTGCTGGTCGAGGCGCTGGACCAGCGCCAGCGCATTCTTATCGTTGGCGATTTCGATGCCGATGGCGCCACGGCCAGCACCGTCGGGGTGCTGGGCCTGCGGCTGCTGGGTGCGGCCCACGTCGATTACCTGGTGCCCAACCGCTTCGAATACGGCTATGGCCTGACCCCGGAAATCGTCGAGGTGGCGCTGCAGCGTCAGCCGCAACTGCTGATCACCGTGGACAATGGTATTTCCAGCGTCGAGGGTGTGGCGGCAGCCAAGGCCGCCGGGCTCAAGGTGCTGGTCACTGACCACCACCTGCCAGGCCAGCAACTGCCCGATGCCGACGCTATCATCAACCCCAACCAGCCTGGCTGTACGTTCCCGAGCAAGGCGCTGGCCGGGGTAGGGGTGATCTTCTATGTGCTGATGGCCCTGCGCGCGCGCCTGCGCAGCCTGGGGCGCTATGAGACGCAAGCACAGCCGAACATCGGCGAGCTGCTCGACCTGGTCGCGTTGGGCAGCGTTGCCGACGTGGTGCCGCTGGATGCCAACAACCGCATCCTGGTGCATCAGGGCCTTGAGCGCATCCGCGCCGGTCGCGCCCGCCCAGGGCTTAAAGCAATTCTCGAAGTGGCCCGCCGCGATCACCGGCGTATCACCTCGACTGACCTTGGCTTCATCCTGGGCCCGCGGCTGAACGCCGCCGGTCGCCTGGACGACATGAGCCTGGGCATCGAGTGCCTGCTGTGCGAAGACGCGGCGCTGGCCCAGCACATGGCCCAGCAGCTTGACGAGTTGAACCAGGACCGCAAGTCCATCGAGCAGGGCATGCAACGCGAGGCCCTGGCCCAGCTCAAGGACCTGCCGGTGGAGTCCATGCCGTATGGGTTGTGCCTGTTCGATGCCGACTGGCACCAGGGCGTGATCGGTATTCTGGCTTCGCGGCTGAAAGAGCGTTACCACCGGCCTACCATCGCCTTCGCCGATGCCGGTGAAGGCATGCTCAAAGGGTCGGCGCGGTCGGTACCAGGCTTCCACATCCGCGATGCACTGGATGCCGTGGCGGCGCGCCACCCACAACTGATCAGCAAGTTCGGCGGCCACGCCATGGCTGCGGGCTTATCGTTGCCTGAGGGTAATTTCCCGGCCTTTGCCGAGGCGTTTGACGAAGAAGTGCGTCGCCAGCTGCGTGAGGAAGACCTGACAGGCCGGCTGTTGTCAGATGGCAGCCTGGCCGTGGAGGAATTTCACCTCGACCTGGCCAAGGCCCTGCGCCATGCCGGGCCTTGGGGCCAGCATTTCCCCGAGCCGCTGTTCCACGGCGTGTTCCAGCTGGTGGAGCAGCGCGTGGTGGGCGAGCGGCACCTGAAGGTGGTGCTCAAGAGCGAGTGTGGTTCGGTGCGACTGGATGGCATTGCTTTTGGCGTCGACCGCGAAGTGTGGCCGAACCCGACCGTGCGCTGGGTCGAACTGGCGTACAAGCTGGATGTGAACGAGTTTCGTGGCAACGAAAGTGTGCAGTTGATGATTGCCCACATGGAGCCGCGCTGACGGGGTCGCTGGGCTTGCCTTGAGTTGTTTGGTGTGGCGGAAATCGAGCGCCGCCCGCGCGGCGCATCGCGACGCAAGGCCGCTCCCACATTTGTTGCAACGTGCCAAACCTGCAAGGCCATGGTTGCGCGCCTTGTTGATCTGACGATGCCTGTGCGCTGACGCTGTTATCGCTCCACCAGCCTTCCGTCATGCACCAAGGCTGACAACCATGGCCTCACAGACATGGCCACGTTGCAACAAATGTGGGAGCGGCCTTGCGTCGCGATGCGCCGCGCGGGCGGCGCTCGATCTCAC
>NZ_JBWKXT010000087.1:0-18629 GCF_059423245.1 Pseudomonas sp. GW460-LB5
GCCACTTCCCTGCACATGGCAAAACTTGGGGCTCTCAGCCTGGTCGTTTCCATGAAGGGGAGGAGTTTCAATTTTTAAATGGGCTGGCTGAGGCATGATTTCGAATTAAAAACCGCGCGCCCTGGGGGCGTCGCGCCGGCGCACAACGCCTGACAGGACGTGCTTTCGACCACCATCGAGACCTGCACGGTCGACCTCATTTTAAAATTGAGAAGCCAGTCGGCTCCAATTCTGAATTGGAGAGGAAGGAGATTCTCTGAGCAGTCATGCGACAATTTGTCGCATCTTTTTTCAATGCCGAGCCATCTGGAAGCGCTTGCGCTAAGGGGGTGTTAGCTAGGCTTCAGCTTCAAAGGTCTTGAGACGAGCGTCAGGCGAGGCGAAAACTGCAGAGGAAGCGAAGGTTACGGGTTGAATGAGCATTCCGAGGCTGTTTTCAATGCAGCATGATCGCCACAGGCACTTTTCGTACGAAGCCTAGGTAGGGCTATATGGAAAGACTTGAGAAGCAGGCCATGTGAGGCAATCACTGCCGAGGAGCGCTTAGCGTGCCCGCACTGCCCAGGTCGACAATGACTGGGGAAGCGCGGCCTGCAGCGATGATCGCTTGAACCATAGGGCGAGAGGGGGGAGTCGATCCACGCTTCTATCAGCCCCCCATATCAGGCCTTTACAGGGTCGGTATCGAACAGGTCGGGAAGATCGATACGATGGTCTCTGTAAGGCCCGTATGTACAGGAATCAGACCTCAACTTGCTTTCCTTCTACCCGCTCCATCTCATCCCGGATGTCCTCACTGCTTGGCTCGATGTACACGAGGTGCGAATTCAGATTTTTATGGTGCATAGCTTTGGATATGAACACGCCGGAGAAACCGTACGCAGCGAGCCTGAAGCCATAGGCGTGGCGGTGCCCATGCTCAGTAGTGCCGAATGCCTTCTTATGAGGAAGGCCGATACGCTCGACAGCAGCTCGATGTTGCTGGCTGAAATTTTTGATCGTTTCAGGATGCCCAGAGCTATTGGTAAATGCATACGGGTGATCGAACTCAGGCGGTGGGTCGACCCGTTGGTATTTCAGATAGTTCATGTAGTTCGCATAAAACTCCTTCGCCTTTTCGACCGGGGAGAAGTAAATCTCAATATAACCATCATCACCATCGATAAGCTTAGGCGCTTTCCAACCTGCATAGAGAGCTCTTTGAACCACATAATCTGTTCTCGGAAGAAGACGATAACGCCGCTGCAGGTAGTCTCTACGATTACGGTAGCCCTTTTCCGGGGATCGCCCATTCGATGGATGCCATATACGAACAATGCCCTCTCCCTTTTTCTTGTCAAGTACTAAATCCCCCAAATACCAATGGAAAGGTTCAGACTTACGCAAGCCACCGTAATGCATCAATATAGTGATAGCACGCCCTTTGTAGTCAATGAAATCATGCTCTGTTGCGCCAGGATCATTACAAGTTCGAACCCAACCATTAACCAACAGATTATCTATTTCGCTTTCCGGAAATCGTTTTGTTATTTTTCTATTAGCCGACGGTGCATTGCCAGCACGAACCTGACGAACAAAGTGTGCATTACTTGCCTTACTGCGATCCTTGATCAAATGGCGCAGGAATATGTTCTGTTCTTTATGGTGGTAAGCGCACCAATTTATTCGCTCCTCAACCCGGGTTGCCTTGCGGAACGGGTTTGCCCGGGCGCCACTATGACCGTCCTGTTCGGCTAGCCAATCGCTGTAGACAGTAATGAGATACAACAGGAACGATGAGTCCTTCACCTTCCTCGGTACCCAGTACAAACCCGTGGGATCTGTCGAGGTCTCAACGTCAATGGTGCCCAACTCCAAAGCATTGACGAACGCCTGGAGAAGCTCTGTCACCTTCGTGAACTTGCCCTCGTTGGCATTGATGAACTGGATGAGATGCTGCACCGCGTAGACGCACCGCTCCATCCAAGACGCACTCTTTTTGGCTTGGGAAAGGAATCGCAGCAAAGAGATCAGGATGCCATCTTGAGTGATCAGGGCGGGGAGCATGACCTCACGGCCAGTCTTGTCATTCTGGTAAAGCGTGTTGATTTTCAGGACGTAGGCCATCAGAATCGCACCTGTTATATAGTATATAGTATGCGGACATATCTAATTTTAGCTTAGGTGAGCGGGTCAGGGAAGGCTGATTGGAGGGGGGATTTTTGGGGGTATCAGGGAGTAGTTTTGCGTTGATAGTATGTTTTTGGTCATCGGTTATAATACCGCGGCATGCAGCAGTCCGGTGGCCGGCGCATCAAGCGCAGCCTGTTCATCGATGCGGCCGGGGTGCGTTTCCTCACCCGCGAAGAGGAGCAGCGCCTGAGCCAGGTGCAGTTGCTGGGCGACTACCTGGCCGGCAAGCGCCAGGAGCTACAGAACTGGAACGACGCCCTGGGGCCTGTCGCCGAGCTGGCGGCTAACCGCCGCAAGCTGACCAACATCGGCACCTTCCGCGCCTTTGCCCTGGCCTACCTGAAAAACCACCCCAACGTGCACCCGAACATGACCTGCATGGTGCGGCAGATGCAGACCACGGCCGAAGGCGTGCCGCTGGAGATCTACTGCTTCACCACCACCACGGTGTGGGCGGACTATGAGCGAATTCAGGGGGATATCTTCGACTATCTGCTGGCGGTGTTGCCGGAGTTTGGCTTGAGCCTGTATCAGCAGCCCAGTGGCAATGACATGCGCGTGGGATTGAGTGGGCGTGCGGCGCAAGAGCCTGTGTCGCGTCGGCTGGAAGAGATGAGCGAGGCTTGAGATTGCCGGGGCTGCTTTGCAGCCCTTTCGCGACACAAGGCCGCTCCTACAATGACCGCGTAAATGCTGATTCTGTGGGAGCGGGTTCACCCGCGAATGGGCCAGTAGCTACCCCGCATAACCTAGCAGGTACAACAGCCCGGTCAAGGTCACCAGCGACGCCACGGTCGACAACAGGATCGTCCGCGAAATCAGCCCCGCCTCGCGGTTGTAATACTCCGCCAGCATGAACGGCCCCGTGCCGGTCGGCAGCGCTGCCAGCAGCACCGCCGAAGCCGCCCACATGCTCGGCAGGCTGAATACCTTGTATGCCAGCACCCAGGTCAGCGCCGGCTGCCCCACCAGCTTCAAGCCCACCAATGGCCACGGGCTGGCTTGCGCACCCGCGCGCTTTTCTGCCAGGAATGCACCCAGCGATACCAACGCGCACGGCGTGGTGGCCAACGCCAGCATGTCCAGAAAATGCAGCACCGGCTCGGCCAGCCCCAACCCGCTCATGGCCCAGCCAGCCCCCGCCAGCGGCGAAATCACCAGCGGGTTCTTCGCCAATGCCTTGCCAACGACCACCACGGCGCGACCGATATGCCGCTCCGCTTGTAGCCCGACCTCGATCAGCGTCAGCGAAATGGCGAACACCAGGCACACCACGATCAACGATGAAATCAGCGCCGGCTGCAAGCCCGCCTGGCCGAACAGCAGCAGGCACAACGGGATGCCTATGTAACCGGTGTTGGCATACCCCGCACTCAGCCCGTCGATGCTCGACGCCACCAGGCCATGGCCGCTGTTCAGGCGCCACAACAGCGTGGCCACGAACATGGCCAGGGCGCCCGTGCCAAAGGCCGCGATGAACCCCGGATGCCAGATCTCGCTCCAGGTGGCAGTGGCCGTCACCTTGAACAGCAACGCCGGCAGGCACAGCCACACCACCATCTTGTTGATTTCGGCGGCGGCCTTGTCACCCAGCTTGTTGGTCTTGCGGCACAGATAGCCGACGAGGATCAGGGCGAAGATCGGCGCAACAATCACGAAGATGGTGTGCATGTCAGGCCTTGCCGGCCAGCGGTGCCTGCGCGCGTGCGCCCAACCGGCTCAGCCACACGGACGCCAGGATGATCGCACCGCCGATGAACAGCCGCCCCAGCGGCTCGTGCTGGTTCCAGATCAGCAGGTTCAGCAGCAACCCCACCGGCACATGCAGGTTGTTCATGACCGCCAGCGTGCCGCCAGAAACCATGCACGCGCCCTTGTTCCACCAGTACAGGCCCAGCGCCGTCGGGCACAGGCCCAGGAACAACAGCACCAGCCATTGCACATCGGTACTCGGCAGGTGCTGGGCATTGCCGAACAGCAGGAAGGCCGGCAGCACCACCAGCAAGGCGCCCAGGTAGAAGTAGCCAAAACGCGCGTAGTGCGGCAGGTCACTGGGGTTGCGCGCGACCAGGTGGCGGTACAGCACCTGGCCGGCGGCATAGGTGAAGTTGGCCAGTTGCAGCAGCAGGAACCCGATGAAAAACTCGCCGCTGATGCTGTCGAAGCGGATCACCGCGGCACCGGCTACCGCCACCAGCGCCGCCAGCAGTGCCCATGGGTTGAAACGCCGGTTCATGGCGTCTTCGATCAGCGTCACGTGCAACGGCGTGAGGATGGTGAACAGCAGCACCTCCGGCACCGTGAGTACGCGGAAGCTCAGGTACAGGCAGACGTAGGTGATGCCGTACTGCAGTGCGCCGATCAGCAGCATCGAGCGCATGAAACGCGGTTCGACCTGGCGCCAGCGGGTCAGCGGCAGGAACACCAGGCCGGCCAGCAGCACCCGTGCGAGCACGGCGAAGTAGCTGTCGACGTGCCCGGCCAGGTACTCGCCGATCAGGCTGAAGGAAAACGCCTGGATCAGCGCGACGATTATCAGGTAGCCCATGGTTGCCTCTCGTAATCAAGGCCGCGACCTTAGCGGGTTGCGCCGAATGAGTTCAACCATTCAGGTGCCTGTCATGGTTTTTTTGTTAGGGCATAAATCGAGCGCCGCCCGCGCGGCGCATCGCGAGCACTACAAAGCTCAGTAGAGTCACAAAAAAAGCCCGGCCATTGGCCGGGCAGTACACCCAAAGGAGCAAAAACAGGTGTCAGGGTTGGGAATTCAGTAAACCTCAGGCCACTGCCGCCAGCCTGGCCTTGGCCTGGTTGACGCCTTTCTCGTGGAATTCGCCACTCATGTTCAGGCCTTCGGCATGGATGAAGTCGACATCATGAATGCCAATGAACGCCATCACCTGGCGCAGGTACGGTTCCTGATGGTCGCTGGTGGCGCCCGCATGGATACCGCCACGGGCAGTCAGGACCACGGCGCGCTTGCCGGTCAGCAGGCCCTGCGGGCCGGTGGGGGTGTACTTGAAGGTGATGCCGGCACGCAACACGTGGTCCAGCCAGGCCTTGAGGGTGCTGGGGATGGTGAAGTTGTACATGGGCGCAGCCATCACCAGCACGTCGGCGGCCAGCAATTCATCAGTCAATTCATTGGAACGGGCCAGGGCCTCAAGTTCGGCGGCGCTGCGCTGTTCTTCCGGCTTCATCCACCCACCCAGCAGGTTGGCGTCCAGGTGCGGCACCGGGTTCACGGCCAGGTCACGCACAGTAATCTGATCAGCCGGGTGAGCGGCCTGCCATTGCTGGATGAAATCACGGGTCAGCTGACGGGAAACGGAATCCTGCTGGCGGGCGCTGCTTTCGATGATCAGTACGCGGGACATGGGTGCCTCCATCGGCGAAAAGGGTGCGATTCGATGGAGGTGAGATTAAGGCTTGACCTATCGATAAAAAAGCGTAAAAAGTGGGTTCAATCAATCGATTAATCAGTTTATTCCGGGCTGCAGTTCACGGCGATCCGTAGTTTGATGATCTGCCTGTTGAATTTGGCAGTGACATCCACGCTTTTACCGGCCGGCACGTTCACCCGGCGTACCCGCGGTGCCTCCGGGCCATTGCGGAAGGTCACCTTGCACGCCGCCGGCACTTGCCCATAGTTGTTGAGGGTAATGGCGCCGATGTCGTAGGCCGTGTCATAGGCGGTGTAGTCCAGCTTGACCCCGGTCAGTTCCTTTTCCACATCGATGGGATAGGCCATGGCCCCGAGGGGCAGGCACATCAGTATTGCCGCACAACATTTCTTCATGGGCCGCTCTCCTTGAAAGAGCGCAGCTTAGGACAACAGGAGCGAAAGATGAAAGCGCCGCGCGTAACCCTTGACCAGTGGCGAACCCTGCAAGCAGTGGTCGATCACGGCGGGTTTGCCCAGGCCGCCGAGGCACTGCACCGCTCGCAGTCCTCGGTCAGCTACACCGTGGCCCGCATGCAGGAACAACTGGGTGTGCCGCTGCTGCGCATCGACGGCCGCAAGGCGGTGCTCACCGAGGCGGGCAACGTGTTGTTGCGTCGCTCTCGCCACCTGGTCAAGCAGGCCAGCCAGCTCGAAGACCTCGCCCACCATATGGAACAAGGCTGGGAAGCCGAGGTGCGCCTGGTGGTCGATGCCGCCTACCCCAGTGCCCGCCTGGTACGTGCCCTGGCCGCGTTCATGCCGCAAAGCCGCGGCTGCCGGGTGCGCCTGCGTGAAGAGGTGTTGTCGGGCGTAGAGGAAGTGATGCACGAAGGCATCGCCGACCTGGCCATCAGCAGCTACAGCATTGGCGGCTACCTGGGCGCCGAGCTGAGCGCGGTGGAGTTCGTCGCCGTCGCCCACCCTGAACACAGCCTTCACCGGCTGGGCAGGGAACTCACCTTCCAGGACCTGGAAAGCCAGCTACAGGTGGTCATCCGCGACTCCGGCCGCGCGCAGCCACGCGACGTTGGCTGGCTGGGTGCAGAGCAGCGCTGGACGGTCGGCAGCCTGGGCACCGCCTCCACCTTTGTCAGCAGCGGCCTGGGCTTTGCCTGGCTGCCCCGACACATGATCGAGCGCGAACTGCGCGAAGGTGTGCTCAAACCATTGCCGCTGGATCAGGGTGGCAGCCGCCACCCACTGTTCTACCTTTATTCGAGCAAAGAGAAGACCCTGGGCCCGGCCACGCAGATTCTCATCGAGCTGCTGCGCAACTTCGACACCGCGCCACTGGACGTGCCCTTCGCAGCCCCCCCGCAAGCCTGAGAGGACCGCGCCCATGGCCTATTTCGAACACGAAGGATGCGCACTGCATTACGAGGAATATGGCCAGGGCGACCCGTTGGTGTTGCTGCACGGCCTGGGCTCCAGCTGCCAGGACTGGGAGTTGCAGGTGCCGGTGCTCAGCCGGCATTACCGGGTGATCCTCATGGACATCCGCGGCCACGGTCGCTCCGACAAACCGCGCGACGGCTACCACATAGCCACCTTCAGTGCCGACCTGCTGGCCCTGCTCGAACACCTGCACACGGGGCCCGTGCACTTCGTCGGCCTGTCGATGGGGGGTATGGTCGGCTTCCAGTTTGCCGTCGACCACCCGCAATGGCTGCGCAGCCTGTGCATCGTCAACAGCGCCCCCGAAGTCAAGCGCCGTACCCGCAGCGACTGGCTGTGGTGGCTCAAGCGCTGGGGCCTGGCACGCCTCCTCAGTGTCGAAACTGTCGGCAAGGGCCTGGCCGAACGACTGTTCCCCAAGCCTCACCAGGCTGCCCTGCGGCAGAAGATGGCCCAACGCTGGGCGCGTAACGACAAGCGCGCCTACCTCAAGAGCTTCGACGCCATCGTCGACTGGGGCGTGCAGGAACGCATCGGCCGTATTCACTGTCCCAGTCTGGTCATCGCTGCCGACCACGATTACACCCCGATACAACTGAAACAGCGTTACGTTGCCTTGATGCCCAACGCCAGGCTGGTGGTCATCGACGATTCGCGGCACGCTACGCCCCTCGATCAACCCGAGGTCTTCAACCAGACCCTGCTGCAGTTCCTCGCAGCCGCTTCCACCTCTCAAGGATCTTTGAGCCCATGCTGAAAAAACTCCTGCTCACCGCCTGCTCGGTCGCCTTCGCCACCAGCGTCATGGCTTCCGACAAGACCCCGCACGTCATGCTGGACACCAGCTTCGGCCAGGTCGAAATCGAGCTGAACGCCGAGAAGGCGCCGATCAGTACCAAGAACTTCCTCGAGTACGTCGACAGCGGCTTCTACAACAACACCATTTTCCACCGAGTGATCCCCGGCTTCATGGTCCAGGGCGGCGGCTTTACTGACCAGATGGTACAGAAGAACACCAAGGACCCGATCAAGAACGAGGCCAGCAATGGCCTGCTGAACACCCGCGGCACCCTGTCGATGGCGCGCACCTCCAACCCGAACTCCGCCACCAGCCAGTTCTTCATCAACGTAGCCGACAACGATTTCCTTAACCCGGGGCGCGACGCCGGGTACGCCGTGTTCGGCAAGGTGACCAAGGGTATGGACGTGGTCGACCAGATCGTCAACTCGCAAACCACCACCAAAAAAGGCATGCGTGATGTACCGGCCGACCCGGTCTACATCAAGTCGGCCAAACGCATCGACTGACCGCAGGCTGCACAGGGACGTGCAACCGCCTGAGGGCCGGATGGAACAGGAGTGTCGTTACCCATGCTGTACCGTCGTTTTGAACAACTGATCGATATCTTTCGCGAAGCCCCCAGTGAATCGCCACCCACCACCGTGTGGCCGTTCTACCTGTATTACCTGCGCCAGGTGTGGCCCAGCTTCCTTGCCCTGCTGGTGGTCGGCCTGTTCGCCTCGCTGATTGAGGTGGCGATGTTCAGCTACCTCAGCCGCATCATCGACCTGGCCCAAGGTACGCCAAATGCCAGCTTCTTCAGCGAGCACAGCGGTGAACTGATCTGGATGCTGGTGGTGATCCTGCTGCTGCGGCCGTTGTTTTTTGGCCTGCACGACCTGCTGGTACATCAGACCATCAACCCCGGCATGACCAGCCTGATCCGCTGGCAAAACCACACTTATGTGCTCAAGCAGAGCCTGAATTTCTTCCAGAGCGACTTCGCCGGGCGCATTGCCCAGCGCATCATGCAGACCGGCAACTCGCTGCGTGATTCTGCCGTGCAGGCGGTGGACGCGTTGTGGCATGTGCTGATCTATGCGATCACCTCGCTGGTGCTGTTTGCTGAAGCCGATTGGCGCCTGATGCTGCCGCTGCTGGTCTGGATCGCTGGCTACATCGCCGCGCTGTTCTACTTCGTGCCACGGGTCAAGGAACGTTCGGTGATCTCCTCCGACGCCCGCTCCAAGCTGATGGGGCGGATCGTCGACGGCTACACCAACATCGCGACGCTGAAGCTGTTCGCCCACACCGACTACGAGCAGCAGTACGCACGTGAGGCGATCCGCGAGCAAACCGAAAAAACCCAGCTGGCCTCGCGGGTAATTACCAGCATGGACGTGGTCATCACCACACTCAACGGCCTGCTGGTGGTTGCCACCACAGGCCTGGCGCTGTGGCTGTGGAGCCAGTCACTGATCACCGTTGGCGCCATCGCCCTGGCCACCGGCCTGGTGATCCGCATCGTCAACATGTCAGGCTGGATCATGTGGGTGGTCAACGGCATCTTCGAGAACATCGGCATGGTCCAGGACGGCCTGCAGACCATTGCCCAGCCGGTTACCGTCACCGACCCGCCCAACGCGCCGGCGCTCAAGGTCAGCCGCGGCGCGGTGCATTTCGATGATGTCGACTTCCACTATGGCAAGGCTGCCAATGTGATCGAAGGGCTCGACCTGAACATTCGCCCGGGCGAAAAAATCGGCCTGATCGGCCCGTCCGGCGCGGGCAAGTCGACGTTGGTCAACCTGCTGTTGCGCCTGTATGACGTGCAGGGCGGGCGCATCCTCATCGATGGCCAGGACATTGCCAAGGTGAGCCAGGCCAGCCTGCGCGCACAAATCGGCATGATCACCCAGGACACCTCGTTGCTGCACCGCTCGATCCGCGACAACCTGCTGTACGGCCGCCCCGATGCCAGCGAGGCGCAGTTGCACGAAGCGGTTCGCCGCGCCCGCGCCGACGAGTTCATCCCGCAACTGTCGGACGCCCAGGGGCGCACCGGTTTCGATGCCCATGTGGGTGAGCGCGGGGTCAAGTTGTCGGGCGGCCAACGCCAGCGCATTGCCATTGCCCGGGTGCTGTTGAAGAATGCACCGATCCTGATCATGGACGAAGCCACTTCGGCGCTGGACTCGGAGGTGGAGGCCGCCATTCAGGAGAGCCTGGAGACGCTGATGCAGGGCAAGACGGTGATTGCCATTGCCCACCGGCTGTCGACCATTGCCCGGATGGACCGGCTGGTGGTGCTGGACAAGGGCCGGATTGTCGAAAGTGGCAGCCATGCGCAGTTGCTAGAGCAACAAGGGTTGTATGCCCGGTTATGGCACCACCAGACCGGGGGCTTTGTCGGGGTCGACTGATCTGCGCTACGGCGCGCTTCTTGTAGGAGCGGCCTTGTGCCGCGAAAGGGCTGCGCAGCAGCCCCAGGTTTCAGCTTCGCAGCAATAATTGCCGGGGCCGCTTTGCGGCCCTTTCGCGGCACAAGGCCGCTCCTACAGGGATCGCGCTGCAGCCGAAGACACATCAGTCCCGGCGGTAGGGCAACATCCCCCTCGCCTCCTCGGCATACCCCTTGACCCCTTCGCGCTCCTGCAGCAGAAAATCCTCCACCGCCCGCCGCAACCCCGGGTGCAGCAGGTAATGCCAGGACCGCGTCAACACCGGCTCAAACCCGCGTATCAGCTTGTGCTCGCCCTGCGCTCCGGCATCGAAACGCTGGTAACCCTCGGCAATGGCAAAGTCCATGCCCTGGTAGAAACACGTTTCGAAATGCAGCCGGTCGAACTCATCCAGGCAGCCCCAGTAGCGGCCAAACAGGCTGTCGCCCCCCACCAGGCTCAAGGCCATCGCCACATCGCGCCCACCTTGACGGGCCATCACCACACGCAGCGCCTCGGGCATGCGTTCGGCCAGCAGGCTGAAAAACTCGCGGGTCAGGTAAGGCGCGCGTCGGCGCACCGCATAGGTGTTGGCATAACACTGAAAGACGAAATCCCACTGTGCCTCGTCCAGTTCATCACCGCGGTACCAGCGGAAGTCGATACCCTGCCCCGCCACCTGCTCGCGCTCCTTGCGCATCTGCTTGCGCTTGCGCGAGCTCAGGCTGTCGAGAAAATCCTGGAAGTCGCGATAGCCCCGGTTTTGCCAGTGGAACTGACAGCCCAGTCGCTCCATCCACCCTGGCAGGCCCGCCAACTGCGCGTCCAGCGCCGGGTCGGTGAAGTTGATGTGCGCACCTGAAAGCCCACCCTTGCCCAGATACTCCGGCAAGGCCTGCAGCATCAGCAAGCCGTCAGCCGGATCGGCCGCCAGCAGCCGTGGGCCGCTGACCGGGCTGAACGGCACAGCGCCGAGCAGCTTTGGGTAGTAGGCGATGCCAGCCCGCTCACAGGCCTCCGCCCAACCATGATCGAACACATACTCGCCAAACGAGTGCCATTTGCGATATGCCGGCAACAGTGCCCGTACCTGCCCGTCACGCTCCAGCACCAGGTGCTCGGCGGCCCAGCCGGTATTTCGCTGCACGCTGCCGCTGTCTTCCATCGCGCTGAGGAAGGCATGGCGCAGGAACGGTTGGCCCGCCGGCACCAGGGCATCCCAGGTGGCCGCCGGAAGATCACGCAAATGGGCAAGGCTATACAGGCTGGTCACGGTTTCGGCTCGCTGTCTGAAGGCCCTCAGTATCCCCAAGGATGGCCCGGCACTCAAATGACGAAAGCCAGGCTGATCCTTTTACTCTCAATTACTTAACAACAGTGCCACTAATTAGACATTAATCTGTCATTGGCCCCCGCAATACTTGCGCCTGTTTTCCGGAACCCCAGAACCTGTCTATTCAGGCCCTTTCCGAAGACATGCCAACGCAGGGGCAGGCGCTTGAGCCTCCCCCATTTTTTTCAGTAGGGAGAACCTTATGCGTCTTGTTTCTACACTTACCGGAGTGAGCCTCACCGGCATGATGCTGGCTCTGAGCGCCCCGGCCAGTGCTGCTGTCGACGCCAAGCTGCTCGAAATGCTCCGCGCCAATGGCTCGATCAACCAGGCGCAGTACAACGAACTGCAGGGCGACCTGGCAAAAGAAACCAAGGAAAAGGCCGACCAGAAAGCTCAGTCCGAACGTATGAGCTCCTTTGAACAAAAAGTGGCATGGGCCGCCAAGACCCAGATCAAGGGTGATGTGCGCCTGCGTTACGAAGACGTCAACGTTGACAACCCGATCTCCCGTAGCGGCAACCAGGACCGTGAGCGCGTGCGTGCCCGTGTCGGTTTCTACAGCGAGATCAACCCGCAGGTCGACGCCGGCGTGCGTGTGGCCACCGGCAGCAGCGCCGATGCTCGCTCGACCAACCAAAGCCTGGACAACTATTTCGAGAAGAAATCGCTGTGGGTCGACCTGGCCTACCTCGACTGGCATCCGACTGCCGTGCCAAACCTGCACCTGATCGGCGGCAAGATGATGCAGCCATGGGTGAGCATGGGCGACATCATCTGGGACAGCGACATCAACCCTGAAGGCGTGGCGGCTACCTACAAGACCAACCTCGGCCCCGCCGAAGTGTTCGGCAGCATCGGCCACTACAACCTGAAAGACAACGTAGACGGCGACGGCGTGCAGTACAAGCACGACGCGCAGCTGTACGCGGCCCAGCTGGGTACCAAGTTCAACGCGGCTGACACCGTCAAGGTTACCGTGGGCGGCAGCATTTACGGCTACGACAACGACAAGGCCTCGGCTGCCCTGGCTTCGCTGGGCAACACCACCAACGAGTTCCAACTGGTGGAAGGTTTTGGCCAGGTCGACTTCACCGGCTTCGCCATCCCGCTGTCGGCTTACGGCCAGTTCGTCAAGAACACCGAAAGCACCGACGGCAAGGACAAGGCCTGGCTGGCCGGCCTGAAGAGCAAGATCGGCGCCTGGAGCCTGGACTACAACTACCGCGACGTACAGCGTAACGGTGTAGTGAGCCTGTTCACCGACTCCGACTTCGGTAACGGCTTCACCGGTTCCCGTGGCCACAAGTTCAAGGTGGGTTACGAAATCGACAAGAACTTTGCGCTGGGCGCGGCCTACATGATGGCCAAGACCGACTACTCCAACCTGCCGAACAGCGATGCTGACGTAGACACCCTGCAGGTAGACCTGGAAGCCAAGTTCTAAGCGTCACCCTCTCTGCTTCAAGCTGAAGCGGGAAACGCCGACCCCATCCGGCGTTTCCCGTTTTTTTTGCCTGTGAAATTGTAGGGGGCTGCTTCGCAGCCCATTCGCGGCACAAGGCCGCTCCTACAATGGGACGCGATCCCTTGTAGGAGCGGCCTTGTGCCGCGAATGGGCCGCAAAGCGGCCCCCGGCTATCTCGGATCAGACCAGGCAATCAGCGCTTGCGCAAGATCACGCTACCAATCGAATACCCCGCACCAAACGAGCTCAACACGCCCAGCGAGCCCTTGGCCAAGTCATCCTGGTACAAGTGGAAGGCAATCACCGAACCCGCCGAACTGGTGTTGGCATAACGGTCGAGAATCACCGGTGCATCTTCCTCGGCCACTTCACGCCCCAGCAGCTTCTTGACGATCAGGTGGTTCATGCTGAGGTTCGCCTGGTGCAGCCAGAAGCGCTTGACGTCGCTCGGTTGCAGGCCGTTTTCCTGCAGGTGCTCACCGATCAGCTCGGCCACTTTTGGGCACACCTCGCGGAACACCTTGCGGCCTTCCTGGATGAACAGTTTGTCTGCCGCACCTTCACCCTCTTCCGCCGCACGGTTGAGGAAGCCGAAGTTGTTGCGGATGTTGTTGGAAAACTCGGTCCACAACTTGCTGCTGACGATGTCGAACTGGTGCGCCGAGGTGGCCTGGTCGGCACGCTCGATCAGCACCGCCGTGGCGGCATCACCGAAAATGAAGTGGCTGTCACGGTCACGGAAGTTCAGGTGGCCGGTGCACACCTCCGGGTTGACCATCAGCACCGCGCGCGCCTGGCCCAGGGCCACGCTGTTGGCGGCGGTCTGGATGCCGAAGGTGGCCGACGAGCAGGCCACGTTCATGTCGAAGGCAAAGCCCTGGATGCCCAGCGCCTGTTGTACTTCGATAGCAATGGCCGGGTATGGGCGCTGCAAGTTGGAGCATGCGACGATTACCCCATCGACATCGGCAGCGGTGCGGCCGGCGCGCTCCAGGGCCTGGCGGGCAGCGGCGACGGCCATTTCGCAGAGCACCGACGGCTCGTCGTTGGAACGCTCTGGCAGGCGTGGCTTCATGCGCTGCGGGTCGAGGATGCCGGCCTTGTCCATGACAAAGCGGCTCTTGATGCCCGAAGCCTTTTCGATGAACGCCGCGTCGGACAGCGGCGCCGCTTCGACCTCACCGCGCTCGATGGCAGCGGCGTTGTCCTGGTTGAACTGCTGCGACCAGGCGTTGAAGGAGGCCACCAGTTCTTCGTTGGAAATGCTCTGGGCCGGGGTATACAGGCCGGTGCCGCTGATCACGACGTTATGCACGGTCGTTCCTCTGGTCAAAGGCCATCGCCACGGGGCGCTGGCTGGAAACATGACAGATTAATGGCACTTTAGTACCAATTTTGGGGCGTACGCTCACCCCTGTGGAAGCGGGCGCGCCCGCGAAGGGCCGCAAGCGGCCCCAAACTCCCCAAAGTTTGCCACAAATAAGGGAGGTTAGCCTTCCACCTGGCTCCATTGTTTGCTCAATCTTTTGTCGGAAATCGGCACTTTGGTTCCCAGTTGCTGGGCAAACAACGACACCCGGTACTCCTCCAGCCACCAACGGTACAACGCCAGTTGCTCATCACGCTTGCCTTCTTGGGCATGCTTGTCGGCACGGGCGTTGTACTGCGCCCACAGGTTGGCCAGCTCGCCGGACCAGACCCGGTCTTTCTGCACTTGCGAACCCAGCTTCTCCAGGCGCAGTTCCACCGCCTTGAGGTAACGTGGCAGCTCCTTGAACCAGGCCGCGGGTGTTTCGCGCACAAAGCCCGGGTACACCAGGTTACCCAGCTGCTGCTTGATGTCGTTCAGCGCCACCGCCTGGCTCAGGTCGATCTTGCCCTTGAAGCGCTTCTGCAACCCATGCCACAGCTTCAGCACTTCCAGGGTTTGCCGCGCCAGGCGCTCGGCATGCTCAGCCCAGCTGCCGCGCTTGCGCTCTGCCAGCCCGGCCAAGGCCGCACCATCACGCGGCAGCGGTTGTTCGCCTTCAAGGATGCAGGTGTCCAGGCTGGCCAGCAGAATGTCTTCGACCAGCGCTTCGACCCGACCCAGTTCACGGTACAGCAGGCCCAACTCGGTCAGCCCCGGCAACTTGCCGCGCAAGAACTTGGCCGGCTCGGCCAGTTGCTGCAGCAATAGCCGTTGCAACGCGCGGCGGTGCTGGAACTCGGCTTCGGCCTGGGTCGAGAAACGCCCTTCGCGCACGGTGCCGTTGTCTTCGACCAGTGCCGGGTACACGGTCATCGACAGGCCGGCAATCTTCTGCTGGGCGGTCTGTTTCACTTCGCTGAAGGCTTTGGCCTGCACCGGCTGTTCGCTTTTGGCATCACGCGGCACCGCCAGCGCTGCCTGACTGGCAGCGGCAAAGCGTGCAGTCAGCTCGGCCAGGTCGCGGCCTTCGCCAAGGAACTTGCCTTGGCCATCGACCACTTCGATGTTCATCCGCAGGTGGCCTTCGACCAGCTTGACCGATTCGTCCCAGGCCTCATCGGACACCCGTGCACCGGTCATGCGCAACAGCTCCTGGCCCAGGGCCTGCGGCAGCGCCCCTTGACCGAAAGTCATGCGCGCCAGCGAGGCCTTGACGAAGTCCGGCACCGGCACGAAGTTCTTGCGCAGCGCCTTGGGCAGGTTGCGCACCAGCGCCACGCACTTGGCCTCCAGCAGGCCTGGCACCAGCCATTCCAGGCGCTCGCCGGGCAGGCTTGGCAGCAGCGGTGCCGGCACCCGCACGGTCACGCCGTCACGCGGGTGGCCTGGTTCGAAGTGGTAGGTCAACGGCAGGCGCAGTTCACCGACTTGCAGGCTGTCCGGGTACTGCGCAGCGGTGACTTCGCTGGCCTCACGGGCCAACACGTCTTCCTCGCGCATGATCAGCAGGTTCGGGTCCTTCTGGCTGGTCATGCGGTACCAGGCATCGAAGGTCGCGGTCTGGTGGATCTCCGCCGGCAAGCGCGCTTCGTAAAAGGCGTAGAGGGTTTCTTCGTCGGCGAGAATGTCGCGCCGACGAGCCTTGGCCTCCAGCTCGTCGAGTTCTTCGAGCAGGCGTTTGTTTGCCGCCAGGCACTTGGCCCGCGACTGGATTTCACCGCCAACCAGGCCCTCGCGAATGAACAGCTCACGCGAGGTCACCGGGTCGATCGGGCCGAAGTGTACCGGCCGGCGGCCGACCAGGATCAGGCCATAGAGGGTGATCTGCTCATAGGCCACCACCTGCCCACGCTTCTTTTCCCAGTGCGGTTCGAAGTGATTCTTCTTGATCAGGTGGGTCGCCAGCGGCTCGATCCAGTCAGGCTCGATCTTGGCGACCATACGCGCATACAGCTTGGTGGTTTCCACCAGTTCCGCGGCCATTACCCACTGCGGGCGCTTGCGGCCGATGCCGGAAGACGGATGCACCCAGAAGCGCCGCTGGCGGGCGCCCTGGTAATCGCCCTCTTCGGTTTTCTGGCCAATCTGGCTGAGCAGGCCGCTAAGGATGGCCTTATGCACCTTCTGGTAGTCAGACGGCTCCTTGTTGACCACCAGCTGCAGCTCGCGGCAGATCAACGACAACTGGCGATGGGCATCGCGCCACTCGCGCAAGCGCAGGTAGTTGAGGAAATTCTTGCGGCACCAGTTGCGCAACGGGCTGGCAGTCAGGGCCTGGCGTTGCTCTTCGAAACCCCGCCACAAATTGACCAGTGCGGCAAAGTCGGTATCAGCGTCCTTCCACTGCGCATGCGCCTGATCAGCAGCCTGCTGGCGCTCCGGCGGGCGCTCGCGTGGGTCTTGCACCGACAGCGCACTGGCAACGATCAGCACTTCCTGCAGGCTGCCCTGGCGTGCGCCTTCAAGCAGCATGCGGCCCAGCCGCGGGTCGACCGGCAGACGTGCCAGTTGGCGGCCGATGGGGGTCAGCTGGTTCTCGCGGTTGACCGCCGACAGCTCCTGCAGCAGGTTGAAGCCGTCGCTGATGGCCTTGCCATCCGGTGGCTCGATGAACGGGAAGGCATCGATCGCACCCAGGCGCAAATGCAGCATCTGCAGAATCACCGCCGCCAGGTTGGTGCGCAAGATCTCCGGGTCGGTGAACGCGGGCCGGCTGTTGAAATCTTCTTCGCTGTAAAGCCGTACGCAGATGCCTGGCTCTACCCGGCCGCAGCGGCCTTTACGCTGGTTGGCACTGGCCTGGGACACCGCCTCGATAGGCAGGCGCTGTACCTTGGCGCGGTAGCTGTAGCGGCTGATGCGGGCCGTGCCGGTGTCGATCACGTAGCGGATACCAGGTACCGTCAGCGAGGTTTCGGCAACGTTGGTGGCCAGCACCACGCGCCGCCCGGTGTGCGGCTGGAAGATGCGCTGTTGCTCCGCTGGCGACAGGCGTGCGTACAGCGGCAAAATCTCGGTGTGGCGCAGTTGCGCCTTGCGCAGGATCTCGGCGGCATTGCGGATTTCCCGCTCGCCCGGCAGGAAGATCAGCACATCGCCCGGCCCCTTGCCCTCACTGCGCTCATGGTGCGAAAGCTCATCCAGGGTCGCGAGGATGGCCTGGTCGACGGTGAGGTCATCCTCGATCTGGTTACCTTCCTCGTCCTGCTCGCTGGTCAGCGGGCGGTACCAGGTTTCCACCGGGAAAGTGCGCCCGGACACCTCGATGATGGGCGCGTCGTCGAAGTGCTTGGAAAAACGCTCCAGGTCGATAGTCGCCGAGGTAATGATCAGCTTCAGGTCCGGCCGGCGATGCAGCAGGGTCTTCAGGTAGCCGAGCAGGAAGTCGATGTTCAGGCTGCGCTCATGGGCTTCGTCGACAATGATGGTGTCGTAACGCTCCAGGAGGCGGTCGTGCTGGGTTTCGGCCAGCAGGATACCGTCGGTCATCAGCTTGACCAGGGTATTGGAGTCGCTCTGGTCTTCGAAACGCACCTGGTAGCCAACCAGCCCGCCCAGGGGCGTGCCCAGCTCTTCGGCAACCCGCGCCGCCACGCTGCGCGCGGCGATCCGGCGCGGCTGGGTGTGGGCAATAAGGCCATGGCTGCCACGGCCCAGCTCCAGGCAGATCTTCGGCAGCTGGGTGGTCTTGCCCGAACCGGTTTCGCCGGCGATCACCAGCACCTGGTGCTCGGCCAGGGCCTTCTTTATTTCGTCACGTTTGGCGGCGATCGGCAGGTTGTCGTCGTAACGCACGGTCGGCACACTCTGCTGGCGCGCGGTGACCTGAGCGCAGGAGGCCTGGACCTTTTCCACCCACTGCGCCAGTTTCGCCTCGTCGGGGCGCTTGCGCAGTTCGTGCAGTTGCCGCCGCAGGCGATGGCGGTCGGCGATCATGGCGTGGTCGAGGTTTTGCAGCAGTTTGTCGATGGCGTGGTCAGTCATGGGGCTTTTTAGTGATGCAGGTGAGCCTGCTTTTTCATGATCGGCATTCGAAGGATGCGCGATTGTCGCAGATTTGAGCCTACTTTGCTGTCCAGGCTGGCACGGTCCCTGTAGGAGCGGCCTTGTGCCGCGATGGGCTGCGGCAGCAGCCCCAAGACCTGCGCCTCAGCACACAGTGCCGGGGCTGCTGCCGCAGCCC
>NZ_JBWKXT010000088.1:0-18121 GCF_059423245.1 Pseudomonas sp. GW460-LB5
CAAGACCAAAGTAACCCGCCGGAAGGGCGGAAAGGTGACTCAGCGCCACCTGCGCGAACGAATGTCTACACTGTGTTAAGGCCCACATCGCAAGAAGCTAAAAAGCGGATATGGCTGTTTTGGTGCAGCGAACAGTCCGTTTGCGAAGGTGACGCTGACTCACCTTTTCGCCCTTACGGCGAGTCACTTTTTGTCAGACGCGACAAAAAGTAAAAAAACGCTGCGCTCCCATCATCCGGCCCCTGCGCTGCGCTCCGGGGTTCCCTCACTCCGGCCTCCTGAAGTCGCGAAGAGCAAGATCAAGAGCAAGATCGAAAGCCGGCGACACGGCCGCAGCCAGAAATACTGTTTACTACTGGCTATGCAGCAGACCTGGGGTGCCGACCGGCGGATTGTAAGCACTGGAAGCAAATTTGCACCCGATTGCAGTTGCTCCACGCGACGTGGCGCCTTAGACTGCCGCCCCCTGTAAAAGAGTGCCGGTTGGCGCTTGAAAATTTCCGCTGCCGATGCCAAGGCGTCGGCGGCACCCGAATCGCCCCAATGCACATTTTTTCATAGAGAAATCGATGACCAAGGAACAGTTGCTGGCCATGTCGGCCGATGACTACATGAACGCTGACCAGCTGGCTTTCTTCACTGGCCTGCTGCAGTCGATGAAAGTCGAAACCCATGAACGCATCGAGCTCAGCCGTGCCACCATCGAAGGCCTGGACACTCCTTCGGACCCCGCCGATGTGGCTTCGGTCGAAGAAGAGCGTAGCTGGCTGGTCAATGCCATCGACCGCGACCAGCGCTTGTTGCCCCAGCTGGAAATGGCCCTGGATCGTATCTCCGACGAGAGCTTCGGCTGGTGCGATGACAGCGGTGAGCCCATTGGCCTGAAGCGCCTGCTGATCAGCCCGACCACCAAGTACTGCATCGAAGCCCAGGAGCGCCACGAGCAGCTCGACCGTCACCAGCGCCAGGTATAACCCCGCGCGCGGTGCCAGGCCCCACGGAGCGATCCCTGGGGCTTTTCGCGTTTCTTGCAGGTACCGGTTTTGTTGCCCAGCGCGTAACACTGCTGTACCGCGAAGCGCTGTTTTCTCCAGGCGGGCAGGCGTATCATGGCTTTATCGTTAGGGTGCTAACTAAATGCCGGAGGGCAGGATGAATAGCCGGGTCGATGTAGCCGTGATGATAGGTTCGGGTGTGCCAGCCACCTTGCAGGCGCTGGGCAAACGCATCTGCTGGGTGGTGCTGGTCAATGGCGAGCGCCGGGGCACCGCTTTCGCTACGCGTGAAGAGGCAATAGAGTGTCAGGCTGCCTGGCAGCAGCAACTTGAGAAAGGCCTGGCTGCCTGAAATTGTTTATTGCCTCTCGACGGGTTTCGGTGTTTTCGGGCATATTTGTCCCACAGTAATGCGCACATGGATGCCAGGGCTTGTCTTCTTGCAGGCTCACCCCCATGGTTGCGTTTTCTGGTGAGTGGTCTCAGGCATCACGCTTCCCAAACCGGGAATGAGCCAAACGCCTTCGGTTGAGGGCGAATCTGGCAAACCAGAGTAAAGATTCCTGCACGCTGCATCGTCAGCGGGCACAGACATTTCGCATATCGCTTTATTACTCTTTTCGCCTATCGATAAGAAATGGCCGTGCCTCCCCGAGCTTGGGGGAGGGCGGGTTGTAACCGGTTGAGGATTACTTCATTGGCAGTCAGCACACTTGATACCCATGCGTTGTTCGCCTTGGGCGACTTGCGCGGTAAATTGGCCCAGCTGTTCCAGGGTCGTTTTATCTACGTTACCGAACAAACTCCTGAAGGCCTTTACATGGCCGAGATCGACACCGAAAACGCATTGGTGGTCGATGACAAGCAGCGCCTCGAACTGAAAGTCGGCGACCACTTCCGCGCTGCCGTGTTGCCCAGCCGCGAAGGTGGCAAGCTGGAAATGCGCTTTCGCGATATCAAACTGAATGTGTATGGCGTGGGCGATTATGCCTTCGTCTCGGTACCTCAAGGCGAGGGCATCGTGTTGCGCGAGGGGCACGGCGTAATGCTGGTTTTCGCCGCGCAACAGCAGGTGCAGGAAGGCCTGGGCAAATTGCTCAAGGCGGTGACCGGCAAGGTTGCCAAATGGCGCAAAGGCGAGCTGACCACCTTCAAGGCCAGTGAATGACCGACAGCGATAGTGCACCTGCCTCGCGTGCCGAATTTCATCGGCTGCACCAGGCGGATGCTGTGGCTGAGGCCGAACGTTTGCTGGGCAGGCGTGGGGAGCTGCAAGGCGCATGGTTGAACTGGGTCGCGGGTGAGCTGTACCAACTCGGCCCGCCCCCTTATGTCGCCATGGTGCGGCGGGAGCTGCAGCGCCTCAGCCAAGGCTGAGACGGCGGCCCTTCAGTTGCCCCGGTCGCGGCCGCTGCTGACTTCTTCAGGCACTGGCTCTTTAGACATGCGCTTGCGAAACAACGCCGCCCGGGCCAGCAGCAGCGTGGTGACCGGCACGGTGATCGACAGCAGAATGGGAATTAGCCAGGCGTGCAGGACCGGGGCTTCCTTGAGCCACGAGAAGTAGATGATCGAAGCCAGCGCTACACACCAGGCGCCAATGGTCGACGCCAGCGCAGGTGGGTGCATGCGCTGGAAGTAATCCTTCAGGCGCACCAGGCCTATTGCTCCGACTAGCGCGAACAGGCTGCCGGCCAGCAGCAGCGCGGCGGTGACCACTTCCAGCCAGAAGGGCAGTACCAGGGTTTCGGTCATTCGATTACCTCACCGCGCAGCAGAAACTTCGCCAGGGCAAACGAACCGACGAAGCCGAACAGCGCAATCAGCAGGGCACCTTCGAAGTAGGTGTCACTGGCATAACGGATTCCCAGCACCAGCATGGTCAGCATGGCCAGGATGTAAAGGTAGTCCAGCGCCAGCACCCGGTCCTGGGCGGACGGGCCACGGAACAGCCGGACCAGCGCCAGGCCCATGGCCAAGGTGAAGATGAACAGGCTGGCGAGGACAGCGTTGGCGAGCAGGCCTGTCATTGGAATATCTCCATCAGCGGGCGTTCGTAGGTGTCCTTGAAGTGCTGGATAAAGGCAGCCTCATCCTCCAGGTCGAACACGTGCAGCAGCAATACGCTGCGGTCCAGCGCCAGCTCGGACCAGACCGTGCCGGGCACTACAGTGGTGATCATCGACAGTGCCGCGAGCCCATGTGCGTCGTGCAGGGCCAGCGGAATATGCACGAACGCCGAGCGTGGTGGTTGCTTGCCGGCACGCAGGACGCCACGGGCCACCAGCAAATTGGACATGATCACATCCATGCCTACCCGGCCAATCAGCCGGGCGATGACGATTGGCCGACGCACGTGGGCATGCTGTGGGCGCAGCGGCGCCATCAGCAGTGGCGCCAGCACGCCAAGTGCGGCACCTAGCAGCAGGTTGCCAGGGCTGACCGATAGATTCAGCAGCAGCCACAGGCCGAATAGCGAAACCGAGAGCAGCGGAGCGGGGAACAGTCGGTTCATGGCTGCACCTGTACGTCGAGCGAGGTGGGCCCAGAAATCGGCCGTGCGGCCATCACGGCTTCGATATAGGCATCGGGGGCCTGCAGGCTGGCAGCGGTGTCCTGGGTGTAGCGCAGCAACGGCTCGGCCTTGAGGCTGAGGATGATGCAGAGGCCTAGCAGGATGACGATGGGCAGGCACTCATAGCGGCGTAGCACTGGCGACGGGCGCTCTTCGGGTTTCCAGAAGCGCTGGATACCGACCCTGCCGAAGGCGATGAGCGAGGCCATGCCGGACAGGATCAGCAGCGCCACCAGGCCCCAGCCCGCCGCACTCAGCGGCTGCTCGGCCGGCACGCCCAGGCCTTGCGGGTTGAACAGTGCGCTGATCAGGTTGAGCTTGCCGACGAAGCCTGACAACGGCGGCATACCTATGATCAGCAAGGCGCAGGCGATGAAGCTGAGGCCGAGGAACGCCATGGTCCAGGGGATGATCTGGCCAATCACCACCTTCTGCTCGTCGTCGAGGTTGATACCTTTGGGCGGGTGTAACGACTCCAGCGGTGGCGGCATGGCGTCTTCTTCTTCGTCCAGCGGCACTTCGTTGGCCGAGCGCGAGCGTTCGACCAGTTCGGCAAGCAGGAACAGCGCGCACAGCGCCAGGGTCGAGTTGACCAGGTAGAACAGCGCCGCACCAGTCAGCGCCGACTGGGCAAAACCGACGGCGCCGA
The DNA here is from genome assembly GCF_059423245.1 of Pseudomonas sp. GW460-LB5. Lineage (NCBI taxonomy): Bacteria > Pseudomonadati > Pseudomonadota > Gammaproteobacteria > Pseudomonadales > Pseudomonadaceae > Pseudomonas > Pseudomonas sp. GW460-LB5. Next base: position 4,220 of record NZ_JBWKXT010000088.1, read on the forward strand.
GCAGGGTGCCGGCCGAAACCAGGATGCTGAGCGCTGCCATGCGCTCCAGGCGCTGTGCGGCCAGGATCGACACTGCAGCCACCGCCAGGGTGACCAGGCCACCGTACACCAGCCACTCGCCACCGAAATGCGCCGATGCGCCGGCCTGCCCGGAGAACAGCAACGTCCACAGGCGCAGGAGGGCGTAAAGGCCGACCTTGGTCATGATGGCGAACAACGCGGCTACCGGCGCGCTGGCTGAGGCGTAGGCCGGCACCAGCCAGAAGTTCAGCGGCCAGATGCCGGCCTTGACCAGGAAGGCCATGGCCAGGATCGCCGCGCCGGCATGCAGCAGGCCGCGGTCCGCCTCCGGTACCAGTGGAATCTTCAGCGCCAGGTCGGCCATGTTCAGGGTGCCGGTTACCCCATACAGCATCGCTGCGCCGATCAGGAACAGCGACGAAGCGAACAGGTTGATGGCAATGTAGTGCAGGCCGGCTCGTACCCGCGCACGCCCCGAGCCATGTAGCAGCAAGCCATAGGAGGCTGCCAGCAGCACCTCGAAGAACACGAACAGGTTGAACAGGTCGGCGGTGAGAAAGGCGCCGTAAAGCCCCATCAGCTGAATCTGAAACAACGCATGGAAACTGGCCCCGGCACCGTCCCAGCGGGCGCGGGCAAACAGCAGGGCGCTGAAGCCGATGACACCGGTGAGGGTCAATAACAATGCCGAAAGGTGGTCCACCACCAGGACGATACCGAACGGTGCTGGCCAGTTGCCCGGCAGGTAGACGCCGATCGATTCCGCCTGGCCCTGGGTGCGCACCCACAGCAGCAGGCTGACGGCGATGGCCAGGCCGGCGAAGGTCGACAGCAGGTTGAGCCGGGCCTTGATACGCCGATGTTTCTCGCCCAGCAGCAACATCACCGCTGCCGTCACCAGTGGCAGGAGAATGGGCGCGACGATCAGTTGGCTCATGCCATTCATTCGTCACGCTCCCGGCCATCCACGTGGTCGGTACCGGTCAGGCCGCGCGAGGCCAGCAACACCACCAGAAACAGCGCCGTCATGGCGAAGCTGATGACGATGGCCGTAAGCACGAGGGCCTGAGGCAACGGGTCGGTGTAGTGCAGCAGGTCTTGGGTGACGCCCTCCTTGATGATGGGCTCCTTGCCGATGAACAGGCTGCCCATGCTGAAGATGAACAGGTTTACGCCGTACGACAGCAGGCACAGGCCCATGATTACCTGGTAGGTCCGCGGGCGCAGAATCAGCCACACCCCCGAGGCGGCCAGCACGCCGATGGCGACTGCAATGACTTCTTCCATCAGGCGGCTCCTGCTTGGCTGGTTTTCGATGAATTGCCCGGGCGGTAGGCGCGCACCGACTGGTGCGCCAGGGCAGTGAGGATCAGCAGGGTCGAGCCGACCACCACGGTGTACACGCCAACATCGAAGAACAGCGCGCTGGCCACGTGCACATCACCGAGCAAAGGCAGGTGCAGGTGGGCGGTATGGGTGGTCAGGAACGGGTAGCCCAGCAGCATGGCGCCGATTCCGGTCAGGGTGGCGCACAGCAACCCGGTGCCCATCCAGCGCAGTGGGCGCAGGCTCATCTGCGCCTCCACCCACTGGGTGCCCGCCACCATGTATTGCAGGATGAACGCCACCGACATCACCAGGCCGGCGACGAAGCCGCCGCCTGGCTGATTGTGGCCGCGCATGAACAGGTACATGGACACCAGCAGGGCGATTGGCAACAGCAGGCGCACCAGCACCGCAGGCACCATCATGAAGCCCAGGGCGGTGTCGGTGGCATGCCGCGGGTTGATCAGGTCGGTGACCACGTCACGCGCCAGCTGGCGTTGTTGCGCAGGCAACTGCATGCTCTCTTTGGGCGGGCGGAAGCGCCGCAGCAGGGCGAACACGGTCAGCGCCACGGCCACCAGCACAGTGATTTCACCGAGGGTATCGAAGCCGCGGAAGTCGACCAGCATGACATTGACCACATTGGTGCCGCCGCCTTGGGGCAGTGCACGGCTCAGGTAGAACGAGGAAATGTCGTTGGGGGTCGGCCGGGTCAGCATGGCGTAGGACAGCAAGGCCATCCCGCCACCCACCAGCACCGCCAGCAGCAGGTCGCGCAGGCGGCGCATGCGCGCACGCTCCAGGCTGCCCGGTAGTGGCGATACCCCTTCGATACGCCGTGGCAACCAACGCAGGCCAAGCAGGATCAGCACGGTGGTGACCACTTCGACCACCAGCTGGGTCAGGGCCAGGTCGGGTGCGGAGAACCAGACAAAGGTGATGCAGGTCATCAGGCCGCAGACACTGACCATGATCAGTGCTGCCAGGCGGTGGTACTTGGCCTGGTACGCGGCGCCGATGGCACAGGCGATGGCGATCAGCCACAGCGCGACGAACACGCCGGAACCCGGGATCTTAGGCCGGTCGCCCCAGCTGAGCCCGCTGTAGAGCATGGGCGTGAGGCCGGCGAGGAAGGCCGCGAGCACCAGCATGAACAGCTGCGACTGAAGGCGGCGGGTGGTGAACAGGCGTTCGATGCGCCGCGCCAGCAGCATCAGGTGAACCTGCCCGTGCTCGAACAGGCGCTTGCCATTGAAACGTTCGATCAACGGTGGGTAGGGGAAGCGGCCCAGGCGCAGTTGCTTGCGCAGCAGCAGGTACAGCACGATGCCGCCGCTCATGGCCACCAGGCTCATGATCAGTGGCGCATTCCAGCCATGCCAGATCGCCAGGCTGTACTCCGGCAAAGTACCGCCTACTACCGGGAGGGCTGCGGCGGCCAGCAGCGGACCGACCGACTGGGCGGGGAAGATGCCCACCACCAGGCAGGTGAGTACCAGCAGCTCGACCGGAGCACGCATCCAGCGTGGCGGCTCGTGCGGGGTGTGGGGCAGGTCCTGGGCGGTGGGACCGAAGAACACATCCACGGTAAAGCGCAGGGCGTAGGCCACGCTGAAGGTACCGGCCAGGGTGGCGATCACCGGCAACGTTGCTTCGACCCAGGCAGTGGAACTGATAAACACCGTTTCGGCGAAGAACATTTCCTTGGACAGGAAGCCGTTCATCAGCGGCACGCCGGCCATCGAGGCGCTGGCCACCATGGCCAGGGTGGCAGTGTATGGCACCAGGCGGATCAGGCCGCTGAGGCGGCGGATGTCGCGGGTTCCACTTTCGTGGTCGATGATGCCGGCGGCCATGAACAACGAGGCCTTGAAGGTGGCGTGGTTGAGAATGTGGAACACGGCGGCGACCGCGGCCAGCGGGCTGTTCAGGCCCAGCAGGAGGGTAATCAGCCCCAGGTGGCTGATGGTCGAATAGGCCAGCAGCCCCTTGAGGTCGTTCTGGAACATGGCGGCGAAAGCGCCGAGCAGCAGGGTGAGGGCGCCGGCACCGCCGACGATCCAGAACCACTCTTCGCTGCCTGACAGCACCGGCCAGAACCGCGCTAGCAGGAATACCCCGGCCTTGACCATGGTGGCAGAGTGCAAATAGGCCGATACCGGAGTGGGCGCTGCCATGGCATGGGGCAGCCAGAAATGGAAGGGGAACTGTGCGCTTTTGCTCAGCGCGCCAATGAGGATCAGGGGCAGCAGCACCGGATAAAGCGCATGCTGGCGGATGGTGTCGCCGGCAGCCAGGACCTTGTCCAGGTCATAGCTGCCGACCACATGGCCGAGCAGCAGGGCACCCACCAGCAGGCACAAGCCACCCGCGCCGGTCACCATGAGCGCCATGTAGGCGCCGCGGCGGGCGTCAGCGCGGTGGTGCCAGTAACCGATAAGAAGAAATGAGAACAGGCTGGTCAGTTCCCAGAAGAACACCAGCTGAATCAGGTTACCGGAGATTACCAGGCCGAGCATGGCGCCCATGAAGGCCAGGAAGAAGGCGAAGAAACGCGGCACCGGGTCCTGTGGCGACATGTAGTAGCGCGCATACAGCGACACCAGTGTGCCGATGCCCAGCACCAGCAGCGAGAACAGCCAGGCAAAGCCGTCCATGCGCAGTACCAGGTTCAACCCCAGGCTGGGCAGCCAGAGGAATTCTTCGCGAATCACGCCCCCGTGGGCAATTTGAGGGTACAGCAGTGCTACCTGGACGGTGCCGACCAAGGCCACGAGCCCGGCGAGAATGGACTCGGCGTTACGTGCGTTGTGCGGCAGCACGGCTGCCAGGCAACTGCCCACGAACGGCAGAAGCAATAGCACTATCAATGACATAGGGGCCTATTCTGGAGAAGTTTGCAAAGATCATACGTGCCGGGGAAGTGATCACCAACACGCAAGCTGTCGCAGAATCCTACAAACAGGCTGTGACAAGCTGTTTTTTTATAACAGTTTTTTACAAAGCATAGTCGCTGTTGTCATCTTTACAGGCCGGTCTGGCGCTCGCCTTCACTCTGGACGTCGTGTGCTTCGACGGTTTCGCGGGGGCGGCGTACCTTGAGTTCGCTGACCACCACCGCGATCACGATCAGCAGGCCACCGAGCAGCGCCACGCCCGGCAGGCGTTCGCCGGCGATGCGCCCGACGATCCCGGCCCACACCGGTTCACCGGCATAAATGAGGGTGGCGCGGGTGGGCGAGACCGACTTCTGCGCCCAGTTCATGGCCACCTGGATCACCGCGCTCATGGCACCCAGGCCTATTGCGCTGGCCAGCAGCAGCCAGGAGAAGTCGGGGATGCGTTCCTGGGTCGGTACGATCATCAGGAACGCCAGCAGCGAAGCGGTCGCCAGTTGCACGACGGTGACCCGGCGCACATCGACCTGGCCGGCGTAACGGCTGATCAGGATGATTTCGGCAGCGATGGCGACGGCGCTGACCAGGGTAACCACCTCGCCCTCGCTGAAGTGCAGGCTGCCGCCTTCCGGGCCGGCCAGCAGCATCAGGCCGATGAACGCCAGGCAAATGCCGATGCTGGGCATCAGGCCAGGCCGGCGGCCCAGCACCAGCCACTGCAACAGCGGCACGAACGGCACGTACAACGCAGTGATGAACGCCGACTGGCTGCTGCTGATGGTCTGCAGACCCATGGTTTGCAGGCCGTAGCCGAGCATGATCGACACGCCTATCAGCATGCCGGCCTTGAGCTCGGTGAAGGTCAGCCCGGGCAACGCCCGCGCCGAAACCACGCCTACGAACAGCGCTGCCGCAGCGAAGCGCAGGCCGACGAAGAACATCGGGCCGCTGACGGTCATTACGTTATGCACCAGCAGGAAGGTGCCGCCCCACAACATGGTGATGAACACCAGCACCAGTTCTGCCTTGCTCAGGCGGAAGGTAACGGCGGGGGTGGGTGTGTTGCGGGCCTGGCTCATGGTCTTGCGCACTCGGAGGGGGCGGCGCACAATCGCCGCAAAGTGGGCAGTATACTGCGCAATCTTGACCAGTGAGCAATATAGTGCACAAAGATACTTCGCATCGGGCATCGGTGCTGCAGCATGTGAGCCTCAACGTACGCAGCCTGCGCAACGCTGGCGGGTTGAGCCAGACGGCGTTGGCCGAGCGCTCAGGCGTCAGCCGGCGCATGCTGGTGGCGATCGAGGCAGGCGAGAAGAACGTCAGCCTGACTACCCTCGACCTGATCGCCGAAGCCTTGGGGGTGGCGTTCAGCACCCTGATTCAGGCGCCTGACCAGCGCGACCCCGGCCGCATCGAGGAATTGGCCTGGGCCGGGGTATACCCGCAGAGCCGGGCAGTGCTGCTGGGTAGCAGTGCGGCACGGCGTGAGGTGGAGCTTTGGGAGTGGACCCTTGCACCGGGCGAGTGCTATTCCAGCGAGGCTGATGCCGAAGGCTGGAGCGAGCAGATCTATGTGGCTGAAGGGCAACTGACGCTGATTATCGAAGGGATCGAGCATTGCCTGCAGGTGGGGCAGTTTCATGTGTTTCCCAGCAATTGCCGGTACGCCTACCGTAATGATGCTGGGGTTGCGGTGAGATTTGTGCGCAATGTGGTGATTTGAGTCGCTGCAGGCATCGGGCAAGCCTGATGCCTGCAGCGATACCTGTAGCCGATTGCCCAGCCCGCTCCCTGAAGAGCGTTAACCCGATCAGTTTTTCAGTAGCTCATCCGTCTTCACCACCGAGGCATAGGCAAACGCCAAGGCCGCCATAGCCGAATCATGCACCTGCGCAGCCGGCACCTGCTTGCCATTGAACTCCAGTGGCAGGGTAGCGCAAGCATCATGCGCCACGGTCACCGTGTAGCCCAGGTCAGCTGCAGCGCGGGTAGCGGCGTCAATGCACATGTGGCTCATGCTGCCAACGATGGTCAGGGCTTCGACGCCATGCCGGTCCAGCGTGAGCTCAAGGTCGGTACCGAGGAAGGCGTTGACCTTGTGTTTGAGCACCACCGGTTCACCTGTTACCGGCTCGACCTTGCTGTGAATGGCCGCACCCAGCGAGCCGGGCGCGAAGAATGGTGCATCGACGCTGTCGAATTCATGCCGCACATGTACCACCAGCTCGCCGCGCTGGCGCGCCGCCGCCAGCAGCCGGGCGGCGTTGTCGGCCGCCTGGTCGGCGCCCACGAGGGGCCACTTGCCGCCCGGGAAGTAGTCGTTCTGGATGTCGATGATGATCAGCGCCTGCTTGCTCATGCTGCCTCCTGTGGCAGTAGTCGTCGGGAGACGTTAGTTATAGGCTGTGTGCACTGACCTGAGGATTGGCGCGAACGACACTATGCAGGCAAAAACTGACACCCTCGCCAGCCTGGACATCGGCCTGCTGCTGTACCCCGGCGTGCAGCGCGCCGCTGTGCATGGCCTGGCTGACCTGTTCCTGGTGGCCAACCGGGTTGTGGCGGAGCTGGGGGCCGTCGAACTGCCGCACATTCGTGTCAGCTTCTGGCAGGCAGATGAGGCGGGGCAGTTGCTGCCTGCCCCGGATAGCCCGGCGGTCGCCGCGTCGGGCCTGCGTGTACTGGTCATTCCGCCGAGCCTGGAGTCGGCTCCACAAGCCGAGCTGCTCGAACGTCACCGTGCGTCGCTGTGCCAGCTGCACGGGCACGGTACGGTACTGGCGTCGGTGTGTATCGGTGTGTTCTTCATTGCCGCCAGCGGCCTGCTCGACGGTCGCCCGGCCTGCACGCACTGGAACTACGTGCAGGCGCTAGCCCAGCGCTTCCCCAAGGTGCGAGTAGAGTCTCAGCAGCCATTGCTGGATGACGGTGATATCGTGACCTCGGCCGGGCTTATGGCCTGGACTGACCTGGGCTTGCGCTTGCTGGAGCGTTTTTTGGGGCCTACGGTGGCACGGGAGACTGCCCGCTATCTCGCCGTCGACCCGGTCGCGGCACTGCTGCCTGGGGCTGTGTTCAATCCGCGTCTGGACCACGGTGACGAGGCGGTGCTGAAAGTGCAGCACTGGTTGCAGGGCAGTGGCGGGCAGGAAGCCGACCTCGCCGCCATGGCTGCGTGTGCAGGGCTGGAAGCCCGCACCTTTCTGCGGCGCTTTCGTGCCGCTACCGGGTTGCGACCGACCGAGTATTGTCAGCAGGTGAGGGTGGGGCGGGCGTGCCGTTTGCTGGAACTCACCCGGCGCAACGTCGAACAGATCGCCTGGGGTGTCGGTTACCAGGACCCGGGCGCGTTTCGCAAGGTGTTCCAGCGCATCACTGGCCTGACCCCGAGTGACTACCGGCGGCGTTTTGCGGTATCAGGCCAGGGGCAGGCAGAAACCACTTGACCTTGACTTCACTTGAGGTTTTACCCTGCTCGGCATCGCGAAGCATGCGTCCGTAACCAGGAGAACGTCGATGTCGGCAAGCCCTCATGCCCTGTGGTTCACCCAAATGATCGAATATGAAGTGCCCAGCATGTGCCAGCAAGCGCTGGCCCTGGCGTTGGTGGCGCGCAGCGAAGCGCTGGCCACGCGCTGTGAAGGGCTGCAGGGTGTCAGCATCCAGGCCAGTGACGATGGCAGCCGGGTGCTCCAGTACCTGCAGTGGCAGTCACGCCAAGCTTGGGTAGCGGCGGCCGAGTACTTCGTCGAGGAACCCTTCCTTGAACTGCTGGGTCAGCATCAGGCGCGTGGCGTAAACTTTGCCGCCTATCAGGCCTTGCGCAGCCTGGTGCGCGGCGCCGATGGTGGTCTGCAGTGCGAGGTGGGGTGAGCCTCAGGCATACCAGGGGGCATAGTGCGGGTAGCGGTCCAGGCGGGCACCGATCACCATTTCGCTGATCCACGCTGCCAGGATCGAGCTGTAGGCCTTCTGGCTCGCTTCGCTGGACAGCGCGTGGTCGGCACCGTCGACGATGCGATGGGTGAGCGAGTGGGCGCCGACGAATGCCGAACGGTAGCTCATCAATGTGCTGTGCGGCACATAGTCGTCCTGCTCGGACTCCACCAGCAACACATCCCCGCCGAATTCGGCGCACGCCGCCAGTGCGCGATTGTCTGCCGGGCCCAGCGATCGCTGGCGGTAGGCATTCAGGCGTTGGCGGTCGAGGGTTTGCTTGGGGGTGTTCCATTCGTCGTCCCAATACATGGCGGGTACGCGCAGGGCCAGCCATCTGACTGGCCGCTCGCGGGTCAGCAAGGTTGCCAGGTAGCCACCATAGCTGCTGCCGATGATGGCGATGGCACTGCTGTCTACGGCTGGATGGCTGACCAGCCGGTCGTAGGCCACCAGCAGGTCCTGCAGGTTCTGTTCACGGGTGACCGTCAGGCGTTGGCTTTCGGTCTTTTCATGGCCGCGCAGGTCGAAGGTCATGCACACGCAGCCCAGCCCGGTGATGTGTCGGGCACGGGCCAGATCACGCTGCTGGCTGCCGCCCCAACCGTGCACGAAGAGGATGCCTGGCATCTTGCTCCCAGGGCTGACCAGCGTGCCGACAATGCTGTCGTTGTCGACTTGCAGTTCAACGGTTTCACTCTGAACGGCCATGTTCGCGAATCCGTGCAAATTTGCTGAGTTGTCCGAGTTCACTGTCGTTTCCTTGGTAGAAGAGGGTGGCGTCAGCGGGCAGGTCGGGCGTACCGAATACTTCGTGCGTGGAGGCTCGCACCCGCTGCAATGCCGGATCATCGGCAAAAGCCTGCAGGGCCAGCAGCTCGGCACTGCTCGCACCGCCCAGGCGCCAGGATTGTTCGAGCACGCCACTACGCAGGTGGCCCTGAGGGTTCAGGCCGCGAGCGATGTCGTAGTTGCGCCGCGAGGCGATGAAGCCAGGGAAGTGCTGCTCGGCAGCCTGCTCGTAGGCCATGGCCTGGTTGATGGCAAGGCGCAGGTGGTCTTCCAGCGGCAGTTGCAGCAGCGCCTGATAGTCACCACGTACTACTACCAGGTCAGAACCGCCATACACCTCGGTGCCCTGATGATCGTGGGTCAGTTGCTGGGTGCCGTGATAGCTGCAGGTCAGGCCGGCGACACGCACCTGGCCAACGCTGAAGGTTTGCACGTCGCTCAGATCTTCTTCGAGTACCAGCCCCCACAGTGCCAGGTCCTGGTCATCCATGGCGGCCAGCAGTGGCTCTAGCGCGCTCGCCGTTGAGATGACCTGCTGCCCTCGGCCTGCGCAGGCCAGCACGGGCTTGACCCTCAGGGGGCCGTCGAGCAATAACAACTGAGCGGCGGTGCGCGCATCGGCTTTGCTGAAAACGGTATAGCCGCGCAGCAGAGCGTCGCTTGCCTGTCGGGCGAAGTCATCGGTCCAGCCTGGCGGAAAGCTGGCTCCGGCCGGCAACGGGTGGGAGATTGCCTTGGTCGCCATGTAAGGGTGTGCGACCAGGCCGCCGAACAGGTCCTGCTCGCTGCGGATGCCCATGGCGGCATGGCGTTTTGGCTCGATCAGGGTTTCGGTAGGCAAGTAATAATAGCTGTCAGCGGCGGTTGTTGAATGGGGGGGGTGTATGTGCGGGCAGCCGAGCAGGCCTGCCAGGCCATCGGCGAGCTTGAGGTGCACGGCATGCTCATGTTCTGGCGTATGTTCGCGGGTGTCGAGCAACACCACGCCGGTTTTCCGGTCGCAGGCACTGGGCATGGTCATTTGCCTGTGTGCAATGAATGTACTGTGTCTGAAGCCGGTGTTTTGGGGAAGTTCAGCGGGACTTGATCGGTGGTCCTGTCCGTTTGTAGGAAGCGTCCTGTTGGCACAGGGCGTGGCGGGCAATGCATGCCGTGTCTTGGTCGCCGCGATTGCAGCGCTCTGGCGGCTGTTCCATTATCGGGTACTGGATTAACCGTGATGTAGCCGCAGGAGAGCGCATGAACGTTCAGACCACCCTTGAGCAAAGCGTGCCAGAGCGACTGGCGCACGTGCGCCAGGCCATGGCCGCAGGGGGCATCGATGCCTTGCTGGTACCCTCGGCCGACCCCCACCTTTCCGAATACCTGCCCGGTTACTGGCAGGGGCGCCAGTGGCTTTCGGGTTTTCACGGCTCGGTCGGCACGCTGGTAGTCACGCCCGCCTTTGCAGGGTTGTGGGTCGATAGCCGGTACTGGGAGCAAGCGGATCACGAGCTGGCTGGTAGCGGTATCGAACTGATGAAGCTGCTACCCGGCAAGCCTGGGGCGCTGGAGTGGCTGGGCGATAATGTCGAGCCCGATGGCAACGTCGCGGTGGATGGGGCCGTCATGGCGCTGGCGTCGGCGCGCCAGCTGGGTGAGCGGCTCAAGGCCAGTGGGGCAAGGCTGGTGACCGACCAGGACCTGCTAGCCCAGGTCTGGGAAGGGCGCCCAGCGCTGCCCGCCAACCCGGTGTACCAGCACTTGCCGCCGCACGCCACGGTAAGCCGGGCGGAAAAGCTCGCGCAATTGCGCCAGGGCCTCCAGGCCAAAGGGGCCGACTGGCACTTTATTGCAACCCTGGATGACATCGCCTGGCTGTTCAACCTGCGTGGCAGTGATGTTTCGTACAACCCGGTTTTCCTGGCCTTTGCCTTGATCAGTCAGCAGCAGGCCATTCTGTTCGTGGGCCAGGACAAGGTGGACGCGCATTTGCGTCAGGTGCTGGCGGTGGACGGCATCGAGGTGCGCGACTATAGCGAGGCAGGCAACGCCTTGGCCGCTGTTCCGGTGGGGGCGCGGTTGTTGGTGGACCCTGCCCGTGTCACCTGCGGCCTGCTGGGCAACCTGGCGGCAGAGGTGGTGCTGGTCGAGGGGCTCAACCCCACCAGCCTGAGCAAATCCTGCAAAGGTGACGATGACCTGGTGCATATCCGCCATGTCATGGAGCAGGACGGTGCGGCCTTGTGCGAGTTTTTCGCCTGGTTCGAGGCCAACCTTCGCCAGGAGGTCATTACCGAGCTGACAGTCGACGAGCAATTGAGTGCCGCACGTGCCCGGCGTCCGAACTTCGTGTCGCTGAGTTTTTCAACCATTGCCGCCTTCAATGGCAATGGCGCCATGCCACACTACCGTGCCACCGAGCAGTCGCATGCGGTCATTGAGGGGGATGGCTTGCTGCTGATCGACTCTGGCGGGCAATACCTGGGTGGCACCACCGACATCACCCGTATGGTGCCAGTCGGTAACCCCAGCCACGCACAGAAGCAGGACTGCACCCGGGTACTCAAGGGCATGATCGCCCTGTCGCGTGCCACCTTCCCGCGAGGAATACTGTCGCCGTTGCTCGACGCCATTGCCCGGGCGCCAATCTGGGCTGACCAGGTCGATTATGGCCACGGTACCGGGCATGGTGTTGGCTACTTCATGAACGTGCACGAAGGGCCTCAAGTGATTGCCTACCAGGCGGCACCCACACCGCAGACGGCGATGCAGTTGGGCATGATCAGCTCCATCGAGCCGGGTACGTATCGCCCGGGGCAGTGGGGCGTGCGTATCGAGAACCTGGTGGTCAACCGCGAAGCAGGCAAGAGTGCCTTTGGTGACTTCCTATGCTTCGAGACCTTGACGCTGTGCCCGATCGATACCCGCTGCCTGTTGCCCGAGCTGCTGGCCAAGGAAGAGGTGGAGTGGCTGAACGGCTACCACGCGAACGTGCGTGAACGCCTGGCACCGCTGCTCAAGGGTGATGCGCTGGCCTGGCTGCAGGTGCGTACCGAGCCCCTGTAAGGGCAAATGAAAAAGGGCAGCCTGTGAGCTGCCCTTTCTTCTACTTGCAGATGACGATCATGCTGCGGCTGGTGTACCCCGCCGGGTTGATGCCGAACAAGTAGTCACCGGCCTCTTCATCGCTATCGCCCGAGCGTGCAACGACCCGGTAGCCGCGTGTGCTGCACGAGGTCGCGGCCTTGCTGTAGCAGTTGTCCCATGAAGAGGAAAGACCTGAGCAATTGATATGCAGGCCCTTCTTGCCCCTTTTGACCTCAGTCTTGGCTGTAGCGGCACATCCAGCAATAGCCAAGATGGCCAGGATAAGAAAAATACGTTTCATTCCTGTCCTTAAATGCAGGGCGGATCAGTTGTCTGGCCCTGTCGTTATCGCTTCGCTTCTTCCTGAAAATATCCCCAGCGTCCGTGTTTGGTCCAGTAGATAGCGTAAAGATGATGATTTTATGACAGCTTAATCAGCGAGGCGGGTGGCTACAATCACTAATCCTGTCTCAAATGAAAATATTTCTCATATCAATCTGCCGCAACAACCGGGGCGGGCTCCTTGCGCATGGACAGGGTAGTGCCAACCGAAGCGGCGATGATTGCTCCAATCGCCAGCCATTGGGTGAGCGTCAGCACCTCGCCGAGGAACAGCAGGCCGGACAGTGCGCCGAATGCAGGTTCAATGCTCATCAGGGTGCCGAACGTGCGCGCCGGGATGCGTGTGAGTGCAACCATTTCCAGGCTGTAGGGCAGGGCGGTGGACAGCACCGCAACGGCCAGGGCCACGGGGATCAACGCAGGTGTGAGCAGTGCGCTGCCGGCGTGTGCGATACCTATCGGCGCTACGAACAGGGCGGCTACCACCACCCCAAGGGCCGCACTCTGAATACCGTGCTCGGCGCCGGCACGCTGCCCGAACAGGATATAGAGGGCCCAACATACGCCAGCACCCAAAGCATAAGCAGCCCCCACCGGGTCGAGTGCCTGGCCGCTGTGGCCAGCCGGCATCAACAGCAGCAGTCCGGCTATCGCCAAGGCGATCCACAGGAAGTCGATCGGTCGGCGCGAGGAGAAGATTGCCACCGCCAAAGGGCCGGTAAACTCCAAGGCCACGGCGATGCCGATCGGAACGGTTTGCAGTGCCATATAGAAGAGGAAGTTCATGCCACCCAGCGCCATGCCATAGATGACCACGTTGCGTAGGGTGGTGGCGGTCATGCGTACCCGCCACGGGCGCAATAGCAGCAGCATGATGATGCTGGCGAAAATCAGGCGCAGTGCAGTGGTGCCTTGTGCGCCGATGATGGGGAACATGCTTTTGGCCAGGGACGCACCGGACTGGATCGATGCCATGGCAATAAGCAGCAGGCCGATCGGGAAGAGGGTGGCGGCCAGGCCGCGGGGTTGGGTGTTCATTTAGGTGCGGCGATCCTTGGGCGGTGTGTGGAGTGAGCAATATAGTGCGCAATTGGTGGGGCGCGTGATAGCCCTTAAGTGACTCCGCCAGTCATTTTTCAAATCATTGAAATTAAAGGTTGACCTTCTGCAGGACCGCCCTATAATGCGCACCATTCCAACGGGGCAGCGAAGTAGAACTAGCCACCCAGTTGAGTTAAGTGTTTGAAGCTAAACGCGTTTCTCGCAAAGAACTTCAAAATAAACGCTTGACAGGCTCTGAGGAAAGCGTAGAATGCGCGCCTCGGTTGAGACGAAAAGATCTTAACCAAACGCTCTTTAACAAATTGAATCAAGCAATTCGTGTGGGTGCTTGTGAGTATGGACTGATAGTCAAAAAGATTATCAGCATCACAAGTGATCATGCGAGAAATCACATAGTCATTTGAGATTGCTGAGCCAAGTTTAGGGTTTCTTAAAAACCCAAGCAGTATTGAAC
>NZ_JBWKXT010000089.1:0-17231 GCF_059423245.1 Pseudomonas sp. GW460-LB5
TGCCCCGCGAACACCGGCAAAGCCGGTGCCATACACAGCGTTGCCTGCTTCGCGGGACAAGCCCGCTCCCACACCAGGCACTGTTCTCTGCGTGACAGCGCAGCCTATAGGGGATGAGTGGCCTCCCACAAAGTCACCGCTAAATCAGTCAATCAAAGTGTGTTCCATGAGAGATCACCCAGCCCTTCCGGGCTGCGCTGTCGCGCAGCAAACAGGATGCGCATGACGCCAGCTGTGCACCGGCGTTGATCCCTGTCGGCACAGCTTGCTGTGCCCACCTACAGAAGACTGAACACTTCGTCGCCATTGACCCCGCGCACCTGTGTGATAGAGGCTGCCTTGCCGGCGAAAGGCGCAAAGCGCCCCCGGCTAGTTCCAGTCAATCAAAGGTCCGCCCGGCCCGCCAATAGCCCATCAAGGTCAGGCACTCGCGCGGCAACCCGCGCTCCTTGATCAGGTAGCGGCGAATATCCATGACGGTCGCCGATTCCCCTGCCACCCAGGCATGAAACGCACTGTTGGCGCTACTGGCCTGCTCCCACAGTATCCGTGTATCGATATCCACCTCTTCCAGCTTCACTCGCGGTGCGGCTTGCCCCTGCGGCAGGCTGGCCAGTTCGCGCACGGCATGCTGCATGGCCTGGCCATGCTCGCAATTGAGCAACTCGCGGGGCAACCAGTGAAGGTCGGTGGCGCTGCCATGGTGCAAAGGCAGGCAGTCAGCCTCCAGCGGTACCTCGATGAATGCCTGCACCGCCAATCCGGGCTGGTCGTCGGCCAGTTGCTCAAGAATCCCGGCAATTGCCGGCAGCGCGGTTTCGTCACCGACCAACAGTATGTGGCGCACACCCTGTGGCGGTTTCCATTCATAGCCACCGGTGTCGCCCTCATAGGCCAGGTTGGGCGCCACCATCTGCAAGCTGTCACCCACCTGCGCGTGGGTAGCCCAGGCCGAAGCGGGGCCGTTGACGCCATGCAGCACGAAATCGATATCCACTTCCAGCGCCTCGCGGCGCAGGGCGCGGATGGTGTAGGTGCGCATGGGCGGGCGCTGGTCTGCCGGCAAGGCGCTGTGGGCAGCCTTCCAGTGCCGCTCGTTGCTCAGGTTTGGCCGTGAGCCGTCGGGCGCGGGAAACAGCAGCTTGACCCGCTGGTCCGGCGCCAATGTGGTCATTTCGGCAACATCCGGGCCGCTGAACACCAAGCGGGTCAGCGAAGGGCTGAGCGCGATCCGCCGCTTCAGTTGCACATCGAAAATCCGGTAGCTGGGCTGTTTGCCGGGCAGCGCTTGAGTGACCCGCTTGCGCAGGGTGTTGGCCAGGGTGGAGAGCATCGCGAGGGCCGCCTTCTGGAGAATGGGTATGACGTTCAGACGAGTCGCCCACCCGGCGATTTAATCGGGCAGCCCGGGCGGTCGTCGGTGGCCGGGGCTTTGGCTAAATCAGCTCGCGGTTGTTTCGTCTTTGAGGGATGACTGGGCCCTGTGGTCCCGCTTCCTATCGCTAAGGACGCATCGCATGAATGCCGAAAACTCGTTGAAACTCGCTCGCCGCTTTATCGAACTGCCGCCGGAAAAACGCCGTTTGTTCCTGGCTGGGCTACAGGCAGAGGGCGTCGACTTTTCCGTGTTTCCGATCCCTGCCGATGTCGCCTGCGATGACCGCGACGGGTTGTCCTACGCCCAGCGACGCATGTCGTTTCTCTGGCAGCTGGACCCGCAGGGCGCGGCCTACAACCTGCCCATGGCCGTGCGCCTGAAGGGCGAGCTCGACCGCGCAGCCCTGCAGCAGGCGTTCGATCGCCTGGTCGCGCGCCACGAGAGCCTGCGTACGCGCCTGCGCACCCAGGGCGAGCACCTGTACCAGGAAGTTGTCGCCGCACAGGCCGTCGCCATCGTCGAGCATGACCTCACCGCCCTGGCGGTGGCGCAGCGCGAGGCCCGTGTCGCGGCTCTGGCTGAAGCCGAAGCGCAGGCACCTTTCAACCTGCTGCAGGGGCCACTGCTGCGCGTGACCCTGCTGCAACTGGCCACCGACGAGCACGTGCTGCTGCTCACCCTGCACCACATCGTTGCCGACGGCTGGTCGCTGAACGTGCTGATCGACGAGTTCGTGCGCTTGTACGATGCGGCCTGTCAGCGCAGCGAAGCGACCCTGCCGGCTCTGCCCATCCAGTACCGAGACTACGCGCTGTGGCAACGCAGCTGGCTGGAAGCCGGTGAGCAGGAGCGTCAGCTGAACTACTGGCGCGACAAGCTGGGCGATGATCATGCCGTACTGGAACTGCCGTTCGACCATCCACGTGTCGGGGCACCGAGCCACCGCGGTGCGCGGCGCGAGTTGCAGGTCGATCCGGCGCTTGCCGGGCGCCTCAGGGCGCTGGCCAGTGCCCAGGGCGTCACCCTGTTCATGGTGCTTCTGGCGTCGTTCAAGCTGCTGCTGCAACGCTACAGTGGCCAGCGCGCAATCCGCGTCGGCGTTCCGGTCGCCAACCGTCACCGTACAGAAGTCGAGGGCTTGATCGGCTGCTTCATCAACACCCAGGTGCTGCATACCGATATCGACCCGCTCATGAGCGTGAGCCAGCTGCTCGGCCGGGTCAAGGACACCGCCCTGGGAGCCCAGGCGCACCAGGACCTGCCGTTCGAGCGCCTGGTCGAGGCGCTTGAACTCGATCGCAGCAGCGCGCAAAGCCCGTTGTTCCAGGTGCTGTTCAACCATCAGGCGGCTATCGCCGACGCCGGTCAGGTCCGTCTGGGTAACGCGCTGACGCTGGAAAAAGTCGCCTTGGACAAGCACAGCGCTCGCTTCGACCTTGCCCTCGACACCTACGAAAGCGCCGGGCGTCTGCATGCTGTGTTCACCTATGCGCTGGATGTCTTCGAAGAAGCCACCATCATTGGTTTCGGCGAGGATTGGCTGCGACTGCTCGACGGGCTGAGCCAACCGTCCGCCACCCCGGTTGGCGAGCTGCCCTTGGCGACTCAGGCGTCGCACGGGGAGCAGCAGCAAGCTGCCGGAACGCCAGAGCCTGAGTTGTGCATCCATCACCTGATTGAAACGGCCGCCAGCCACAACCTGCAGGGCCTGGCAGCGAGCGGCGACGCCGGTCGGCTAAGCTATGCCACCTTGCAGGCACGCTCGGATGCCCTGGCTCAGGTACTGCTGGCGCGTGGCATACAGGTGGACCAGCGGGTCGGTGTGGTGGCCGACCGGTCCTGCGAAATGCTCATCGCCATGCTGGCCGTGCTCAAGGCTGGGGCGGCCTACCTGCCGCTGGACCCTGAGCAGCCCCAGTCGCGCATCGACTTCATGCTTGCCGATAGCGCGGTCAGCTGGGTACTTGGCCGAGCCGGGCAGATCAGCCTGCCGCAAGGCGTTGCGGCAATCGACGTGGAAGGTGACTACCCCTCGGTTTCGGCGCCCAAGGTGGCGGTGGGTGCAGACAACCTTGCCTATGTCATCTACACCTCCGGCACCACTGGCAAGCCCAAGGGCGTCGCGGTCAGCCATGGCGCCTTGGTCAACTATGTGCGCGGCGTGAGTCAACGCCTGCCAATGGACGAGATCGGTAGCCTGGCGATGGTCACCACGCCGGCGGCCGACCTTGGCCACACCATGCTGTTCGGTGCGCTGTGCTACGGCAAGACCCTGCACATGCTGCCCAAGGAGACGGTGCTCGATGCCGAGGTCTTCGCCGCCTACCTGCAGACGCATGCCATCGATGCACTGAAGATCGTCCCCTCGCACTTGCAGGCCATGCTCGCTGCGGGTGCCCAGGCTTTGCCGCGGCGTTGCCTGGTGGTTGGGGGTGAAGCCTGTAGCCCAGCACTTCTGAGCCGGATCAAGGGATTGGCGCCCGGCCTCGACGTGATCAACCACTACGGCCCCACCGAAACCACGGTCGGTGTGCTTACTCATGCCCTGCAGGAGCGGCCGCTGCTCGGCCAACCCCTGCAAAACCTGCGCGCCCATGCGCTGGACAGTTGCCTTAACCCCGTGCCCGGCAAGGCCAGGGGGGAGCTCTATATCGCCGGTGCAGGGCTTGCTCGTGGTTACCTGGGCCAGGCGGCGCTCACGGCCGAGCGCTTCGTGCCCGACCCCAGTGGCTGCAAGGGTGCGAGGATGTACCGTACCGGCGACTGGGTACGCCTGAACGCTGACGGCGAACGGGTTTTCGCCGGACGTATCGATGGCCAGGTGAAAATCCGCGGCTATCGCGTCGAGCTGGCCGAGATCGATACCTGCCTGCGGCAGTTGCCGGGCATCGAAAGCGCCGTTGTGCGAGTCGTTGGCGAAGACGCCGATCGGCAGCTGGCCGCCTACCTGGTCCCGCAGCACTGGGCCGCACAGGACGAAGCCCGTCAAGCCGTGGTCGACAGCATTCGGGCAGCGCTGAAGCGGGCCTTGCCCGAGCATCTGGTGCCGCATTACCTGATGCTGCTGGAGCGTCTGCCAGTGACCCTCAACGGCAAGGTCGACGTCAGGGCGCTGCCTGAACCGGTCGCTGTCACGGCCGTTTACCGGGCGCCCGAAACACCCCTGCAAATGCAGGTCGCGGCCATCTGGGCCGACGTGCTGCAACAGACCCAGGTCGGCCTCGACGACAATTTCTTCGCCTTGGGTGGGCATTCGTTGCTGGCTACCCAGGTGGTCTCGCGGATCAGGCAGCAACTGCGCCTGGACGTGGCTTTGCGGGTGCTGTTCGACACTGCCGACCTGTCCAGTTTTGCCGAAGCTTTGCAAGGCCTGGAGCAGGTCGCCGGGGGCGATATCCAGGTCCTGGACCGGGCGCTGCCGCTGCAGGTTTCGCATGCTCAGTATCGCCAGTGGATGTTCTGGAAGCTGCACCCGCAAAGCACCGCCTACAACACCCCCCTGGCCATACGCTTGCACGGCGAGGTGGACCGGGCCGCCATGCAGGCCGCATTCGATGCACTGGTCATGCGCCATGAATCCCTGCGTACGGTCTTCGAGGAGCATGACGGCATTCCCCGCCAGCGCATACTGCCCGCAGCGTCGGCAATCATTGAATTCCATGACCTCAGTTCGGCGGATGGCCGGGCGCTGCAGCAGCGCATACAGGAAGAAGCGCTCACGCCCTTTGACCTCGAGCAGGGTCCGCTGATCCGGGTCAAGGTGTTCCAGGGCGGGCCGCAGGAGCAGGTGCTGACCGTGCTGTTGCACCACATTGTCTCGGACGGCTGGTCCATGAGCGTCATGGTCCGCGAGCTGGCGGGCGTCTACAACGCCCACACCACCGGGCGGCCGCTTGAACGCCAGGCGCTGGCGGTGCAATACGCCGATTACGCCGCCTGGCAGCGTGAACGCCTGGCCTCGGGGGAGCTGCAGGCCCAGCTGGCATTCTGGAAAGCCACGCTGGCAGACGATTTCGCAGTACTCGAGCTACCCGCCGACCGTATTCGGCCTCAGGCCCAAAGCTATCGTGGCGGGCGCGTGGATGTGCTGCTGCCTGCCGCACTCACGGCCGATCTGCAACGCTTGGCGGTTGCCGCCAATGCCACGCTGTTCCATGTGTTCCTGGCTTCGTTCGCACTGCTGCTGTCGCGCTACAGCGGGCGCGAAACGCTCAACATCGGCATCCCGGTGACCAACCGCAATCGCCTTGAGCTGGAAGGGCTGATCGGTTTCTTCGTCAACACGCTGGTCGCGCGCGTGGCGGTCGACCCGTTGCAGTCTTTCAGCCACTTGTTGCTGGCGGTCAAAGAGACCACCCTGCAGGCTCAGGCGAACAAGGACATCCCCTTCGATGTACTGGTGGAAGCGCTCAAGCCCGAGCGGGGGTTGGGCCACAACCCGCTGTTCCAGGTCATGTACAACCACCTGAGCATTCTTGGCGAGCGGGTCTCCGGCGACAGCGTGCAAGGGCTGAGCGTCGAGGAGGTCGAGCTGGTCGAGCACACCACGCAGTTCGATCTGTCGCTGGACACCCTCGAACGCAGCGATGGCGTGATCGCCTCCTTCGGCTATGCATCGGACCTGTTCGACGTCGAGCGTATCGAGCGCCTGGCATCGGTCTGGGTCAACCTGCTGGGTGCACTGGCCAGTGAGGCGGCATTGCCGGTCGCCGAGCTGCCTCTGCTCACAGCCGCACAGCACAAGCTGGCAGCCCAGGCCATCGACCCGGCCCCCTTGCGTTTCGCCGAACACCTTGGCGTGCACCAGCTGTTCGAGGCGCAGGCCCAGCGCGCGCCGCAGGCCACAGCGCTGGTCCTTGATGATCAGGCGCTGACTTACCAGGCACTCAACCGCCGCGCCAACCAGCTGGCCCACAAGTTGCGCGAACTGGGCGTGGGGCCGGATGTGCGTGTCGGCATCGCCGTGGAACGCAGCCTGGACATGGTGGTGGGCCTGCTGGGCATCCTCAAGGCCGGTGCTGCCTATGTGCCGCTCGACCCGCAATACCCGCAGGAACGCTTGCGTTTCATGATGCAGGACAGCGGCATTCACTTGCTCCTGACCCAGCCTCACCTGACACCGACGCTACCGATTCCCCCGGCAGTGACCTGCCTGCAGATGCAGGCGGATGAGCAATGGCTGGCCCAGTACAGCGCAGCCAACCCGGTGAACCTCACCGTCGCCGACAACCTTGCCTATGTGATCTACACCTCCGGGTCCACCGGCAAGCCCAAAGGTGTGGCCGTCGCTCATCGGGAACTGTCGGTGTTCTGCAGCGTGGCGGCCGATTATTCGCGGCTCGACGCCAGTGATCGGGTGCTGCAGTTCGCCACGGTCAACTTCGATGGCTTCGTCGAGCAGCTGTACCCGGCCCTGTGTTGCGGTGCGCGGGTTGTCATGCGCGGACCGCAGTTGTGGGACATTGAAACCCTCCAGCAGGCCATCGTTACCCACGGCATCACCGTGGCGGACCTGACAACCGCCTACTGGCGCATGCTGGCTGCGCAAAAGCTGCCCGCCGGCGCCTGCGCGTCGCTGCGCCAGGTGCACGTGGGCGGTGAAGCCATGCCGATGGAAAGCCTGGGCGACTGGTGCGCCAGTGGCCTGCAGCAGGCTCGTCTGCTCAATACCTATGGGCCTACCGAAGCGA
This sequence comes from Pseudomonas sp. GW460-LB5, assembly GCF_059423245.1. Classification (NCBI taxonomy): domain Bacteria; kingdom Pseudomonadati; phylum Pseudomonadota; class Gammaproteobacteria; order Pseudomonadales; family Pseudomonadaceae; genus Pseudomonas; species Pseudomonas sp. GW460-LB5. The sequence continues at coordinate 7,069 of NZ_JBWKXT010000089.1, forward strand.
CCGTGGTAACCACGGTGCAGGACTGCGCAGGCTTGCAGCCCGGTGCCGGTGGCAAGGCCATTGTGCCCATCGGCCGAGCGGTGGGGGGGAGGGTGACGTACGTCTGTGACGATGGCCTGGCCTTGGCCCCGGTCGGTTGGGTGAACGAATTGCTGATCGGTGGCCGGGGCTGCCTAGCCCGCGGCTATTTCAACCGCCCGGGGTTGACCGCCGAGCGGTTCATTCCCGACCCGTTCGACCCGGTCGGCGGCGGGCGCCTGTACCGTACCGGCGATCTGGCGAGCTACCGCGTCGATGGTGTTCTCGACTATGTGGGGCGCATCGACCATCAAGTCAAGATTCGCGGCCTGCGCATCGAAATGGGCGAGATCGAAGCGCGGCTGCAAGAGCACGCCATGGTGCGCGAAGCGCAGGTGATCGACATCGACGGGCCCACCGGCAAGCAACTGGTCGCCTACCTGGTGATAGAGGGCGGTGTCGAGCAGCAGGATGCGTTGCGCGAAAACCTGGCAAGCCACCTCAAGGCCGCATTGCCGGACTACATGGTGCCGGCGCACCTGATGTTCCTCAGCGAGTTGCCGCTGACGCCTAACGGCAAGCTTGACCGCAAGGCGCTGCCAAAGCCCGACCTGGGCCGCGACCAGCCTGCCTACGTGCCCGCGCGCAGCGAACGCGAAAGACAGATCGCGGCTATCTGGGCGCAGGTGCTCAAGGTTGAGCGCATCGGTCTGACCGATCATTTCTTCGAACTGGGCGGGCATTCGTTGCTGGCCACCCAGGTCACCTCGCGTATCCGCCAGGTACTGGGCCTGGAAATCCCCCTGCGCACGCTGTTCGAAGCCCCGGTGCTGGCTGATTTCGTGGCGCTGACCGGGCAAGGGACGGACGCGCCGGCCCCGGCGTTGCAGCCGGTCGACCGCGCGCAGCCGTTAGCCTTGTCCTACGCCCAGCAGCGGCAGTGGTTCTTCTGGCAGATGGCACCCGAAAGCACCGCCTACAACATGGCCACGGTTCTGCGCCTGCGTGGCGATCTGGATGTAGAAGCACTGCGCCTGAGCTTTGAAGCGTTGATCGCGCGACACGAGACCCTGCGTACGACCTTCCGCCAGGTGGGTGACCATGCCCTGCAAGTGATCCATCCGCCGCAGCCGTTCAACCTGCCAAGCGAAGAGGTCGAACTGTGCCAGGGGGATGAGCAGGCGGCGCTGCTCAAGCGCCTGGTCGAGGCAGAAACGCAATGCCCCTTCGACCTGGAGCACGGGCCGTTGCTGCGGGTAAAACTGTTGCGCGTGGCGGAGGATGACCATGTCCTCGTACTGACCTTGCACCATATCGTCTCTGACGGCTGGTCGATGCCGGTGATGGTCGATGAGCTGGTGCAGTTGTACCAAGGGCTGTGCAGTGGGCAAACAGTCGAGCTGCCTGAGCTGCCCATCCAGTACGCCGACTACGCCGTATGGCAGCGGCAGTGGATGGAGGCGGGTGAGCGGGAGCGCCAGCTGGCCTACTGGAAAGGCCAGCTGGGAGACCGGCAACCGGTGCTTGAACTGCCTGGCGATCGCCCACGCCCGGCGACCCAGGACTTTGCCGGCGCCAGCGTCGCCATCGACCTGGATCGCGACCTCGTGCACGCGCTCAAGGCATTGGCCCAGCAGCAGGGCGTCAGCCTGTTCATGCTGCTGTTGGCCAGTTTCCAGACCCTGTTGCACCGCTATTCGGGCCAGGACGATATTCGCGTGGGGGTACCGATCGCTAACCGCAATCGCCTGGAAACCGAGCGCCTGATCGGCTTCTTCGTCAATACCCAGGTGCTCAAGGCCGACTTCGACCTGCACACCACCTTCAGCCAGCTGCTCGAACAGACGCGCCAGACCGCCCTGGCGGCCCAGGCTCATCAGGATTTGCCGTTCGAGCAGTTGGTCGAGGCGCTGCACCCCGAACGCAGCCTGAGCCACAGCCCGCTGTTCCAGGCGCTCTACAATCACCAGACCGAACCCCAGGGGCAAGCGCGCAGCTTGCCTGGGCTGGAAGTTGAAGGCCTGGCCTGGGAGCGCTATACCGCACAGTTCGACCTGACCCTTGACACCTTCGAGCACGCCGACGGACTGGGCGCCTCGCTGGTCTACGCCACGTCGCTGTTCGACCGTGCGCGCATCGAGGCGCTGGCGCAGCACTGGTGCAACCTGCTGGCCGACATCGTGCGTCAACCCCAGCAGCGCGTCGCCGAGCTGGCGATGCTGGGCAGCGAGGAGCGCGAGCAGCTGTTGGCGGCATGGGACCAGACCGGCGACGACTATCCGGACGACCGTTTCGTCCATCAACTGTTCGCCGACCAGGTCGCCCGCACGCCGGACGCCGTCGCCATCCGCTTCGACGATCAACGCCTGAGCTACCGCCAGCTCGATGCACAGGCCAATCGCCTGGCGCACCGCCTGATCGAGCAAGGTGTCGGCCCCGAGGTCAGGGTCGTCATCGCCATGCGCCGCTCTACCGACATCATGGTGGCGTTCATGGCGGTACTCAAGGCAGGTGGCGTGTATGTACCGCTGGACATCGCCTATCCCCAGGACCGCCTGCGCTACATGATGCAGGACTGCGCCGCCGCCTTGGTGCTGACCCAGAGCGATGTGCTGGGCACGCTGCCGATCCCCGAGGGTTTGCCAACGTTGGCGGTGGACCTGCCGGCTGCCTGGCAGCAAGGCCCGGACACGCCACCCGAGGTGGCGCTGTCCAGGCACAACCTTGCCTATGTGATCTACACCTCCGGCTCGACCGGCATGCCCAAGGGTGTTGCAGTGGCGCATGGGCCTTTGGCCTCGCACATCCTGGCCAACGGTGAGCGCTATGAAACCGGCCCGCAGGATTGCGAGCTGCACTTCATGTCATTCGCCTTCGACGGTGCCCATGAGGCCTGGATGCACCTGCTGATCAACGGCGCCAGTGTGCTGGTGCGCGATGACAGCCTGTGGCTGCCCGAGCAGGCCTACGCCGAAATGCACCGGCATGGCGTGACCATTGCGGTGTTCCCGCCGGTGTATCTGCAACAGCTGGCCGAGCATGCTCTGCGCGTGGGCAACCCGCCACCGGTGCGCATCTACTGCTTTGGCGGTGATGCCGTACCGCAAGCCGGTTATGAGCTGGCCTGGCAGGCGCTGCGCCCGCAATACATCTTCAACGGCTACGGGCCGACCGAAACCGTGGTCACACCGCTGCTCTGGAACGCGTCGCCAGGCGATGCCTGCGGTGCGGCCTATGCCCCTATCGGCCGACTGGTCGGGCGCCGCCGCAGTTATGTCCTCGACGCCAGCCTCAACCTGGTGCCGTTGGGCCACAGTGGCGAGTTGTTCCTTGGCGGGCTGTGCCTGGCGCGTGGCTATCTCGACCGCCCAGGGCTGACCGCCGAACGCTTCGTCCCCGACCCGTTCGCTGCGAACGGCGAGCGCGTGTACCGCAGCGGTGACCTGACCCGCACCCGGGCCGACGGTTTGGTCGACTATCTGGGCCGTATCGACCATCAGGTGAAGATCCGTGGTTTTCGCATCGAGCTTGGCGAGATCGAGGCGCGGTTGCAGGGTCACCCGGCAGTGCGCGAAAGCGTGGTCATCGACATCCAGGGCCCAGGGGGCAAGCAGTTGGCCGCGTATCTGGTCTGCGCGGATGTGCAACTTCACGACCTGCAGGGGCAAAGCCTGCTGCGCAGCGCGCTGCGCGATCACCTCAAGGGGACCTTGCCGGACTACATGGTGCCCACCCACCTGGTATTTCTCGACACGTTGCCGCTCACGCCCAATGGCAAGCTGGACCGCAAGGGCCTGCCCAAGCCTGACGTCAGCCAGCTGCAGCAGGTGTACGTCGCACCTCGAAACGCGCTGGAACAGACCATTGCCGGGATCTGGGCGGATGTGCTGAAAGTCGACAAGGTGGGGCTGTCGGACAACTTCTTCGAACTGGGTGGTGATTCCATCATTTCGATCCAGGTGGTCAGCCGCGCCCGTCAGGCGGGCATTCGCTTCACCCCCAAAGAGCTGTTCCAGCACCAGACCGTTCAAGGGCTGGCCTCAGTCGCCCGGCAAGGGGACGAAGGTGGGTTGATGATCGAACAGACGGCTGCAACTGGCCAGACGCTGCTGCTGCCGATCCAGCAATCGTTCTTCGAGCAGGACATTGCCCAGCGCCACCACTGGAACCAGGCGCTGTTGCTCAAGGCAGGCCAGGCGCTCGACAGCCAGGTGCTGGAACGGGCCCTTCAGGCCCTGGTGATCCACCATGATGCGCTGCGCCTGCGCTTCGATTGTGCAGCGGGCGAGTGGGCGGCACATTACGGCTCGCCCGACCCACAGCAAGGTCTGCTCTGGCAGGCTACGGTGGCCGATGCCCAAGCCCTCGAAGCGTTGTGCGATGAAGTCCAAGGCAGCCTCGACCTGCAGCGTGGCCCTTTGCTGCGGGCATTGCTGGCAACCCTCGAAGATGGCAGCCAGCGCTTGTTGCTGGCAATTCATCACCTGGTGGTGGACGGGGTCTCCTGGCGTGTGCTGCTCGAAGACCTGCAAACCGCCTACAGCCAGTTGCACGCCGGCCAGCCACTCGACCTGCCCGCCAAGACCAGCTCGACCCAAGCGTGGGCCGGCCACCTGCAGACCTACGCACGTAGCGAATCGCTGCAGGCGCAGCTGCCTTACTGGCAGGCGCAACTCGACCAGACTGATGCCGAACTGCCTTGCGACAACCCGGGTGGCTCGTTGCATGGCATGCATGTCGGCACCGCCCGCACCCGTCTCGGCGCGGTCAGTACCCGGCAACTGCTGCAACAGGCGCCTGCTGCCTACCGGACGCAGGTCAACGACTTGCTGCTGACCGCGCTGGCCCGCGTCATCGCACGCTGGACCCAGCGCAGCGACGTGCTCGTGCAGTTGGAGGGGCATGGTCGTGAAGACTTGTTCGATACCCTGGACCTCACGCGGACCGTGGGTTGGTTCACCAGCGTGTTCCCGGTACGGCTGAGCCCGGAGCAGACACTGGGTGCATCGATCAAGCGGATCAAGGAGCAGCTGCGGGCGATCCCGGACAAAGGCATCGGCTACGGTGCCTTGCGCTACCTGGGTGATGACCAGGCTCGAGCGGCGCTTGCGCAGTTGCCGCCCCCACGCATCACCTTCAACTACCTGGGGCAGTTCGACGGCAGCTTCACGCCGGCCTCCGGCGCCGAGGCCCCGGCATTCCTGGTGCCAGCCGACGAAAGCGCCGGGGCCAGCCAGAGCCACGAGGCGCCGCTGGACAACTGGTTGTCGATCAATGGTCAGGTCTATGCCGGTGAGCTGAGCCTTGAGTGGACCTACAGCCGCGACATGTTCGACGTCGGTACGGTGCAACACCTGGCCGACCAGTTTGCCGCCGAGCTCGAGGCGATCGTCGCCCATTGCCTGGAGGATGCCCAGGCGGGTCTGACCCCTTCGGACGTTCCGCTGGCCGGGCTTACCCACGCCCAACTGGACAGCCTGCCGATCCCGGCGGCGCAAATCGAAGACCTCTATCCCCTGGCACCCATGCAGCAGGGCATGCTGTTCCACAGCCTGTTCGAGCAAGGCGGCGGCCATTACATCAACCAGATGCGCGTCGACGTCAAAGGGCTCGATGTGCCACGCTTCAGGCTCGCATGGCAGGCCGCCGTCGACCGCCATGAAGTGCTACGGGCCAACTTCGTGACCTGCTTCGAGCACCCTCTGCAGGTGGTCCGCAAGCAGCTCGAGCTGCCGTTCACGTACCTGGACTGGGTGGGCGTCGCCGAGCAGGGCGCGGCCCTGGACCGTTGGGCCGATGCAGACCTGCGCAAGGGCTTCGACCTGCAGCATGACCCCCTGCTGCGTCTGGCGGTGATCCGCACCAGCGAAGCATCCTGCCATCTGGTCTTCACCAGCCATCACATTCTGATGGATGGCTGGAGCAATGCGCAGTTGCTCGGTGAGGTGCTCCAGGCCTACGCCGGGCTGCCGAACGGCGGGCTGACGGGCCGCTATCGCGACTACATCCAATGGCTGCACCGCCAGGACCCCGTGCAGGCCCAAGCTTTCTGGCAGCAGCAGCTGCATGAGCTGAGTGAGCCTACGCGCCTGGCGCTGGCCATGGGTCAGGACAAAGCCGGGCTGGGCGCAGGCTACGGCGAACACCAGCAGCGCTTGAGCGAACAGCAGACGCAGGCGCTGGGTGCCTTTGCCCGGCAGCAGCGAGTGACCGTCAATACCCTGGTGCAGGCGGCATGGCTACTGCTTCTGCAGCGTTACACCGGGCAATCGTGCGTGAGCTTCGGCGCGACGGTGTCCGGTCGCCCGGCAGAGCTGCGTGGTGTGGAGCAACAGCTGGGGCTGTTCATCAACACTTTGCCGGTGGCCGCCAGCCCGCGCCCGCAGCAGCGTGTGGCGCAGTGGGTGCAGCAACTGCAGGCGCAGAACCTGGCGCTGCGCGAGTACGAGCACAGCCCCTTGTACGAGATTCAGCGCTGGGCCGGATCGGGTGGTGAAGGGCTGTTCGATACCCTGCTGGTGTTCGAGAACTACCCGGTCGGCGATGCGCTGCAGCAGAGTGCACCCGCCGGGCTCGCGTTCGGCAACGTGCACGGCCATGAGCAGTCGAGCGTGCCGCTGACCCTGGCGATTAGCGCAGGTGCGCAGCTGTCGGTGCACTACAGCTATGACCGGCAGTGTTTCACCCAGGAAAGCATCGCGCAGATCGCCCGTCACTTCGGTACGTTGTTGCAGGCGCTGGTCGAGGACCCGCAACAGGTGATCGCTCAACTGCCTTTGTTCGACGCACAGGAGCGCCAGGCAATCATCCACGACTGGAATCGGGCGCCTGCCAATCATCGCCCCGATCAATGCCTGCACCAGCTGATCGAAGCCCAGGCCGCGCGGACGCCGGAGGCCATCGCGGTGGTGTCGGGTGAGCGGACGCTCAGCTACAGACAGCTCAATCGGCGCGCCAATCAGCTGGCGCACAAGCTGCGCGAGCAGGGCGTGGGGCCAGATGTAATGGTAGGGATCGCTGTGGATCGTGGTCTGGAAATGGTCATCGGCCTTCTGGGCATCCTCAAGGCGGGAGGCGCCTATGTGCCGCTGGACCCTGAGTATCCAGAGGATCGCCTGGCCTACATGATGAGCGATAGCGGTATCAACCTGTTGCTGACCCAGTCACATCTGCTCGCCCGCTTACCGCTGCCCGAGGGTGTCGAGCCGCTGCTCCTGGAGCCATTCCCGGGCTACAGCGAAGCTAACCCGGTCAACTTCACGCAACCGGCAAACCTGGCTTACGTGATCTACACCTCGGGGTCTACCGGCAAGCCTAAAGGCACCTTGTTGCCCCATCACAACGTCGTGCGCCTGTTCCAGGCAACCCGGCACTGGTTCTGCTTCGACAGCCAGGATGTCTGGAGCGTGTTCCATTCCTATGCGTTCGATTTTTCTGTCTGGGAACTGTTCGGTGCGCTGGTGCATGGGGCCAAGGCAGTGATCGTGGCCAAGGACGTGGCCCGATCGCCCGCCGACTTCCATGCCTTGTTGGTGCGTGAGCAGGTCACGGTACTCAACCAGACACCCTCGGCGTTCAAGCAACTGATCTCGCACGCCTGCGCACAGCCACAGGGTCAGGCCGAGCTTTCCCTGCGCTATATCGTGTTTGGCGGCGAAGCACTGGACGTCGGGAGCCTGGCACCGTGGTTCAACCACTTCGGCGACAGCCAGCCGACCTTGATCAACATGTACGGCATTACAGAAACCACCGTGCACGTCACCTATCGGCCAGTGTGTCGCGAGGATCTGCAGCGCGATGGCGTCAGCCCCATCGGTGAGGTGATTCCGGATCAGTCGCTGTACCTGCTCGATGCTGACTTCAACATCGCCGCGCCCGGTTGTCATGGCGAACTGCACGTTGGCCAGGCCGGTCTCGCCCGTGGCTATCACCGGCGTGCGTCGCTCACCGCGGAGCGCTTCGTACCCGACCCATTCGATGGCAGCGAGCAGGGCGGTGGTCGGCTCTACCGCACCAGCGATCTGGCACGCTATCGCATGCAGGGTGCGATCGAGTATGCGGGGCGCATCGATCATCAGGTGAAGGTCCGAGGTTTCCGTATCGAGCTGGGCGAGATCGAGGCCAGGCTGCAGGAGCATTCGCAAGTCCGCGAAGCGGTGGTGCTCGCCCTGGATGGCCCAAGCGGTACGCAACTGGTTGCCTATCTGATCCCTGCCCAGGCACCCACGGCAGCGTTGCGCGACAGCCTGCGCGAGCACCTTAAAGCGACGTTGCCCGAGCACATGGTGCCCGCCCACCAGGTGTTTTTGGAGTCGCTGCCCCTTACGGCAAACGGCAAGCTCGATCGGCGGGCCTTGCCCAGCCCTGATGCCACGCAGCTGCAGCAGCTGTTCGTCGCACCGCAAACCCCGCTGGAGCAGGACGTTGCGGCGATCTGGGCCGATGTACTGAAGCTTGAAAGGGTCGGCCTCAACGACAACTTCTTCGAGCTGGGCGGGCATTCGCTGCTGGCTGTGCAGGCCACCCAGCGCGTGCAGTTGCTGCTGGGGCTGGAGGTACCGCTTTCGGCCCTGTTCGCTGCCGGACGACTGGCGGACTACGTGGCGACGATGGCTGGCCTGGCGCCTGCCAGTGCAGCAGACGTCGATGAGTTGAGTGATTTCCTGGCAGAACTGGAGAGTGTTTGAAATGACGGCCCAGAACATCGAGCTGGTTAAACGGTTCCTGCATCTGCCATTGGAGCAGCGCAAGCAATTTTTTGAAAAGATGCAGTCCAAAGGCATGAGCTTCGCTCGGCTGCCGATTCCGCAGATACGCGACGAATGGGGCCCCATCGGCCTGTCGTACGCCCAGCGGCGACAGTGGTTTCTCTGGCAGTTCGAGCCGCAGAGCGCGGCCTACAACATCAGCATGGCCGTGCGTTTCAAGGGGGCGCTGGATGGCGACCTGCTGCAGCGCAGCCTTGAAGACCTGGTTCAACGCCATGAAAGCCTGCGTACTGCTTTTGCCCAGGACGCTGACCAGCCTGTTCAGGTCGTTGATCCACGCGTGCGGGTGGAAATAGTTCGGGAGCCTTTTGCAGAGGCGGGGGATTTCGCCGAGCGCCTGAAACGGCGTATCGAAGCAGAGGCCGGCCAACCCTTCGACCTGGGGCAGGCGCCCCTGTGGCGGGTGAGGCTGCTGCAGGTGGACGAGGCCGATCACGTACTGATCCTGGTCATGCACCATATCGTCTCCGATGGCTGGTCGATGCCGATACTGCTGGACGAGTGGATCCGCAGCTACGAGGGGCTTCGCCTCGGTCAGCCAGCATCGTTGCCGGCCCTGCCGATCCAGTATGCCGACTATGCCATCTGGCAGCGCCAATGCCTGGAAGCGGGCGAGCTGGAGCGTCAGCTGGCGTACTGGGAGGCCGAGCTGGGGGGTGAACAGCCGGTCCTGGAACTGCCGACCGACCATCCCCGGCCGGCCTTGCAGAGCCGGGCAGGGGCAAGCTTGGATATCCCCCTGGACGATGCACTGTGCGCCGCCCTCAAACAGCTGGCGCAGGATCAGGGCGTGACATTGTTCATGCTCCTGCTGGCCAGCTACCAGACCCTGCTGCATCGCTACAGCGGGCAGAACGACATCCGGGTCGGCATACCCACGGCCAATCGCAATCGTATGGAAACCGAAGGCCTGATCGGCTTTTTCGTCAACACCCAGGTACTCAAGGCCGAATTCGACCTGGGCACGACCTTCACTGACCTGCTCGAGCAGGTTCAGCGACGCGTCGCTGGCGCCCAGGCCCATCAGGACCTGCCGTTCGAGCAACTGGTCGAAGCCTTGCAACCCGAGCGCAGCCTCAGCCATAGCCCGCTGTTCCAGGTCATGTACAACCACCAGACCGAAGCACGCGGGCAGGCTCGGCAACTGCCTGGGCTGACTGTCGAGACCCTGGACTGGGAGCGCAGGACCGCGCAGTTTGATCTGACCCTGGAAACCGTGGAGCACGCGGCGGGGATCGCGGTAACGCTGACCTACGCCACCGCGCTGTTCGACGAAGCCACCATCGCCCAGCTCGCCGGGCACTGGCAGGGCCTGCTGGCCGCCATCGTCGCGCAGCCGCAGCAGCGCATCGCCGAGCTGCCACTGCTGAATGCCAC
>NZ_JBWKXT010000090.1:0-16678 GCF_059423245.1 Pseudomonas sp. GW460-LB5
CCCCCCCCCCAAGCCCGGCTCTGCCGGTCGTCAGATCAACGCATCCCCTCCCCACCCCAAGCGTCAAATGGTTCCAAAGGCCCCTTTGGAGAACCCCATGACCCAGCACGCCGTGGCCAGCCTGGCCCAACTCGACGAACACCGCCCCTTGCGCGTCCAGGCCGGCAATGAAGAGCTCATCCTCATCCGCCAGGGCAATCAGGTTCATGCCTATCAGGGCAACTGCCCCCACGCAGGTGCCCCGCTTGACGAAGGCGTAGTCTGCGGCGGCCTGCTGGTCTGCCCTTGGCACAAGGCTGCATTCGCCGTCGATGACGGGGTGGTCTGCGAACCCCCTGCGCTGGCTGACCTGCGCCGCTACAAGGCTTGGGTGAAGGACGATGCAGTCTGGGTCGATGACCAACCGCTGCCCGTCATCGACCCACCCAGGCACAGCGACGCCCGCTGCTTCGTTGTGATAGGTGCCGGTGCCGCCGGCAGCGCCGCAGTTGCCACTCTGCTGGCCCATGGCTTCGCTGGCCGGTTGCTGTGGATCGATCAGGAACGCCAGCCGGCCTACGACCGTACCGCGCTGAGCAAATTCGTGATTGCCGGGCAGATGGCGCCCGATGAAGTGCCAGCGTTGCTCGAAGCTGACGCCCTGCGCAAGGGCCAGCTGGAGCGTAAGCACGGTAAGGTGCGCAGCTTGAACAGCCAGAAACGCCAACTGATGATGGCCGACGGCCAGCAAATCACTTACGACGCCTGCCTGCTGGCCAGCGGCGGCAAGGCACTGCGCCCCGACATCCCCGGCGTCGACTTGCCGGGCGTGTTTACCTTGCGCTCGCGGGAGGATGCCGCACAGGTGCTCGATGCAGCTGAGCCCGGCCAGCCGGCGGTGATCGTAGGGGATGGCTTCATCGGCCTGGAGGCGGCCTCGGCCCTGCACGAGTACGGCGTGCAGGTGCATGTAGTGACTCGCCACGAGGTCCCGCTTGCCAAGCAGCTAGGCGATCGCATCGGGCGCAGCATCCGCGAACTGCATGAGCGCAGAGGCGTCACCTTCCATGGCCCCACGCAGGTCCAGCGGTTCGAAGGCCGGGACAAAATCGAGGCGGTGCTGTTGGCCAACGGTGAACGCTTGCAAACGCCAGTGGTATTGCTTGGCACCGGCGTGCAACCGGCCACCGCCTTCCTTCAGGGCGTGCCGCTGAGCGAGGACAAGTCGTTGCGGGTCGATGCCGAACTGCGCGCCGCCGACGGTTTGTGGGCCGCCGGTGACATCGCCACGTTCCCGCTCTCGGGGCGCCCGGTGCGCATCGAACACTGGCGCCTGGCCCAGCAACACGGGGTGATCGCCGCCGCAAACATGCTCGGCGAGCAGCGCCGCTACGCCGATGTACCCTTCTTCTGGACCTACCAGCACGGTCGTACCTATGAAGTGCTCGGCCATGCGCGGGAGTGGAACCGGATCGAGTTCGTCGGTGGGCCGGAACAAGGCGATTTCATTGCCTTGCAGTGTGTGGATGACAGGGTCGAGGCGGTTATCGCCCAAGGGTATTCCGATGCCATGGCGACGCTTTCGCAGCGCCTGAAGCGCCCGTTGAGCCTGCAGGAGGCGTTAGCGCTGATCGGCTGAATGCTGCCTTTCAATGCCCGGCGGATGTGTGTAAAACAGCGGGATCAGCCGACTGCAAAAGGACTCACGCGCATGATCTACCGCCCCCTCGGCCACAGTGGCCTGCAGGTTTCCGCCCTTACCCTGGGCAGCATGATGTTCGGCGAGCAGACCAGCACCGAAGACGCCCTGCGTATCATCGACAAGGCCTGGGGCCAGGGCATCAACTTCATCGACACCGCCGACGTGTACAACGCCGGGCGTTCGGAAGAGATCGTCGGTGAAGCAGTGGCGCGCCATCGCCATGACTGGATCGTCGCCAGCAAGGTCGGTTTCGGCCCGGCCGAGGGCCTGCCAAACCGCAGCGGCCTGTCACGCAAGCACATCTTCAACGCGCTGGAAGCCACGCTGACGCGCATGGGCATGGACTATCTGGACATCTACTACCTGCACCGCGAAGACCACAAGGTGCCACTGGAAGAGACCGTACAGGCGATGGGCGACCTGCTGCGCCAAGGCAAGATCCGCTACTGGGGGGTGTCCAACTTCCGTGGCTGGCGCATTGCCGAGGTCTGCCACATTGCCGAGCGACTGGGTGTGCCGAAGCCCGTGGTAAGCCAGCCGCTGTACAACATCGTCAACCGCCAGGCCGAGCCAGAGCAGCTGGCTGCAGCCGCCGCACACGGGCTGGGCGTGGTGCCATTCAGCCCCTTGGCCCGGGGCGTACTCAGTGGCAAGTATGCACCGGGTGCTGTGCCCGATGCAGGCAGCCGCGCCGGCCGCCAGGACAAACGCATCATGGAGGTGGAGTGGCGCCAGGAGTCGCTGGCCATCGCTCGGCAGCTTCAGGCCTATGTAGCGGCCAAGGGCGTGGGGATTGTCGAATTTGCCATCGCCTGGGTGCTGAACAACCAATTGGTGAGCTCGGCGATTGTCGGGCCGCGTACCGAGGAGCAGTGGGATACCTATGGTGGTGCGTTGGCGGTGAAGATCACGGCAGAGGACGAAGCGTTCATCGATTCGCTGGTGACGCCGGGGCATGCGTCCACGCCGGGGTTCAATGATGTGGCGCACTATGTAAGCGGGCGGCTGGCCCGTAGCTGATCGCCCGCTTGTACCCGCGAAGAGGCCGGTACTGACAACACCATTGGGGAGCCCTGCGCCGGGCTTCCGGTCCCCCCTTTCCCCAATCATCCCGGTATCGTGCGCACCATTGGTTTTCACCTCTGGAGCTGCAATGAGACTCTTCCAACCCCTGCAAGTCGGCCCGCTCACCTTGGCCAATCGTGTGTTCATGGCACCCCTCACCCGTTTGCGCAGCCTTGAGCCGGGTGATGTGCCAACCACCATGATGGCTGAGTATTATCGCCAGCGTGCCAGCGCCGGGCTGATCATCACCGAAGCCACCCAGATCTCCTTCCAGGCCAAAGGCTATTCCGGCTCGCCCGGCATTCACAGTACCGAGCAGATCGCCGCCTGGAGGCACATCAACGCAGGCATTCACGCCGAAGGCGGGCACAGCGCCGTGCAGGTGTGGCACACCGGCCGGGTATCGCATACCTCGTTGCAACCCGGTGGCGAAGCGCCTGTTGCACCCTCGGCGCTACCGGCCGACGCCCGCACCACCCTGCGCGACGAGCAAGGCAACCTGGTACGCGTTGAAACCTCCGCACCGCGTGCACTGAGCGAGAACGAAATCGCTGGCATCGTGGCCGACTTCGGCCAGGCAGCGGTCAACGCCCGCGAAGCCGGCTTCGACTTCATCGAACTGCATGCTGCCCACGGCTACTTGCTACACCAGTTCCTTACCCCGAGCGCCAACCAGCGCGAGGACCGCTACGGCGGTAGCATCGAAAACAGGGCGCGCATCGTGCTTGAAGCGGTGGACGCGGCGATTGCCAACTGGAGCGCCGAGCGCGTGGGTATCCGCGTGTTCCCGCTGGGCGGGTTCAATGGCGTGGACAATGGCGAAGACCAAGAGGCCGCAGGGCTATACCTGATCCGGGAACTGGCCAAGCGCAACCTCGCCTACCTGCACCTCTCCGAGCCGGACTGGGCCGGTGGTAAGCCGCTGCGTGACGAGTTCCGCCAGGCGATCCGCGCTGCCTATCCGGGCGTTATCATTGCTGCGGGTGCCTACACCGCCGAGAAAGGCGAAGACTTGATTGGGCGTGGTTTGATCGATGCCGTAGCGTTCGGGCGCAGCTACATTGCCAACCCGGACCTGGTAGAGCGGCTGCGGGCGCAAGCGCCTCTGAACGAACATCGGGCACAGTTCGACTATGCCAATGGGCCCGAAGGCTATACAGATTATCCGTTTCTGCACCAGGCCATGGGCGCTGGCGAAGGTTGCGCTTACCGATAATACGAAAAACGGAGCCCTCCACGGGCTCCGTCTTCCTGCGGCCGGGCACGCCTGGGCGTACCGGACACTCGGGCAACTTACTCGGCGCGCACTTGCGCAGCCTGCATGCCCTTCTGTCCCTTCTCGGCAACAAAAGACACCTTCTGGCCCTCTTTCAGCGACTTGAAGCCGTCCGATTCAATGGCTTTGAAGTGGACGAAAAGGTCGTCGCCACCGCCCTCGGGAGTGATGAAGCCGAACCCCTTCTCATCGTTGAACCACTTGACCGTTCCGTTTTGTCTGTTGGACATACTCTAAACCCTCGAATGCTGGCTGGTGCGTTTACCGGGATGGTTGAGCCGCCAGTCGATCGACTGGCATCTTCACGCTCCATCTTGGGCGATCTGAAGCCAACTGGCCACTCACACTTTTATCAGTACGCAAAAATAGTCGCTGAAAACACACGCACACTACACCAGGTCAGTGCTCCCAGGGCCCGCCCGATTCCCAGCTGGCGACCAACAAGTCAATGAAACCGCGTACCCGAGGGGACAGGTGGCGCTTGCTCGGGTACACGATACGAATCGGGTCCGCCGGTGGCCGGTAGGCGTGCAGGACTTCGACCAGGGTGCCGGCGCGCAGGTCGTCACCGGTGATGTAGGTGGGCAGGTGAATCAGCCCGAAGCCGGCCCGGGCGCCGTCGAGCATCGCCTCCGAGCTGTCGATGTTCAACCGCCCAGGGTCTTCGCACAGGTGCAGGCCTGCTTCAGTGTCAAAGCGCCAAGGCATGGCTTTCTCGCCCGCGAGGAAGGCGATCTTGTCGTGGCCATAAAGGTCGGCAGGCACCAAGGGAACGCCTCGCGCTTCGAGGTACGCGGGCGAAGCGCAGGTGACGAACTGCTGCCAGGCCACCGTGCGGGTCAACAGCTGCGAGTCTTCCTTGGGTGCGCCAATGCGCACCGCAACGTCTACGCCCTCCTCGACCAGGTCGACGAAGCGGTCTGTGAAGCGGATGTCTGCGCGCAGTTCCGGCCATTGCTTGAGGTACTGGTCCAGCACCGGCAGCACATGGCGCTGGCCGAGCGACAGCGGCGCAGTCAGGCGCAAGGTGCCTGTAGGCTTACCGCGGCGCTGGGCCATGGCGCTTTCCACCTCGTCCAGGTCATCCAGTATCTGCCGCCAGCGTTCGAATGCCACCAGGCCCTCGTCGGTCAGGCTCAGCTTGCGCGTGGTGCGATTGAGCAAACGCACCGCCATGCGGGCCTCCAGGCGAGCAATGCTCTTGCCTACCGCCGACCGGGTCAGGCCCAGGCTGGCAGCGGCGGCAGTGAAGCTGCCGGCCTTCGCGGCGCTGACGAAGGCGGCAATATCGCCGAAGCGGTTGGGTTCCATGACAGGTTCCTGAGTGTGGTGCGGCCGGTTTAGATGGGTATGGATCTGGGAATTGCAAGCGGCGACGCTGCAGCGCTTGGCGAGCGGCCGCGCCCCAGGTACAGCGCAGGTGTTATCCGCCAGGAACGCTAAGCCTCAAGACAAGCTTTTGATCACCAGCAGGTGCACGGGATAGAACAGGTAGCCCCAACGCCCTACGGCAGGTATCCGCCAGGCATCATGACGCAACAACAGCCACCCGACAGGAACTGCCAGCGCAGCGGCAGCCAGCGTCAGCAGGGTAATGGGCGCCAGAAGATGATCGCGCAACCAGGTGTTGGTCAGGTTGCCGCCAATGGCCATCAGGCAAGGCAGCAACCAGGCTAGCCCACCCTGCCTGCGTGCCATCAGCCAGGCGCCAGGTAGCAACACCCCCGGCAGCCCGTACATCAATTGCTCGCTGAACAACCACCCTGCCAGCAGGCCCGCAAGGCCAAGTACGCGCGCCGGCCACAGTGGGTACTGCACACCCCAGGCAACCAGCAACCCCAGTACCAGTGTCGGCATTACACTGAACGTCTGTGAACCACTGTCCAGCCAGCGATAGGCGGGCTCCGAGAGCACCGCGAACAGCAGCATCAGCGACAGGTAGCGTAGGTTGGCGCGGGTATGGAGCACCTTTGCCCTGGCACGCCCCACATTCACCGCAATGGCCAGGCAAAACAGCGGAAACGCCAGCCGGCCAATCACGAACAAGCCATCGGCCTCAGGCCATATGAAGCGCAGGTGGTCGGTGAGCATGGTCAGCATCGCTGTCCATTTGACCAGGTCCAGCCCGGCCGAACGCATGCCTCAGCGCCCGCGTTCGACCGCGCCTGCCCCCAGGTACCGGTCGGTCCAGGCCTCCAGCGGCAAAGGCGGCTGCTGGTCGACGATACGACGCCAGATCAGCGCCAGGTCGTGGCTGTTGAACATTGCCCCAGGCCCGGCACCCTCCCACACCGAAGGCACATCGGCAATCCAGTTGCCCTGGTTGTCGCGGTGGGCCATGTTGAAACGGAAGGTGTAGTTGCCCGGGATGCCCATGCGCAGGTCGGTGACCACCAACGCATTGCCTATCTGGTCGTACCGCAGCCAGTCGCCGGTGAACCAGCGCAAGCGTTGATGCAAAGGGTCGCCTGCCAGCGCTTTTGCCAGTTCCAGGTTGCGCGGCAAGCGCTGCATTTCTGGCGCTTGCCGGTCGAAGCTGCTGCTGATGCCTTCGTAGTAATCGCCATCCTGGGTCTTGGCCATTACGCGCCAGACCAGGCTGTTGAATGCGATGGGCACGGCGCGTACCTCGCTCACGACGATACCTTGCTGGTCCAGTGCCGCCTGGAAGCGTTGCTCGGCTGCCATGCGCCCGGCAAGGCCGAAGCCCAGGTAGGCGGTACTGAACACCAGTGACAGGGTCAGCAAGCGTGTAGCCCTGCCGGTAACGCCCTTGAAGCTTGCGTAGATGACCGCCGCCAGCAGCGGCAAGGTATAGACCGGATCGATGATGAACACAGCGGCCCAGCTTTGGGGGATAGGCTGCAGTGGCCAGAACAGTTGCGTGCCATATACCGTGAAGGCATCCAGCAACGGGTGGGTGACAAGTACCAGCCAGAAGGCGAGGAACAGCCTGGGTAACGTGTACCCCTTGCCGGGCCAGCATTTGTTGACTAACCAGGCCAGCAGCAGGGCCAGCCCGGTGAGCACGAACAACGAGTGCGAGAAGCCGCGATGGTAAGTCATCTGCGACACCGGGTCGGCGTAGCGGATGATCACATCCAGGTCCGGCAGCGTACCCAGTGCTGCGCCATACAGCAGCGAGCGACGGCCCTGGATGCGCCCTAGGAGGGTACCTTGCAGCGCCGCGCCGAGTACAGCTTGGGTGATGGAGTCCAAGGGTAGCATCCCTGAAAAGTGGTTTCTGAAAGCTACCCTCAACCTATGCCGATACGCAATTCCCGTGTAGGAGCGGCCCTGTGTCGCGATGGGCTGCGCAGCAGCCCCGGCTGTCTCGAACCACAAGGGATATGGGGCTGCTGTGCAGCCATCGCGACACAAGGCCGCTCCTATAGCGATCTGCGAAATGCTCGACATTTTGTGTACGCCTGTCAGAACAGCTGCCAGGTGTACACCAGCGTCAAACGATTTTCATCGATATCACTGCGGTAGTTGGAGCGTGCCATGGCATTGCGCACCCGAATCCCCAGCCCCTTCAGCATCCCGCTCTGCACTGCATAACCGATATCCAGATCGCGCTCACGATCACGGCCTTCATAGCCCAGCCCGGTATCAACATTGTTACCGGTGATGTAGCGTACGGTCGCTGTCAGCCCCGGCACCCCCATGGCGGCGAAGTTGTAGTCGTAACGCACCTGGTACGAACGCTCGTCTGTGTAAGCGAATTCATAGGTCGGCACCTCGTTACCCAGCGGCGAAATGTTGGCGAACACCCGTGGGAACGGGCTGTCGCCATAGATGCCCTGGTAGCCTGCATGGAAACTGTGCCCACCATGTCGGGCGGTGAACATCGAGAAGAACGCCTGGTTGTCGATGTTGCCCAGCAAGGCATCGCCATCCTCACGCGCGGTGAAGTAGCCCAGATTGGCACTGAGCACCCAGTCGCCCACAGGCTTGCTGTGCTTGAGGCCGACAAATCCCTGTTCGTAGATGTCCTCCAATTGCCCGTACCACAGGCTGACGCTGCTCTGGTTGGCATTGAACGCATAATCCCCGCCCACATAGTTGAAGGCATCGCTCTGGGCCTGACGCATCGGCACATGGCCAAGCATCGCGTTCATCTTGCCGTCGCCACCTTCGTTGCGCAGGTGGGTGCTTTTCAGGTGCCCGGCCTGCACGGTCAGCCCGTCGATGTCCGACGAACTCAAGCTGGCGCCCTGATAGGTCGGCGGCAGCAGGCGGATGTCGCTGAAGGTCAGTACCGGAAGGTTGGGTTGCAGTTCGCCCACGCGCAGTTCGGTCTTCGACAGGCGGGCCTTGAAGGTGGGCGCCAGGCGGCTGTACTCGTCGGCAGCACGGCCGTCGCCATGCACCGGCAGCAGGCCGGTGTTGGCGCGGTCCGGGCTACTGTCCAGCTTGATGCCCAGCAGGCCCAGTGCATCGACGCCAAAGCCGACCGTACCCGGTGTGTAGCCGCTTTTGAAGTCGAGGATGAAGCCCTGGGCCCACTCCTCGGCCTTGGACTGCTTGTTGGCCCCGACAATATCGGAGAAATCGCGGCTGAAGTAGTAGTTGCGGGCACTCAGGGTAGCCTTCGAATCTTCGAAGAAACCGCCGTCGGCGGCCAGCAATGGTTGGCTGAGCAAAGTCAGGCCCAAGGCAACGCAAGGGGTGTGTTTCATTCCGAAGCTCTCTTGATCTTGTTTTTATGGATAAAGCGTTGGGAACACGGCAGCTCATGGGGTGCGGCGCAGCACCTCCCGTGCACGTGGCTGGCGCAGCCTGAGCAGCGCGTGGGCCAGCAGGCCAAACAGCAGCCCCCAGAACGCCGCCGACAGGCCAAGGAATGCCACCCCCGAAGCCGTGACCAGGAAAGTGAACAATCCCGCATCCCGCTCGGCCGGCTCTGCCAGGCTGCGGGCCAGGGCTTCGCTGATGGCGCCATACAGGGCCAGCCCGGCCAGCGCAGCGATCAGCGCCGAGGGAAAGGCTGTGAACAGCGACATCAACGTGGCGCCGGCGATGCCCAGCAGCAGGTACAGGGTGCTGCCAGCAACAGCCGCCACATAGCGCCGCCGTGGGTTTTCATGGGCTTCATGGCCTGTGCACAGGCTGGCGGTAACCGCCGCCAGGTTCAGCCCGTGGCAGCCGAATGGCGCCAGCACGATACCGGCCAGGGCACTGGCACTGATCAACGGGCTGGCCGGTGTGGGGTAACCCGCATTGCGCAGCACCGCCATGCCCGGCATGAACTGCCCGGTCAGCGCCACCAGCACCATCGGCAACGCCAGGCTGAACACCGCCGGAAGGCTGAACTGCGGTGTGATCCACTGCGGTGAAGCCAACTCCAGCACCAGCGCCTCGCTGCGAAACGCACCGCTGGCCACCGTCACCAGGGTGCCCACGCACAGCACCGCAGCCACCGCATAACGGGGCTGTAGCCGGCGCATCAGCACATAAGTGACGAACATCGCCATTACCAGCAACGGCTGCACGGGCAAGGCGCGGAACACTTCGATACCGAAACTGAACAGGATGCCGGCCTGCATACCCGCCGCGATGGACCCCGGCAGGCGCGCGATGATGCGATCGAAGGTACCGCTGAGGCCGATCAGCAGCAGCACCAGGTTGGCCACCAGGTAGGCACCTACGGCCTGTTTCAGGCCGAGTTGCGGCAACGCGGTGACCAGCAGCGCTGAGCCCGGGATCGACCAGGCGATCACTACCGGCACGCGGTAGCGCAGGCTGAGCAGCGCACCGAGCACAGCACTGCCCATGGACACGGCCCAGACCCAGGATGACAACTGCTTGTGGGACAGCCCGGCAGCTTCGGCGGCGTGGAAAATGATCACCAGCGGGCCGGCGTAAGAGATCATCGTGGCGATGCAGCCCGCGACGATGGCGGACAGCGAACTGTCCTTGATCAGGGTTTTCATGAAGCATCTCGCAAGGCGTCGGCCGGCCTTTGTGGCTGGCTCTTGTTCTGGTGTTGGCTTCTTCGCGGGCTTGCCCGCTCCCACAGGTCCAGTGCACTGCCCCGGGTTCCCGCGCCCCCTGTGGGAGCGGGCAAGCCCGCGAAGAAGCCAACTCGGTGTATCAGGCCTCTTGCAAAGCCCGCGGCCGGCTGCTGCGCTGCTCATTCGCACTGCCCTGGGCCTGCTGCAACTGGAAGTCGAACTTCAGCTGCGCATGCCGCCCCGCCGGGCCATCGACGAACACCACCTCCCCCACCAGCCCATCCCGCGTGGCATAGGCAAAGTCATCCCACAGGTATTTGTCCCCGGAGAGGTTGATCTGCGTGGTCAGGTGGCGATGCCCAGCTGCCGAGATAAAGAAATGCACGTGCGCCGGGCGCTGGCCATGGCGGCCCAGCAGGTCCAGGCATTCCTGGGTTGGCCCCTGCGGGTCGCATCCGTACCCCGACGGCACGATGGAGCGAGCGCGGTAACGCCCTTCTGCGTCGGTGACAATGCGACGGCGCAGGTTGTAGGCGGACTGGCTCTGGTCGAAGAACGAATAGGTTCCACGGGTATTGGCATGCCACAGGTCGACGGTGGCACCCGCCAGCGGTTGCCCTTGGGGGTCGAATACCTGGCCTTGCAGATACATCACCGTGGCCACGCCGTCTTCACTGCCGTCGTCCATGCGCACTTCACCGTGAGCGATGGGCGCGCCTGCAACATACAGCGGGCCTTCGATGGTGCGGGGTGTACCGCCGGTAAACCCTGCCTGTTCGTCCTTGGCATCCTGCAACAAGTCGAGAAAGTGCTCGATGCCCAGGCCCGCCACCAGCAGCCCGGCCTCGCCGCGCCCGCCCAGGCGGTTGAGGTAGTCGACGGCATGCCAGAACTCGTCTTCGCTGACTTCCAGGTCTTCGATCAACCGTGCGGTGTCTTGCAGCACGCGTTGCACGATACGTTTCAGGCGTGGGCTGCCTTCATCGTTGCCAATGCCCGCGGCCTCCTCGAAGAACCGCTGCACTTCGGCAGTGTGGGCAATTTTCACGGTCATTTTGGGTTACCTCATCTTGTTATTTTCGGGTCATGCCTGCGCCACCACGGCCTGGGCTTGCCGACGGCCGCTGGCCAGGTGCACGGCCATGGCCAGCGCGGCAATGGCGCCAGGGATGGCGAAGGCGATGAAGTTGAGTTGCAGGGGCAGGTTGATGCCCATCAGCGCACCGCCCAGCAAGGGGCCGACGATGGCGCCGTTGCGGCCAATACCCGAGGCCCAGCCAAGCCCCGTGGAACGCACCGACAGCCCATACATTTGCGCGGCACCGGCATACAGCAGGATCTGCGTTCCAATGGTGGTGGCGCCGGCAATGAAGATCAGCAGGTACAACACCGGCATCGGGCTGTTGACACCCAGCAGGCTGATCGACAGTGCGGCGGCAATGAAGAACGCCACCTTGACCTTGACCAGGTTGTAGCGGTCGCCCAGCCAGCCGCCGAGAATTGCCCCGGCCATGCCGCCGAAGTTCAACGCCAGCAGGAACGACAGGCTGGAACCCAGGCTGTAGCCAGCGTTGGCCATCAGTTTCGGCAACCAGGAGCTGAGTGCGTAAACCATCAACAGGCAGCAGAAGAACGCCAGCCACAACGCCAGGGTGCGCACGGCCAGGCCGTTGCGGAACAGCGCCAGTACCGAGGCCCCGCTGCCTTTGCGGTCAGCCGCCTCCAATACGTCATCAGCCTGCACATCGCACCCTGGGTCCAACCGCTTGAGCAGCTTGCGCGCTTCATCGTTGCGGCCCTGGCGCACCAGGAAGCCGATGGATTCCGGCAGGTAGTAGAGGATCACCGGCAACAGTAACAGGGGTACTGCAGCCGCGAAGAACATCGACTCCCAACCGAAGCGCGGCAACATGAAGATGCCCACGCCCGCCGAAAGCATGCCGCCCAGCGAATAGCCACTGAACATGATTGCCACCAGCGTGCTGCGCAGCCGTTTGGGTGCGTACTCGTTCATCAATGCCACGGCGTTGGGCATCAGGCCGCCACAGCCCAAGCCGGCAATGAAGCGGTAGATGCCAAACTCGCTCGGGCTGCTGGCGAAGCCATTGAGGATGGTTGCCCCCGAGAACAAGGCGAAACAGATGGCAATGCCCTTCTTGCGCCCGATGCGGTCGGCCAGGCTGCCGAAAGCCAGGGCGCCGAACATCATGCCGAACAGCGCGTAGCTGCCCAGCGCACCAGCCTGCAACGGGGTCAGGCCCCACTCTTTCATGATCACCGGCAGTACCACGCCGTAGATGAACAAGTCATAGCCGTCGAAAATCAGCAGCAGGCCGCACCAGGCCATGACCATCCAGTGAAACGGGGTGAAACGCGCGTTGTCGATGATCGGGTGTACGTCAAGGGTTCGCATGGCATCTGTCGCTCTTGTTTTTGTTGTGGAAGAAAGCTGTTGCCTTGAGGTTGCTGCTTAGCCGAGGTCGCCGCCCCCTACCGGCAGGGTCACGCCGGTGATGTACGAGGCTTCGTCCGACGCCAGAAACAGGATCGCGCCCACTTGCTCGTCGATGCTGCCGTAACGGTGCATCAGGCTGCTGTCGAGGGTCTGGTCGACGATCTGCTGGTACCAGTGTTTTTCCTGCTCGCTCTGCTCTGCACTGTTGCGCGGTACCCGCCGCGGCGGTGCTTCGGTGCCGCCGGGTGCGGTGGCGTTGACACGAATGCCACGGCCAGCAGTTTCAAAGGCCAGGCACGCGGTCAGTGCATTGACGCCGCCTTTGGCCGCGCCATAGGGCACGCGGTTGACACCACGGGTAGCGATGGACGAAACGTTGACGATGGCGCCGCTGCCGCGTTCAAGCATGTAGGGCAGCGCGGCATGGCAGCACCACAAGGTGGGGAACAGCGAACGGCGCACTTCGGCCTCGATCTGCTCGACCTCGTAGTGCTCGAAAGGCTTGGCCCAGATGGTGCCGCCGACGTTGTTGACCAGGATGTCGATGCGGCCAAAGGTTTCCACCGCGCTGGCCATGACCCGGGCGCAGTCGGTGTGTTGTTCCAGGTCGGCAGTGAGGGTGAGCACGCCCTCGCCAGCCAGCTCGTGGACCAGTTCGGAACGGTCTACCGCCACCACTTGCGCGCCTTCGGCCTTGAGGCGCCAGCACACGCCCCGGCCGATGCCTTGGGCGGCACCGGTGACCAGGGCGACCTTGCCTTGGAATCTGTTGTTCATATGTTTTTCCTGCATGACCCGGTTAATGGCAATTGGGAGGGCCGCAGCGCGGCCCCGGCGATCTGTCAGGCCGCCGCCGCGAACTTCTCGTAGTAGAAGTTGGCCGGGGTAATGCCCTGCTCGCGCACGTACTGGCTGACCGCCTCGACCATCGGCGGCGGCCCGCACAGGTACACATCCACGTCGCCGTCGTTGAGGTGGCGGGGCTCGATGTGCTGGGTCACGTAGCCCTTTTGCGGGTACTGGCTGTCCGGATTGGCCACGCAGGCGCTGTAGGTGAAGTTGGGGATGCGTGCCGCCAGCGCTTGCAGGCGGTCGAGTTCGACCAGGTCAAAGTCGTTGGTTACGCCATAGATCAGGTGCAGCGGGTGTTCACTGCCCTGCTCGGCGATCTTCTCCAGCATGGCGGTGAACGGTGCCAGGCCGGTACCGCCGGCCAACAGCAACAGCGGGCGCAGGATCGGGCGCAGGTAGAAGCTGCCCAGCGGCCCGGTCAGGCTCATGCTGTCGCCGGTTTTGGCCAGGCTGGTGAGGAAGCTGCTCATCAACCCGCCCGGTACATTGCGGATCAGGAAGCTGACTTCGCCGCCCTTTTGCAATGAACTGAACGAATAGGCGCGGCTCTGCTCGCTGCCCGGCACCTTGAGGTTGACGTACTGCCCCGGCAGGAAGGCCAGGCGGCTTAGCGCGTCACCCTTGATCGACAGGGCAATCGTGCTGGCCGACAGCTGGCGCACGTCGCTGATGGCAGCCTCGAAGCTGGCCTGCTCGGTCTTGCACAGCTGCGACGAGGCCGGGATGCGGATAACGCAGTCACTTTCGGCGCGCATCTGGCACGTCAGTACGTAGCCTTCGGCAATTTCGTCTTCGCTCAGGGCATCTTCGATGAAGTTGTCGCCCAGGTCGTAGCGGCCGGATTCGGCCTTGCACTTGCAGGTACCGCAGGCGCCGTCGCGGCAATCCAGCGGGATGTTGATGCCCTGGCGGTAGGCAGCGTCAGCCACGGTTTCATGGCCAGTAGCCTCGATGAAACGGGTTACGCCGTCTTCGAAATTCAATGCGATCTGGTAGCTCATGTTGCACCTCGCAGGCGAGCCAGCCCAAGGCGCGTCGCATGACGCACCGGGCAGTGCTCGCAAAACCCTGTATCAGATGTGGTAGATGTCGAGGACCTGGCGCACGTAATCGTTCTTCAGCACCACCTTCTTGGCCTTGATCAACGGCTGTTCGCCGCGCAGGTCGAGGGTGTAGAAACTGGTGCCGAAGTAGCTGTCCGTGGTCTTGTAGCGGAAGCTCAGGGTGTGCCAGTTGAAACGCACCTGGCAGCTGCCCTCGCCCTGCTCGACGATCTCGATGTTGCTGATGTTGTGCGAAGTGCGGGTGTCGGGCACGGTCGCACTGGAGCGCTCGGTCTTGATGCGGAACACACGGTCTTCCAGGCCGCCACGGTTGCCGTACCAGATCAGCGAGATTTCGCTTTGTGGGTCTTCGGTGAGGGTGTCGTCATCGTCCCAACTCGGCATCCAGAAGCTGGCGTCGCTGGCGTACAGCTCCAGCCACTGGTCCCACTGGGCGTCGTCCAGGTAGCGCGCTTCGCGGTAGAGGAAGTCGCGCACAGTCTCATAAAGGCTCATTGCACGGCCTCCACGGGGATCAGTTGCTGGTCGTCCTTCAGGGCCTGGATCATGGTGTCCTGCCAGTACTTGTGCTGCAGCACGAACAGGCCTTCGTCTTCGGTGCGCACGCCGGACAACAGCGGCTTGAGGTCGATTTCCCTGGCCGCTTCATCGGCGCCGTCCACCCAGTGGGCTGCACCACGGGACATGTCGTTCCAGCCGGTACCACCGCCGTAGCCGGTCTGGCAGGAGCGGAACTCTTCCAGGTCGTCGGGGGTGGCCATGCCGCTGACGTTGAAGAAGTCTTCGTACTGGCGGATGCGCTTGGCGCGGGCATCGGCGCTCTCGCCTTTGGGCGCGATGCAGTAGATGGTGATTTCGGTCTTGTTCACCGAAATCGGCCGGGCAACGCGGATCTGCGAGCTGAACTGGTCCATCAGGTACACGTTCGGGTACAGGCACAGGTTGCGCGAGTTCTCGATCATCCAGTCGGCACGCGCCTGGCCGAAGTCAGCGGCCAGTTGGTCACGGCGCTCATAGGCTGGGCGGTCTTCCGGGTTGGCCCAGCGGGTCCACAGCAGCAGGTGGCCGTGGTCGAAGGAGTAGAAGCCGCCGCCCTGCTTGGCCCAGGCACCGGCGCTCATGGTCTTGATCTCGTCGCCCGCCTCGCGCTGCTTGCGCTGGTTCTGGGTAGCGGCGTAGTTCCAGTGCACGGAGCTGACGTGGTAGCCGTCGGCGCCGTTCTCGGCAGTGAGTTTCCAGTTGCCTTCGTAGATGTACGAGCTGGCACCGCGCAGCACTTCCAGGCCTTCCGGCGACTGGTCAACGATCATGTCGATGATCTTGGCCGATTCGCCCAGGTGCTCCACCAGCGGTTTCACATCGGCATTCAGGCTGCCGAACAAAAAGCCCCGGTATGACTCGAAGCGCGCCACCTTGGTCAGGTCGTGGGAGCCGTCGCAGTTGAAGCTGTCGGGGTAGCCGGCGTTGCTCGGGTCTTTCACCTTCAGCAGTTTGCCGCTGTTGTTGAACGTCCAGCCGTGGAACGGGCAGGTGTAGCTGGAGCGGTTACCGCGCTTGTGCCGGCACAGCATGGCGCCGCGGTGGCTGCAGGCGTTGAGGAAGGCATTGAGCTCACCGTCCTTGTTGCGCGCGATGAAAATCGGCTGGCGCCCCATGGTCAGGGTGAGGAAGTCGTTCTTCTCGGGGATCTGGCTTTCGTGGGCCAGATAAATCCAGTTGCCCTCGAAGATGTGTTTCATTTCCAGGTCGAACAGGCGTGGGTCAGTGAACATCTCGCGCTTGCAGCGGTAGATGCCCTTTTCACGGTCGTCCTCGAGCATGGCATTGAGGTAGTCGAATCCCAGGGACATGGCCAGGGTCTCCATTGTTATTGTTAAGACCTGGTCAGGTTAGGGAGACGACTGGCGGGGGACTATCCGGATTGTGCAGAGTGCTATCCAGTTCTGCCGGGATCTCGTACTTTTGGGACCATACGTCCGGGATCATGGAGCCAGCTGATGGCACTAGGAGTATCTTTGGCTAGTTTCATCTTTTCGTAGAGCGGAACGAGCACGCCGATCGCCTCGCTTAGTCGATCCTGCGAACTGATGGGTGCTGCAGCTTGGATGACTGTCAAACCAGCTTCCCGTTTCAAGTTCTCTCCATAGTTGCTGATCAGTTTCTGTGTTGCACCTTCCACGAGTAATAACTGCGGACCAGTCCAATCCGCCGATGTCATTATTCGGTTCAACTGGCTCCCGTAATTACGACCTAGGGAAACTCTGAAGAGGACTTCCAGATTTGGCAGAATGTCTGATCTCAACCGCCGAGACGCCTGATGAAGCAGAT
>NZ_JBWKXT010000091.1:0-15578 GCF_059423245.1 Pseudomonas sp. GW460-LB5
GCTGCGGTCAGAGTGGTCTTACCGTGGTCAACGTGGCCGATAGTGCCGACGTTAACGTGGGGAAGGGAACGATCAAATTTTTCTTTAGCCACGACAGTGAACCTCTTGCCTAAAGGGGATTAGCCTTGTTTTTTAACGAGTGCTTCGACGATGTTCGACGGAGCTTCGGCGTATTTGGAGAATTCCATGGAGTAGCTTGCGCGACCCTGAGACATGGAACGAACGTCGGTTGCGTAACCGAACATCTCTCCGAGCGGTACTTCAGCGCGGACGACACGGCCAGAGACCGATTCATCCATACCCTGGACCAGACCACGACGACGGTTCAGGTCACCCATCACGTCACCCAGGTAGTCTTCCGGGGTTACAACTTCAACCTTCATGATCGGCTCGAGAACCACGCCACCGCCCTTCTGGGCCAGTTGCTTGGTCGCCATCGAAGCGGCGATTTTGAACGCCATTTCGTTGGAGTCGACGTCGTGATACGAACCATCGAATACCGCGGCCTTCAGGCCGATCAGAGGATAGCCGGCAACAACGCCGTTCTTCATCTGCTCTTCGATACCCTTCTGGATCGGGGCGATGAATTCCTTAGGAATCACACCACCAACGACTTCGTTGGAGAACACCAGACCTTCGGTGATGTTGCCTTTTTCGTCCTGATCCGGCTCCGAGAAACGGATCCAGCAGTGACCGAACTGACCACGACCGCCCGACTGACGAACGAACTTGCCTTCGATCTCGACGTTGGACTTGGTGATCTTCTCGCGGTACGAAACCTGCGGCTTGCCGATGTTGGCTTCGACGTTGAACTCGCGCTTCATGCGGTCAACGAGGATGTCCAGGTGCAGCTCACCCATACCCGAGATGATGGTCTGGCCAGTCTCTTCGTCGGTCTTGACGCGGAACGACGGGTCTTCCTGGGCCAGCTTGCCCAGTGCAATACCCATCTTCTCCTGGTCAGCCTTGGTTTTCGGCTCTACGGAGAGCGAAATGACCGGCTCAGGGAAGTCCATACGCTCAAGGATGATTGGCTTGTCGGCGTTGCACAGGGTTTCGCCCGTGGTCACGTCCTTCATGCCGATCAGTGCAGCGATGTCGCCAGCGCGCACTTCCTTGATTTCTTCACGCTGGTTGGCGTGCATCTGCACCATACGACCAACGCGCTCTTTCTTGCCCTTGACCGAGTTGATGACGGAGTCACCGGAGGTCAGAACACCCGAGTAGACGCGAACGAAGGTCAGAGTACCCACGAACGGGTCAGTCGCGATCTTGAACGCCAGAGCCGAGAACGGCTCGTCGTCGTCAGCGTGACGCACGTCTTTACGAACAGCTGGATCTTCTTTGTCCAGTTCCTTGTCATCCGGGTTGATACCCTGGATCGCAGGAATCTCGGTCGGAGCTGGCAGGTAGTCGATGACGGCGTCGAGAACCAGGGGAACACCCTTGTTCTTGAACGACGAACCGCAGACAGCCGGTACGATTTCGCTGGCCAGGGTGCGCGCGCGCAGACCGGCTTTGATCTCTTCGACGGTCAGCTCTTCGCCTTCCAGGTACTTGTTCATCAGCTCTTCGCTGGACTCGGCAGCCGCTTCAACCATGTTGGAGCGCCACTCTTGAGCCAGCTCCAGCATATCGGCAGGAATTTCTTCCTCGCGATAAGTGGTGCCTTTGTCGTCGTCGTTCCAGTAGATAGCCTTCATCTTGATCAGGTCAACCTGACCCTGGAAGTTATCTTCCGAACCGATGGCCAGCTGAACAGGAACCGGGGTGTGACCCAGACGGTTCTTGATCTGACCTACGACGCGCAGGAAGTTTGCACCGGCACGGTCCATCTTGTTCACGTAGACAACACGTGGAACGCCGTACTTGTTGGCCTGACGCCATACGGTTTCGGACTGAGGCTCAACGCCGGAGGTACCGCAGAACACAACGACAGCGCCGTCGAGTACGCGCAGCGAACGCTCTACTTCAATAGTGAAGTCAACGTGGCCAGGGGTATCGATGACGTTTACACGGTAGTTGTCATACTGACCAACAGAGCCTTTCCAGAAGGTGGTAACGGCAGCGGAGGTAATGGTGATACCCCGCTCCTGCTCCTGCACCATCCAGTCGGTGGTCGCGGCGCCATCATGCACCTCGCCCATCTTGTGGCTCAGACCTGTGTAGAACAGGATCCGCTCGGTAGTGGTGGTCTTGCCCGCGTCAACGTGGGCACAGATACCAATGTTACGATAGCGGTTAATTGCTGTAGTACGAGCCATAAAGCCCTCGCAAAATGATTGATGCTTGAATTAGAAGCGGTAGTGCGAGAACGCTTTGTTGGCTTCAGCCATACGGTGAACGTCTTCACGCTTCTTGACTGCAGCACCTTTGCCTTCAGCAGCATCCAGCAGCTCGCCAGCCAGGCGCAGAGCCATCGACTTCTCGCCACGCTTGCGGGCGTAGTCTACGAGCCAGCGCATTGCCAGAGCATTACGACGGGATGGACGAACTTCAACCGGGACCTGGTAAGTGGCACCGCCGACACGGCGGGACTTTACTTCGACCAGCGGAGCGATGGCGTCGAGAGCTTTCTCGAAGATTTCCAGGGGGTCGCTGTTCTTGCGTGCTTTGACGGTATCCAGGGCACCGTAAACGATGCGCTCGGCTACAGCCTTCTTGCCGCTTTCCATCACGTGGTTCATGAACTTGGCGAGGATTTGGGATCCGTATTTAGGATCGTCCAGAATCTCACGTTTTGCTGCTACACGACGTCTTGGCATGATAAGCCCTCAAACGGTCTTCAGGTTAGCCCGGGACGTGGGTCTTCGACCCCTGCCCGACCTTACTCTTATCGACTCAAAAAAATGGATATGTGCAAACGGCCGATTACTTCGGACGCTTGGTACCGTACTTCGAACGACCCTGGTTACGGCCTTTGACGCCCGAAGTATCCAGAGAGCCGCGAACGGTGTGGTAACGAACACCTGGCAAGTCTTTTACACGGCCGCCACGGATCAGGACGACGCTGTGCTCTTGCAGGTTGTGGCCTTCACCGCCGATGTACGAGGAAACCTCGAAACCGTTGGTCAGACGCACACGGCATACTTTACGCAGTGCCGAGTTAGGTTTTTTCGGCGTGGTGGTGTACACACGGGTGCACACGCCACGACGTTGCGGGCAGTTCTGCAGCGCAGGAACGTCGGACTTCTCGACCGAACGCTTACGCGGCTGACGTACCAGCTGGTTGATAGTTGCCATCTACTAGCTCCACTGATTGTCTTGCGACTCTATTGTCTTGCAAGAAAGCCAAAAATTGGCGAGACGGAGCCTCACCAAATTTAAGGGTACAAAAGTCTACGGAGGATCTTGCACCCAGTCAAGACAAGGCCCCGGCCCTCCTCGCCCGATCATCGGCAACATTTCATGTCGCCGATGGTCGATCGAAGCTTGCCGGGGCCCTGCCCTGTACTTAGTTACCGCTGGAATTCAGCGCTTCGGTCAGTGCGGCTTCCACCTCACTGGCGCTTACACGCAGCGGTTTGTCGGCTTCACGGCGACGCTTGCGCTCGCTGTGGTAGGCCAGACCGGTACCGGCCGGGATCAGACGACCCACGACCACGTTCTCTTTCAGGCCGCGCAGGTAATCGCGCTTGCCGGTTACCGCCGCTTCGGTCAGTACGCGGGTGGTTTCCTGGAAGGAAGCCGCGGAGATGAACGATTCGGTCGACAGCGACGCCTTGGTGATACCCAACAACACGCGAGTGAACTTCGAGATGAACTTGTCTTCGCTGGCGAGACGCTCGTTCTCGACCAGTACGTGAGTCAGTTCCATCTGGTCGCCCTTGATGAAGCTGGAATCGCCCGACTCGGAGATCTCGACCTTGCGCAGCATCTGACGCAGGATGGTCTCGATGTGCTTGTCGTTGATCTTCACGCCTTGCAGACGGTAAACGTCCTGGATCTCGTTGACGATGTACTTCGCCAGCGCGCTCACACCCAGCAGACGCAGGATGTCGTGCGGATCGCTCGGGCCGTCGGAGATAACTTCGCCGCGGTTTACCTGTTCACCTTCGAAGACGTTCAGGTGGCGCCACTTCGGAATCAGCTCTTCGTACGGATCGCTGCCGTCGGTCGGCGTGATGACCAGGCGACGCTTGCCCTTGGTCTCTTTACCGAACGCGATGGTGCCGCTGACTTCAGCCAGAATCGAGGCTTCTTTCGGACGACGCGCTTCGAACAAGTCAGCTACGCGTGGCAGACCACCGGTGATGTCACGGGTCTTCGACGTTTCTTGCGGGATACGCGCGATAACGTCACCAACACCGATCTGGGCACCGTCAGCAACACCAACCAAGGCGTTGGCTGGCAGGAAGTACTGCGCCGGCACATCGGTACCTGGCAGGTACAGGTCCTTGCCATTGGCGTCGACCATCTTGATTGCCGGACGGATTTCCTTGCCTGCGGCAGGGCGATCCTTGACGTCCAGTACTTCAATGTTGGTCAGGCCGGTCAGTTCGTCGGTCTGGCGCTTGATGGTGATGTTTTCTTCCATGCCCACGAAGGTCACGGTACCTTTCAGCTCGGTAACGATCGGGTGGGTGTGCGGGTCCCACTTGGCGACGATGGCGCCAGCTTCGACCTTCTCACCTTCCTTGACCGAAATTACCGCACCGTAAGGCAGCTTGTAACGCTCACGCTCACGACCGAATTCGTCAGCAATGGCCAGCTCGCCAGAACGCGACACAGCAACCAGGTTGCCATCGGCACGCACGACCTGCTTCAGGTTGTGCAGACGTACCATACCGCCGTTCTTCACCTGGACGCTGTCGGCAGCCGAAGTACGGCTCGCAGCACCACCGATGTGGAACGTACGCATGGTCAGCTGGGTACCCGGCTCACCGATCGACTGAGCAGCGATAACGCCGACAGCTTCACCGATGTTCACCTGGTGACCACGCGCCAGGTCACGACCGTAGCACTTGGCGCAGATGCCGTAGCGGGTTTCGCAGTTGATCGGCGAACGCACGATAACTTCGTCGATGCTGTTCAGCTCGATGAACTCGACCCACTGCTCGTCTACCAGCGTACCGGCCGGAACGATGACGTCCTCGGTGCCTGGCTTGAACACGTCACGGGCAATGACACGGCCCAGTACACGCTCACCCAGCGGCTCTACAACGTCACCGCCTTCAATGTGCGGAGTCATCAGCAAGCCATGGTCGGTACCGCAATCGATCTCGGTTACAACCAGGTCTTGCGCAACGTCTACCAGACGACGGGTCAGGTAACCGGAGTTCGCAGTCTTCAACGCGGTATCCGCCAGACCTTTACGAGCACCGTGAGTCGAGATGAAGTACTGGAGTACGCTCAGACCTTCACGGAAGTTCGCAGTGATCGGCGTCTCGATGATCGAGCCGTCCGGCTTGGCCATCAGGCCACGCATACCGGCCAGCTGACGGATCTGGGCTGCGGAACCCCGCGCACCAGAGTCAGCCATCATGTACATCGAGTTGAAGGACTCTTGCTCGACTTCTTTGCCTTCGCGGTCGATGACCTTCTCTTTCGAGAGGTTGGCCATCATCGCCTTGGACACTTCGTCGTTCGCCTTCGACCACAAGTCGATGACCTTGTTGTACTTCTCGCCCTGGGTTACCAGGCCGGAGGCGTACTGGCTCTCGATTTCCTTCACTTCATCGGTAGCGCTGTTGATGATGCGCGCTTTCTCATCAGGGATGACAAAGTCGTTCACACCAATGGACACGCCAGAGATGGTGGAGTAAGCGAAACCGGTGTACATCAGCTGGTCAGCGAAGATAACGGTCTCTTTCAGACCAACCACGCGGTAGCACTGGTTGATCAGCTTGGAGATCGCCTTCTTCTTCATCGGCTGGTTGACCACGTCGTACGGCAGGCCTGCCGGTACAACCTGGAACAGCAGCGCGCGGCCGACCGTGGTGTCGACAATACGGGTGTTCTTGGTAACGCTGCCGTCGCGATCTTTCACGGTTTCGTTGATACGAACCTTGATTTTCGCGTGCAGCGCAGCTTCGCCGGCGCGGAATACGCGGTCGACTTCCTGCAGGTCGGCAAATACGCGACCTTCGCCCTTGGCGTTGATGGCTTCACGGGTCATGTAATACAGACCCAGTACCACGTCCTGCGACGGTACGATGATTGGCTCACCGTTGGCTGGCGACAGGATGTTGTTGGTCGACATCATCAGCGCGCGCGCTTCGAGCTGGGCTTCCAGCGTCAGCGGCACGTGAACGGCCATCTGGTCACCGTCGAAGTCGGCGTTGTACGCGGCACAGACCAGCGGGTGCAGCTGGATAGCCTTACCTTCGATCAGAACCGGTTCAAAAGCCTGGATACCCAGACGGTGCAGGGTCGGTGCACGGTTGAGCAGTACGGGGTGTTCGCGAATCACTTCGGCGAGAACGTCCCACACCTCTGGCAGCTCGCGCTCGACCATCTTCTTGGCAGCCTTGATGGTGGTCGCCAGACCACGCATTTCCAGCTTGCCGAAAATGAACGGTTTGAACAGCTCGAGGGCCATCTTCTTCGGCAGACCGCACTGGTGCAGACGCAGGGTCGGGCCTACGGTAATTACCGAACGGCCAGAGTAGTCCACACGCTTACCGAGCAAGTTCTGACGGAAGCGACCTTGCTTACCTTTGATCATGTCAGCCAGCGACTTCAGCGGACGCTTGTTCGAGCCAGTGATGGCGCGACCGCGACGGCCGTTGTCCAGCAGGGCGTCGACCGCCTCCTGCAGCATGCGCTTTTCGTTGCGCACGATGATGTCTGGCGCCGACAGATCCAGCAGGCGCTTCAGACGGTTGTTACGGTTGATCACCCGACGATACAGGTCGTTCAGGTCGGAGGTCGCGAAGCGGCCGCCATCCAGCGGGACCAGCGGACGCAGGTCCGGTGGCAGTACTGGCAGGACGGTCAGGACCATCCACTCAGGCAGGTTGCCCGAGCCCTGGAAAGCTTCCATCAGCTTCAGGCGCTTGGACAGCTTCTTGATCTTGGTTTCCGAGTTGGTCTGCGGAATCTCTTCGCGCAGGCGACCGATCTCGTGCTCCAGGTCGATAGCGTGCAGCAGTTCGCGGACAGCTTCGGCACCCATGCGGGCATCGAAATCGTCACCGAACTCTTCCAGCGCTTCGAAGTACTGCTCGTCGTTCAGCAGCTGGCCCTTTTCCAGGGTGGTCATGCCTGGGTCGATAACGACATAGCTCTCGAAGTAGAGCACGCGTTCGATATCACGCAGGGTCATGTCCATCAGCAGGCCGATACGGGACGGCAGCGACTTCAGGAACCAGATGTGGGCGACCGGCGAGGCCAGTTCGATGTGCGCCATGCGCTCACGACGAACCTTGGCCAGGGCAACTTCAACGCCGCACTTCTCGCAGATCACGCCGCGGTGCTTGAGGCGCTTGTACTTGCCGCACAGGCACTCGTAGTCCTTGACTGGGCCAAAGATCTTGGCGCAGAACAGGCCGTCACGCTCAGGTTTGAACGTACGGTAGTTGATGGTTTCCGGCTTCTTAACTTCACCGAACGACCACGAACGGATCATTTCAGGCGACGCCAGACCGATACGGATGGCGTCGAACTCTTCGACTTGACCCTGGTTTTTCAGCAAATTCAGTAGGTCTTTCAAGGCCTTTCCTCCTGGCGGAGCAGGGAGCGGGCATTACCTGCCCCACCCCCCTTCGCGTCACGTGTTATTCGGTTTCCAGATCGATATCGATACCGAGCGAACGGATCTCTTTGATCAACACGTTGAAGGACTCGGGCATGCCCGGCTCCATACGGTGATCGCCATCCACGATGTTCTTGTACATCTTGGTACGGCCGTTCACGTCGTCCGACTTCACTGTGAGCATTTCTTGCAGGGTGTATGCCGCGCCATATGCTTCCAGCGCCCACACTTCCATCTCCCCGAAACGCTGACCACCGAACTGCGCCTTACCACCCAGCGGCTGCTGGGTAACCAGGCTGTAGGAACCAGTGGAACGCGCGTGCATCTTGTCGTCCACCAAGTGGTTCAGCTTGAGCATGTACATGTAACCAACGGTCACCGGACGCTCGAACTTGTTGCCGGTGCGGCCATCGAACAGCACCATCTGGCCGCTCTCTGGCAGATCAGCCAGCTTCAGCATGGCCTTGATCTCGCTTTCCTTGGCACCATCGAAGACCGGAGTAGCCATCGGCACGCCCTTCTTCAGGTTGTGTGCCAGGGCCAGGATCTCTTCGTCGGTGAACTCGGCGAGGTTTTCCTGACGACCGCCGATCTCGTTGTAGACCTCGGTCAGGAATACGCGCAGCTCAGCAGCCTTGCGTTGCTCTTCGATCATGCGGTCGATCTTTTCGCCCAGGCCCTTGGCCGCGAGGCCCAGGTGGGTTTCAAGGATCTGACCAACGTTCATACGCGAAGGTACACCCAGCGGGTTCAGTACGACGTCGACCGGAGTACCGTTGGCATCGTGCGGCATGTCTTCAACCGGCATGATGACCGAGACAACACCCTTGTTACCGTGACGACCAGCCATCTTGTCACCCGGCTGGATGCGACGGCGAATTGCCAGGTAGACCTTGACGATCTTCAGTACGCCCGGAGCCAGGTCATCGCCCTGCTGCAGCTTGCGCTTCTTGTCTTCGAACTTGTCGTCCAGCAGACGGCGACGGTCGACGATGTACTGTTGAGCCTTTTCCAGCTGCTCATTCAGTGCATCTTCAGCCATGCGCAGTTTGAACCACTGGCCGTGCTCCAGACCGTCCAGCACTTCGTCGGTGACCACGGTGCCTTTCTTCAGGCCCGCGCCACCGTCGACCACCTGGCCGTTCAGGGCAGAACGCAGACGCTCGAAGGTTGCACCTTCGACGATGCGGAACTCTTCGTTGAGGTCCTTGCGAATCTCGTCCAGCTGCATCTTCTCGATGGCCAGAGCGCGGCTATCGCGCTCGACGCCATCACGGGTGAAGACCTGTACGTCAATGACAGTGCCCTTGGTGCCAGTTGGCACGCGCAGGGAGGTGTCTTTAACGTCGCTCGCCTTCTCACCGAAGATTGCGCGCAGCAGTTTTTCTTCCGGAGTCAGCTGGGTTTCGCCTTTTGGCGTGACCTTGCCAACCAGGATGTCACCAGCGCCGACTTCAGCACCCACGTAGACAATACCGGCTTCGTCCAGTTTGTTCAGTGCAGCTTCACCCACGTTCGGGATGTCCGCAGTGATTTCCTCTGGGCCAAGCTTGGTGTCACGCGCCACACAGGTCAGTTCCTGAATGTGGATGGTGGTGAAGCGATCTTCCTGGACCACACGCTCGGACAGGCAGATGGAGTCTTCGAAGTTGAAGCCGTTCCACGCCATGAACGCGATGCGCATGTTCTGACCCAGTGCCAGCTCACCCATGTCGGTGGACGGGCCGTCGGCCATGATGTCGCTACGCTGAACCTTGTCACCCTTGCTGACCAGCGGACGCTGGTTGATGCAGGTGTTCTGGTTCGAGCGGGTGTACTTGGTCAGGTTGTAGATATCTACACCTGCTTCGCCGGTTTCCACCTCGTCGTCGTTGACGCGAACAACGATACGGCTGGCGTCGACCGAGTCGATCACGCCACCACGGCGAGCAACCACGCAGACACCGGAGTCACGGGCAACGTTGCGCTCCATGCCGGTACCTACCAGCGGCTTGTCAGCACGCAGGGTCGGTACAGCCTGACGCTGCATGTTCGAACCCATCAACGCACGGTTGGCGTCGTCGTGCTCGAGGAACGGAATCAGCGACGCAGCAACGGAAACTACCTGCTTCGGCGAAACGTCCATCAGGGTGACGTCTTCCGGCGCCTTGACGGTGAATTCGTTCAGGTGACGAACAGCTACCAGCTCATCGATCAGTTGCTTCTTGTCGTTCATCGCGGCCGAAGCCTGGGCGATGACGTGATCCGCTTCTTCGATTGCCGACAGGAACACGATGTCGTCGCTGACAACGCCTTCCTTCACCACACGGTACGGGCTTTCCAGGAAGCCGTACTGGTTGGTGCGGGCATAGGCCGCCAGGGAGTTGATCAGACCGATGTTCGGACCTTCAGGGGTCTCGATCGGGCACACACGGCCGTAGTGAGTCGGGTGTACGTCACGGACTTCGAAGCCAGCACGCTCACGGGTCAGACCGCCCGGGCCGAGCGCAGAGACGCGGCGCTTGTGGGTGATCTCGGAGAGCGGGTTGTTCTGGTCCATGAACTGGGACAGCTGGCTGGAACCGAAGAACTCTTTCACCGCCGCCGCAACCGGCTTGGCGTTGATCAGGTCCTGCGGCATCAAGCCTTCGCTTTCCGCCATCGACAGACGTTCCTTGACCGCGCGCTCTACACGCACCAGGCCAACGCGGAACTGGTTCTCGGCCATCTCGCCGACGCAACGTACGCGACGGTTACCCAGGTGGTCGATGTCGTCGACGATGCCTTTGCCGTTACGGATATCGACCAGGGTCTTGAGGACCTCGACGATGTCTTCCTTGCTCAGCACGCCTGAACCTTCGATCTCGGTACGACCGATACGACGGTTGAACTTCATGCGACCGACAGCGGACAGGTCGTAACGCTCGGCGCTGAAGAACAGGTTGTTGAACAGGGTCTCGGCGGCATCCTTGGTCGGCGGCTCGCCTGGACGCATCATGCGGTAGATCTCGACCAGGGCTTCCAGCTGGTTGCTGGTGGTGTCGATCTTCAGGGTGTCGGAGATGAACGGACCGC
Organism: Pseudomonas sp. GW460-LB5; assembly: GCF_059423245.1. Taxonomy (NCBI): domain Bacteria; kingdom Pseudomonadati; phylum Pseudomonadota; class Gammaproteobacteria; order Pseudomonadales; family Pseudomonadaceae; genus Pseudomonas; species Pseudomonas sp. GW460-LB5. The sequence goes on from NZ_JBWKXT010000091.1 coordinate 10,751, forward strand.
AATCAATGTCGTTGGTGTACAGGGTCTCGATACGGACGACCTGTGCCTTGGCGACTTTGATCAGCAGATCAGTGGTCAGCTCGGTATTGCACTCAGCCAGGATCTCGCCAGTAGCCGGGTGCACGATGGCCTTGGCAGTGGTGCGACCCAGGACGTATTCCATTGGAACGTCCAGCTGCTTGACGCCGGCCTTCTCGAGTTGGTTGATGTGGCGCGCAGTAATACGGCGGCCCTGCTCGACAATGACCTTGCCGGTTTCGTCATGGATGTCCATGACCGCAACTTCACCACGCAGACGCTGCGGCACGAGTTCCAGGCTGAGTTTTTCGCCGGAAATGTGGAACACGTTGGTGGTGTAGAAGGTGTTCAGCACTTCTTCAGTGCTGTAACCCAGGGCGCGCAACAGCACCGACGCCGGCAGTTTGCGGCGACGGTCGATACGTACGAACACGCAGTCTTTCGGGTCGAACTCGAAGTCCAGCCAGGAACCGCGGTAAGGGATGATGCGAGCGGAGTACAGCAGCTTGCCGGAGCTGTGAGTCTTGCCACGGTCGTGGTCGAAGAACACACCAGGCGAACGGTGCAGCTGGGAAACGATCACACGCTCGGTACCGTTGATAACGAAGGTACCGTTCTCAGTCATCAGGGGGATTTCACCCATGTAGACTTCTTGCTCTTTGATGTCCTTGATCGCTTTGTTCGACGATTCCTTGTCGAAGATGATCAGGCGCACCTTGACCCGCAGTGGGACCGCGAAGGTCACGCCACGCAGGACACATTCCTTCACATCGAAGGCAGGCTCGCCCAGGCGATAGCCTACATACTCCAGGGCAGCATTGCCGGAGTAGCTGATGATCGGGAATACCGATTTGAAGGCCGCGTGCAGGCCGACGTCGCGGAACTGATCCTTGGATGCTCCCGCTTGCAGGAATTCGCGATACGAATCCAGCTGGATGGCCAGGAGGTAAGGCACATCCATGACGTCCGGCAACTTGCTAAAGTCCTTGCGGATACGTTTTTTCTCAGTGTATGAGTAAGCCATCAGCGTTCCCCAGCTTGGTCACCTGCTTGTTTGGCTTCTCCCGGCGGGAGCAGCCAGAAAATCGTGCAAACCCCTTGGTTTGCGCCACCCACGTGGGTGTCTTGCAGCTTGTTATCGGGGCCGGCTTGACCGACCGCCAATAACGGAAAAAGGCCGGTGGCATAAGCCACCAGCCATCAGCCTTGTGCTCAACGCTCAGGCTGGCATCGCAAAGTCGAAATTACTTCAGCTCGACTTTAGCGCCTGCTTCTTCCAGCTTCTTCTTAGCGTCTTCAGCGGCTTCTTTCGAAACGCCTTCAGCTACAACCTGAGGAGCGCCATCGACTTTCTCTTTGGCTTCTTTCAGGCCCAGACCGGTCAGCTCGCGAACGGCTTTAATCACGTTCACTTTCTTCTCGCCGGCTTCAACCAGAACAACGTTGAACTCGGTCTGCTCTTCAACAACAGCGGCAGCAGCAGCTGGGCCAGCAGCGGCAACAGCAGCGGTCACGCCGAAGGTTTCTTCCATTGCTTTGATCAGCTCAACAACTTCCAGAACGGTTTTCTGGCCGATTGCTTCGATGATTTGCTCGTTAGTCAGGGACATGACTTAAATCCTGTATTGGGGTGAAGGCCTACGCAGCCATCAAATTAAACAAATGATTTTGAAAGAGTTCGCGTGCCTTAGGCAGCGGTAGCTTCTTTCTGGTCGCGAATGGCTGCCAGAGTACGAGCCAGCTTGCTGGTGGCGCCTTGAATAACGCTCATCAGTCGTGCAATAGCTTCGTCGCGGGTCGGCAGGGTAGCCAACACGTCGATCTGGTTCGCTGCAATGAAATTGCCGTCAAACGCAGCTGCCTTGATCTCGAACTTGTCCTGACCCTTGGCGAACTCTTTGAACAGACGAGCAGCAGCGCCCGGGTGTTCGTTGGAGAAAGCAATCAGGGTCGGGCCTTTGAACGCGTCGTTGAGGACCGAAAACTCGGTGCCTTCAACAGCGCGCTTGAGCAGGGTGTTACGTACGACACGTACGTAAACGCCAGCCTCGCGGGCCTCTTTACGGAGTCCGGTCATTGCGCTTACAGTCACACCACGGGCATCAGCCACAACAGCGGACAGAGCGACTTTGGCAGCCTCGTTGACTTCAGCGACGATGGCCTTCTTGTCTTCGAGTTTAATTGCCACGGGTTTACTCCTGGTTTTTACCGTTTCATCTGGCCGAAGCCGGATGTCGTTTTGGTGTCTGATTCGGTAACGAATCGGGAGCACCATCTGCGTGGGCTGGTGTTTTAAGGCTTGCGCCACCTACGGTCTTGGATAGCCCCCGCCAGGCAGGGACCCCAATTTTTGCTGGCGGCGAGACGAATCGCACCGCCATGTTCTTACACGTTCAGCGAGCTCTGATCGATGACCAGACCTGGGCCCATGGTGGTGCTCAGGGTAACGCGCTTGACGTAGATACCTTTCGACGAAGCTGGTTTGATACGCTTCAGATCAGCGATCAGGGCTTCAACGTTTTCCTTCAGCTTGCCAGCTTCAAAGCCGACCTTGCCAACGGAGGTGTGGATAATACCGTTTTTGTCGGTACGGTAGCGAACCTGACCAGCCTTGGCGTTTTTCACGGCAGTGGCTACGTCTGGGCTAACGGTACCAACTTTCGGGTTAGGCATCAGGCCGCGAGGACCCAGAACCTGACCCAGCTGACCTACAACGCGCATGGCATCAGGCGATGCGATGACGACGTCATAGTTCAGATCGCCGGCTTTCATTTCGGCAGCCAGATCGTCCATACCTACGCGGTCAGCGCCGGCAGCCAGAGCGGCTTCAGCAGCTGGACCCTGGGTGAAGACAGCAACGCGAACGGTCTTGCCAGTGCCGTGTGGCAGCACAGTAGCGCTACGAACGACCTGGTCGGATTTACGCGGGTCAACACCGAGGTTAACGGCGATGTCGTAGGACTCGACGAACTTGGCAGCAGGCAGCGAGGCCAGCAGAGTTGCCGCTTCTTCGAAGTTGTAGGCCTTGCCTGCTTCGATTTTTTCGGCGATTGCCTTTTGGCGTTTGGTCAGCTTAGCCATTACACACCCTCCACGTTCAGGCCCATGCTGCGGGCAGAGCCAGCGATGGTGCGTACAGCAGCGTCCAGGTCAGCAGCGGTCAGATCAGCCTGTTTTGCCTTGGCGATATCTTCCAGCTGAGCACGGGTAACGGTACCGACTTTAACGGTGTTCGGACGAGCCGAACCACTGGTCAGGCCAGCAGCTTTCTTCAGCAGAACCGAGGCAGGGGTGCTCTTGGTCTCGAAGGTGAAGCTACGGTCGCTGTAGACAGTGATGATCACAGGAGTCGGCAGGCCGGCTTCTTGACCCTGGGTACGGGCGTTGAAGGCCTTGCAGAATTCCATGATGTTCACACCGTGTTGGCCCAGTGCTGGACCAACGGGTGGGCTTGGGTTGGCCTGGCCGGCCTTAACTTGCAGCTTGATGTAAGCCTGAATCTTCTTAGCCATGAGCTACTCCAAAATCGGGTACGAACGCCTGATGGCTCCCCGGATGACTTGCGTTTTATCCCAGTGACGACAAAACCCCGCAACACACAGGGCTGCGGGGTTTGGGATGCTTCGTCCGCCTAGACCTTTTCGACCTGGCTGAACTCGAGCTCCACCGGAGTAGAGCGACCGAAAATGAGCACCGCCACCTGGAGGCGACTCTTTTCGTAGTTAACCTCTTCGACACTACCATTGAAGTCAGCGAACGGACCGTCAATGACACGAACCACTTCACCTGGCTCGAACAGTGTCTTCGGCTTCGGCTTGTCGCTACCGTCAGCAACGCGACGCAGGATAGCTTCAGCTTCTTTATCGGTGATCGGTGCAGGCTTGTCTGCGGTACCGCCAATAAAGCCCATCACACGAGGGGTGTCCTTGACCAAGTGCCAAGTCCCTTCGTTCATCTCCATCTGGACCAGTACATAGCCAGGGAAGAATTTACGCTCACTCTTGCGCTTCTGGCCGTTGCGCATTTCGACGACTTCTTCGGTCGGAACCAAGATCTCGCCGAAACCGTCTTCCATGCCAGCCAGCTTGACGCGCTCAATCAGGGAGCGCATTACATGCTTCTCGTAACCCGAGTAAGCATGCACAACATACCAACGCTTAGCCACGGGACACCTTTAGCCAACGATCAGGGAGACCGCCCAGCCGAGCAGGGAATCAAGACCCCACAGCAGCAGTGCCATAACCAGCACGACAGCCACGACAATCAGCGTGGTCTGGGTGGTTTCCTGGCGGGTCGGCCACACGACTTTACGGATTTCGGTACGAGCTTCCTTCGCCAACGCAAAGAACGACTTGCCCTTCGCAGTCTGCAGAGCTACAAAGCCTGCGACAGCAGCCAGGACGAGAAGTGCGAGAACGCGATACAGGATCGGAGAGGCGGAGTAATATTGATTACCCACAACAGCTACAACCACCAAAGCAACTACAGCCAGCCACTTGAACAGATCAAAACGCGATTCTTGGGCTTCAGTTTTGGGAGTCATCAAGGAGGATCCTGTGAGAAGAAAGCCATCACACCGAAGTGAAATGGCAGGTCAGGAGGGAATCGAACCCCCAACCTACGGTTTTGGAGACCGTCGCTCTGCCAATTGAGCTACTGACCTGTAACGCTGTATCAGGCCGGCCATTATACCGGCCTGATCAAGTAAATCAACTACTTATTCAATAATTTTTGCTACGACGCCGGCGCCGACGGTACGACCGCCTTCACGGATAGCGAAGCGCAGACCGTCTTCCATTGCGATGGTCTT
>NZ_JBWKXT010000092.1:0-15117 GCF_059423245.1 Pseudomonas sp. GW460-LB5
AAAATCATTTTTTAATTTTTCAGTCGTTTAGAAAATAATTAAATTCAATATACGGCTAATTCATTAGGCCGGCCTGGTGGCATCAGATCTACTGCTGAGGTCTCAATTCTAAAATTTGACAAGCGGTAGTTGGCCGGCCAGCTCTACGCATTTGAAGGCTTAGGGCCAGTCGTAAGTACTGCCTGCTAACTTTTGCGCTCTTGCAATGTGGTTTCAAAGATGGTTGCATCTATCCGGTGTTGACTTTCACTTGAGAAGTCAAATCAATTTATGGTTAATTCGTCGGGGTCTTTACGTGAATATTGAAGCAGGGCAAATCGAATTTTTGGGGTTCTATACTGACTATGAAGAGTGCCGTGCGGTGGTCTATCGCATGGGTATCTTGACAGCTAAGCAATATGAGTCTCGTCGTCATGCAGATCCGAGACTTCCCCCCGATCCATCTCTCATTTACAAAGAGTTCAAAGGTTGGAAATCTTTTTGCGAACAAAAGGAAAGATACAACACATTTGAAGAGTGTAAGGTGGCCGCTCGTGCCCTGAATATCACTACACAACGCGAATATTTGAGAAGACGGCGTGAAGACCCGAAACTTCCACAAAACCCTGAGCAGATCTTCAGCGAAGAGTTCCTGGGGTGGGAGGAGTTCCTGGGTATCGGTGGAGTGCCCTATGAAACATATGAAGAGGCATCAGCCGCTGCGGTGCGCCTTGGATGCACGAATAAAGCGTACTATCGCCAACGACGCAAGGAAGACCCTCGCCTAGTGGCAAGTCCAATGGCGCATTACTCCCAACATTGGAAGGGCTGGGATCACTTTCTCAAGCGTGGGGCTTATGCCGAAGTGAGGGTGCATGTCTCTGCTTTAGACGCAGTGACCGAATTCAATGACGTCCGTGCACCGATTGGAAAAGCTACCCGAACGCCAGTCCCACGGCTCAGACCAGGTCTGGTGGCAATCGAATTCATGAGTCTGAATGATGCAAAGAGGCTCATGAAAGAAAGAGGCGTAGTGCTGCAAAGAGAATATCGAGAGCTACTTGCTGAGTTCCCTAATCTCCCGCCTGACCCAATGACCCATTACGGCGATGCCTTTGTGAACTGGGACGTCTTCTTGGGTCGGCCAGAGATATATAAGACTTTCGAGGAATGCCAGAAAGCAGCGCAAGCGCTGGGGATTGTAGGTTGGCGAGATTATATGTTACGCCGGCACGAAGACCCACGGCTACCATCGGAGCCCCAGCAGTTTCCTGAATTTCTCACGTGGGAACATTTTTTGGGAAAGGCCGATATTCCCTATCCCACATATGAAGAGGCTTCGACGGCAGCTCGGAATTTGGGGATCACGAGTCGTGATATTTATACGCGCCGTCGAAAGGAAGATCCACGCTTGGTCGCTAGCCCGCAACGCCAATATCCCAATGAATGGAAAGGTTGGGGAGAGTTCTTGCAGGCGACTGTGAAGCGTAAACCAAAATCAGCTGCGCTTTTCGCACAATATTACGCAACCTATGAAGAGTTCGTTGTAGCGGCTAGGAAGCATGATTTTCGTAATCAAGCAGATTACAAAAAGCGATGCGTAATTGATCCTAAACTACCTAAAAACCCGGTATGCGTTTATGCAGATAAGTGGGTTGGTTGGGGGCTGGCATTAAAGGGGGAGGAGGGTTTCAAACCGCTTGATTGGAAGGTATGTAAAAAAATTGCGCTGGCATATAGGTTCACTGGCCCTACAGATTATGCAGAACGCTACAAGGTTGACCCTCGTCTGCCGGCCGATCCCGTCAAAAAATACCCTGGGTTTCCCGGATGGAAGGTATTTCTTTTGCCTGAAGAAATCGTCAGCCTAGATGATCTCAAGCATGCAGTGAAGGTGTTGAAGCTTAAAAGTCGCGATGAATACATTGAGGCTTGTAAAACTATTTCTATTCTACCAGGGGATCCCGAAGTTGTATTTGCGCTAGCGTGGGTCGATTGGTACGACCTACTGGGGAAAATCACCCCTTACAGCTACGACGAAGTCCAACAAATTTTTCAGGCGAGTGGATGTAAAACTTGGGATGACGTCTCAAAGCGGGTTCGCGAGTTGAATGATCCTCGGATCCCTAACGTTAACCATTTTCCCAAAATTTATAGCCAATGGTCGAACGTTTACGATTTTCTAGGAGGAGAACTCCCCTACACACTTGAGTATGTGACTAAAGCGACGGCTGGCTGGGTTGAGGACGTCAAGCGCTTTATTAAACACAAACAAAAAAAAGGAACTGTTGAATCCTCAATTTGTAGATTCCTTCGTCATTTCGTTGAGCCACATGGTCTGGGTAGCAATGTCATTGAGTTCATGCTGCTGGACAAGATTAATGTCCGTCAGTACGAAGAGTTTCTTTGCAGTATGCAAAGTCCAAATACGGCTCGCTTGGTTTGGAGCTATGTGCATGAATTTTTGGAGGATGCACTGCGCGTTCATTTCACTGAAGAGGACGAGGATACTGGGGATGTTTATCGAGTAGTGGGTGCTGCTAACCCCTTGGCAGCGGCGGAATTTGACGGGTATAAAAGCTCTCCTAGTGAAAGTGTTAAACCAGTACTTGCTTTCCATTTTGTAAATTCGATCCGTGACTGGATTGTACCAGAGGGCGCAAAGACGCTGGGAGATCTCAAGGCACTTCATGGCTTTGACAGTGATTATCATAAAGTGCCTGCGTCTGTAATCGACTTTGATGACCCTAATTGCGTGTGGCGCAAAACTGGCAATGATTATTACCTCTGGTATCCGGGGCATTGGATAGCGCTACTTGCTCTTGTTTCCGTGCCAGCCCGTGGTCGGCAGATCATGTACAACGACTCTGGGGAGGCGGATGAGTATATCGCTGAGCTTGTCGATGGGAAGTTGGTTTGGACGCTCAATACGAGACCCATGGCTACTCCAGGTGTCCAGCAGGCGTTTGTCACAAACACGGACGGTGGATGGGGAATGCATTTCACATCCAATAAGACCGATGCAAACGGTGAAGGGTATAGCGTCCCCTGGATTCCGGAGCAGTTGGCCTACTGGCTGGTTGTCTTAAGGCGTTGGCAGGAAAAGTACAACCCAGTAACGGCCCCTACAAAATGGACTGAGTGTCAGAGCCGATGCAATTTTTCGCATGCAGATTTGGCGAAAAAGGGACAGAACGTATTCCTATTCAGGGCTCTTAACGAAAATCAGCCACCCTTGTTCAACGATCATATGAAGAAGCGGCTCTGGGCCGCGCTTTATCACATTCAGCCTGACGATCTGGAGCTTGCTCAATACCGAGGGAATCCTGAGAATCCTCAGGAGCGTATTGTTCTGGGTCGATACAGTTCGAAATTTACGCCGCATAGCATGCGAGTGAGCCTGATCACCGCCTACATCATGGATGGTGGGATGGATCCAACGGTGTTGATGAAGGTTGTAGGCCACGCCTCGATAGTGATGACAATCTACTATGCGAAGCTCACGACTGCTCATGTCCGACACATTATGACGGAGGTTGAAAAGCGTGCCCAACTGAACGAGGCTCGTGATCTTCAAATCATGATCGAGCAACGTGAAGTGGAGAAGCTTCGTCCTTTGCTGGTTTCTAGTACCGCTGAAGCATTGGATATGTTGCTGTCGGAACGGGCTGGCACGCAGCTTGTGCGGGACTATGGAATTTGCCCCTATGCTGGTTCCCGCTGCCATGACGGCGGTGCAGCCCATAAAGGTAAATACTGGCTGCCTGTCGCAAGTGGTCATCTGGGTGAGCAGAATTGCCCACGCTGCAGGCATCTCGTCACTGGCCCAGTATTCCTCGGCGGGATGACAGCCTTGTGGAACGAACTGTCGTTGAACGTTCGGCTTCAATACGATCAGTATGCCGATTTGGAGCGCAGGATTGCGAAATACCGACAGCGGTTGGATGAGATTCGGTATGAGCGTTTTGATCAGATTGGGGTCAAGGACTTTGATGATACTGAGAAGAACCGCATAGGTGTGGCGATGCGTAAGCTTGCCTCCGAAGTCGAGACCGTCGCAAAAAAAATGGACATGTACCTGTGCGACATGCAGGCACTGACGAAGCTTATCGAAAAATCTCGTATCGTGCTGAACAGCCAAGCTGAGGCGGAAGGAGCCTCCGAGGGTCAGGGCCTCCAACTCATCGTCAGTGATAAAAGCGAGGTGCAGGTTGGGTTTGAGGAAACATCCTTGTTCCAACAGCTCCATGAGGTTTGTGTCAATGCCACTATTTACGATTCAGTATCGGCGGTCATGGCCACGCCTCGCCGCTCACAGATGATCGACCGCATGACCTTGAGCAACGGTATTCGACCAGTGATGTTTGAGCTCAGCGAGGATGAGCAACTGAAGCTAGGTAACCAGATCGTCGAGTTTTTCAAGCGCCGCTTGAGCAGCTCCGAACGTATAGATCAACTCATCAACGGTGACATCAAGCTGGAAGATCTGCATGGCTTGGAGGAGATCACCCACAGAGAGTACGCGGACTTGCTTTCATCTGAGCCATTGCTGGGATTGTCATACGCTGGGCCGACGGCTGTTCCAAGTGGGGCTTTCGATGTTGAAGTCCTGGTATGATCACAGGCATGCTTGACGAGTGGAAGAACTGTGGATTGAGATGATGTCACCCGAAGAAATGCTCGCACACTTGTGCAACAAATCGCCGAAGCAAAAGGACTACCTGCAGGCTGTATATGCGGTCTGCAAGGAGCACGCCGAATCGGGTAGCACTGACTTTTCTGTGGCCACGATCGCGCGCATTGGCGCCGAGCGTGGCGTTCCAAAAGCCCAGAGCATCAGGAATAAGACCGGCGAAAACTACCGCGCTTTGATTTCAACCTTCGCCACTTCCGATGAAGCGCGCAAGCGACCTCCCAGGCCGCGTAGATCCGACGCCTGGGCCGATGAGATCGAAGACGTCAAGCAGCGCCTGCTGACTCAGCAAGTCCTTGCGGAGCTTGCTCAAGCTCAGCGCACCATCAAAGAGTTTATCCCACCTGGTATGGTGATTCGTGTCGACGACCGAAAGCACACAGGTGCGCCGGAGTTCAAGCTGACGCCGTTTGAACGTGAGGCCCTGGAGCACTTGCTTTCGGATGAGTTTCTGCAGCGATGGCGGCTGCAGCGGGGCAAGCGCGGGGATGTCTTGGACGGTAAAGGTACCCCGTTGTTCATGCCAGGCACTCTCCAGGCGTTGGAGAAGGCTCTCAAGCATCTCTAGGCGATCGCCGATGCTCGGCCCTCATGTTCACCTAGGGTCGAGCTGTATCGTGGGGCTGAGAGCTTTCCGCTGCACCTACAGGTGTCCTCCATCGGTGGAGGAGGGATGATGTATTTGGCATCACCAGCTCTTCGATAAATCTTGTGTCCTCAAGCCTCATCATGCATCTGCAGGCTGTCTAAGGCCTGCAGGTCGCAGACCCCTTTGAGCTCAGTAAAATCAATGTAGATATCTTGTTCACCTTCAGCATACGAAGCGATGCGGTACTCTGGGAAGATGAATAGCATTCCATACGTGAGGATGGTGAAGAGGGAGAAGTTTTCTTCGGTCGGTTTTGTGCCCAAATTCAGCGAAAACTCTTCGTATCTACCCGTAGCGGCAAGACGGTTGCGAATGAAGTCTGCCAGTGTGGGTAACCGCTGCAGATCTCCCAGGAGGTACTCCAGAGTTACAGGGCGGAAGGGCGAAAGTGTGTAGTTAAGCACCCGGGTTTCGCGGGCCCCATGGGCGGCCCCGGGATGGTAGGTGTCGATTGCATACCGGATGCTTATGACCCGCTCATCACGTCGCACTATCTCATAGCTGCCCTTGAGACTTGCAGGCCAATTGCGGAGGTGTTCGGGGAGGCTCCCGGGATCTTTTTCCCATTCGGCTTGGCCAGACTGGAACTCTGCCAAAAGCTCAAGACCCCAGGCCTCAATGTTTCGAGACACAATGCGTTCAAGTGGATTTGGGAAATCCGGAAAATCGAACTGAAAACGGAAGCCTGGCGAAGATCGATTTATCTCTTTCAAGCGTCGTTTGATTTCAACGGCTTCTGCTTGAAAGGTGCCGTTATCATGACGCCCGAATTCCTTGGCCAGGTTTTCCTTGTAAATAAGCAGCGACTTCCGGTCGATGTCACCTTGGTGTGCCCGGCGGTGGCAGATAGGGCAGAGTGCGATCAGGTTGGAATATTCGTGCTTCTGGCAATCAGCCCAAGGAACAATGTGGTGGACGTCGAGCTCGGTTTGATTGCACCGAGGAATGGCGCAGCGGTGGCCAGCCTCCACCAGCACGGCTCGTCGGATGTCAGCAGGAATGTCTGGTCGGCTCAATGAATGATCTCCAAGCCTTGATACTTAACTGGTTAAGATTATGGGTGGCAGACGACAGGTTTGCGAGGTCAGAAGAGTGAGAGCGCGGCCCGCGGTGTGAAGGCCGGCCTGTTCTTTAGCCCACTTCCAGCTCCGAATAGGGAGGTAAGACAGGGTGTTTCCTTGTGGTGTGCTAATTTGATCGCTCATCTCCATACATCTCTGAAACTTTTTCAAGATTAGAGACGTAGATCTGTGATTTCAACCATAGTCCTGCCTTCACCATCGGATCATTCGATTCTTTGTATCCTTGAAATATATTATCAAAACCCCTTACCACCAAGTATACTCCAGCGGTTAATAAAACAACATATAAGTCAAAGTTCATGGAGCTAAACCAATTTTCTGCTCCGAAAGAGCGGTATGAGGCAATGCTTACCCCAGCCACTATTTCCGACAAACCGTAGGAGACGCGCCAAAATGTTCGGACTGCGAAAAATATCACTCCAACAATAAATGTTAATAGTCCGACAAGTAAAGAGGATTTATAGGTTTGGGCGATATGGCTGGACGCATACTCCCAGAGCTCAGTCAATGAAAAAATGCTACCCAAAATAATGCTAAAAAGTACTGTGCCAAATAAGATTGTTCCAGCTGCGGCCCGCACCCCCGATAGCAACCTTCGTCCCATGCTAAGTTTGGAGCCGGCAGCGATTGAGAGAAAAAATGAAAATATAGAAAAAATGAGTGATATAGTCAGCGGGAGTTTGAAGAACTGCCATCCGCGGACAGTGACAGCATAACCAAGGCACATGACTATCACTAAACTAAAAGCAACCCCCAAAGGCCCTTCTATTTTTAAGGCCCAATCCTTGCCTTTAGAAGTTATCAGGCTCACATCTCCCCCCATGAACAATTTCCCCTACAAATTATTGATTTATGTCAAGTGTAAGTTGGATTCGCCATGCGCACCTCTCGCACGCTACCACCCAGACTGCAAAGTTTGATGCCTCAGGATTTATTGTCAATCTGTAGATTAGGGTAAAAATTTGGCAGGTTTGTGTGGGACTCTACACCCCCTGCAGCAGTCAGATCGGGACGACGATCCGGCTTCGAGCCACGCATACGTTCTCTTTGACGGCATAGCACTCCACGTAGTGGTCGCCCTGGAAGGTAGAGTGTTCAGTGATCTGTCGGTAACCGCTGTCGATGCGAATCTGGCCGCGGATCATGTCGCGCTCAATAGCCTGAGGCCCGACGTTCTTCACCTTCCAGTAAATTTTGTATGGTGGTGGAACATCGATCTCGGAGACCCAGAACGTCAATTCACGCTGCCTGGGAATACGATACGCGATGACGCGTGACATGAGGTTGCGCAGCCGGTCGCCCTCATTTTTGACCGAGCAATCGATGCGCAGGGTGTACTGGATGTCGAGACTGAATTTTTGACCGATGAACTGCTCGGCGTTTTTGACGCGGTTCTCTGCGATTGCCTGTTTCTTTTCCTGCTCGACATATTCTGGGAAGTGCTCGCCGAACACAGTGCTCCACCGCTCATGGGCAACCTCGGCATCATCCAGCGCCTCCTGTAAGCGTCTCAGGGCCTTCTTGGCCTTGGGATGAAAGTTGCCTGATTTGGTGACGATGGAGCCACTGCCGGGTGCACGCCATTGCTCCTTCTCTTCATCGATATCAACCAGGTAGGCGAAGAAGTCACGGGTCATTTCGCTGTAGGCGGCATAGGACTTGGTGTCGTAGTCCGTCGTCTCCTTGAGGAACTGGTAGCAAAGGGTATCGATCAGCATTCCCTTCAATGGCACACCATGGTCGTTTTTCCAAGCTCGCACCATTTTGCATAGACGCTTGAGATTATGATTTTTGTCCTGGTTCAGCGCGTTGATCTCATCGATTTCAGCGACTGGGTTACAGGTTTTCCAGCTGCCTCCGTCATTGGCATCGGGGTAGGTATAGCTGCCATCTTCATGCTCGAATGCCGGAAGCACCTCGACCACGTAGTCCGAGAAATTTATCGATACTACCTGCTGCTGGGCCCTCACCTCATGGTTCGGGAAGCGTTCTTTCAGAGCCAGGCGAATCTCACCGAGCAGTGACGATTGCTTGTTGTTCTCGTAGCGCTGAAAACGGTCGTACACCGACCACGGGAGCACGAAGGCCATGTCCAGATCGCTCACGCCATGGACTGCGGTATGTCGACCGTACGATCCGACCTGGCGGCAGTGAAGTGTCTCTGAGGTGCTGTCGTAGTATTTTTCGTTGAGCTTCTCGGTAATCTGCCGGTAGCTTTTGGAGATCTCGTCGGCATTTTTGACCGCCAGGTTTCTACGAAACTGCTCGAAAAGCTCTTTACTCATGGGTGCAGGCTTCCTTCAGCGAGAGGAGAAGTTCCGGATGCGTGGCAAGCCATGACCCGCCGGCAAGAGCGATCAGAACCACTACGATCAGGGCGTATACGGAAAACGGGATCTTGTCCCTGAAAAACCTAAATTCACGGTGCTCAGCGATCCAATCGATCTGGTGATCCCAAAAGAATTTTTTGTGTGCCAGCCAGCCCGAGAACAGGATGTGTTTCCTCAGGCAGGCCGCCCCGAAATCAGCGGTGATTCGATCCAGTTCGGCTTGATCGGTGGCGGTGAATTGCTGGCTAGATTTACATCGCGCAGACATTACTCTCAGCTGATCAAGCAACTGCGTCAGCTTGTTTCCCGCTTGGAAATATTGCTCTTTGGTGTCCGCGTAGTAGGTGATGTAAAGGCTGCAAATGCCGATCACCGTAATGAGCGCTGAGACATGTTTTGCCGCCAAGAAATCGATGTAGAGCGCTAGTACGCCGATTACCAAGGAGATCAGACCGATCCGCCCAGGGGCATTCTCCACAATGTCGTAGGTGGAGAAGTGAAGCTTGGCGGAGTAACCGACGTCGTAGGCCTTTTCGGCGATCAACTTCAGCGCAACCTGCTGATCCATGTAGCGTACCTGCAGTAAGTCTCATGAGATCGCCTGACTGCCGCAGATGAGCGGTAGGCCGGCGTGTCTGGCTTCTGAGCAGGCGAGAGAGCGGCGTCACCTCCTCGCCTTGAAAGCCGCGGAAGAATCAGATCTGTGGCAAGTTTCTGAGGTTGTCTTTAGCGGTGCGGTTGGGGTTAGCCCTCAGGTAGATGCTTTCATAGACTTCAACATCCGCACCGGTATGCCAGTCCTTGCCGTCGTGATAGCGCGATTTGAATGACACCCCGGTTTGGATGAGTTGAGCAACGAATTTGCGCGGCACTATGAAGTTTTCCTTAGAGACCGATTTTCGAACTCGAACGTATTCGATGTGCTCTTCGGTTTCGTCAAGCTTAATACCATTGATGAAATAAACGTCTGCCATGGGGGGCTCCGATGTAGGGGTGGGTTATCCAGATCTCGGGGCGCAAGTTGCCAATTCAAGGCATGTTTTGGATTTATTTTTTTGGCAAAAAGTTGACGTGAGTTAAGTCAATAAAATGTCATTTATGACATTCGTTTGAATGTGCAGGTTTGTCTTCATGAATCTAGTTGGGGGCTTTTTCTCCAGGAACGGGGACTGGCCTCGCCAGGTGGCACGGCGGAGGCTATCAGGCGCTCAGTCGGAGGGGTAAGTTGGCGATCTGAATTTGTTCGCTGAGCTGCCCTGGCTGCCAATGATTGGTGAGTGTGATGTGAGAAATTTTCTGAGCCACTATTTGGCTACCACGTAACGATGGGCTGGGCTAGGATTGGCCAGCTGCAGCGTTATTCAATCAGAGCGTGCCTGAGTGCGTGGGCCGCCGGTCATGGTTAGCCAGAAGGGATTCGAGCGTTGATACTCAAGCAGATGCGCGTGTGTGGTTTTCAATCGTTTGGTGCGAAACCGGTCACTGTCGATTTCAGAAAACTGACGTTCCTGATTGGCCCCAACGGTTCCGGTAAAACAGCAACGCTGCAGGCGCTCTGCCGACTGTTCTCGATTGATCCTAATCAGCGACGCCTGCGCAAGTCTGACTTCTTCGTTGCGCATGACGAAGAACATAGGCCGGATGAGCGCACGCTGTGGATCGAGGCGGATTTCTACTTCCCAGAGATCGCCGACGAGACCCAGGAACACCCGACCATCCCGTGCAACTTTGGGCATATGCGGTTGGATAACATCAACGGTGTGCCCCGTGTGCGTTACCGCCTGGATGCCTCGCTCGGGCTCGACGATGAGATCGAGCAGAGCCTGCGCTACGTGTCGGAAGTCGACGAAGACGGCAATCCAGTTGCTACGTCCCCGGTACCGCGCGATGAACGTAATCAGATCCAGGTGCACTACTTGCCCGCGCGACGTGATCCGGCTGAACACATCACCTACGGGACAAATGCGCTTCTTGGTCGCTTACTCCGGGCCGTGAACTGGGCGGAGCAGCGCGAAAAGATCAGCCAGCTGTCCGCCGATATCTCCGAGAGCCTCAGCACCAACCCATCAGTGATCAACCTCGGTGATGGGATCGCCAATGCCTGGGGCAGGCTACACAAAGGTAAGTTTTTTAAAGACCCAAGCCTGACGTTCGTCACTCATGAAATCGAGGCATTGCTTAGGCATCTCTCGGTATCCTTTACCCCCGGCCACGGCGAGCAGCAAGTCGATTTCTCTCGTCTGAGCGATGGGCAAAAATCGATGCTCTATCTGACCTTGGTGCTCACCTCCCAGGCCATCGGAAGGGCAGTGCTTAAAGGCGATGATGACTCATTCGACATGGATAAGCTCAAGCCTGCCGTGTTCACCCTCATCGCTCTGGAAGAGCCCGAGAACAGCCTGTCCCCACATTATCTGGGCCGGATCGTATCGTCACTGAAGGATCTGGTGCTCGGTAGAGGAAATTCAGACGCTCAGGCAATGATCGCGACGCATGCTCCATCCATGTTGCGACGCGTCGAACCTGAGCAGATCCGTTACCTCAGACTTGATGAGTCACGCTGCACGGTCGTGACCAGGATCAAGATGCCACCGGACAAGCATGGCGAAGCCTACAAATTTGTCAGAGAAGCCGTTCAGGCGTTTCCTGAAATCTATTTCTCAAGGTTAGTGGTGCTAGGAGAGGGTGATAGCGAGGAGATTGTGTTGCCTCGTTTACTCGCTGCAGAGGGACTTATGGTGGATGAGGCCGCGGTGTGCATTGCACCGCTAGGTGGCCGCCACGTGAACCACTTCTGGCGTCTCCTGAGCGAGCTGAAGATTCCTTACGTGACATTGCTGGATCTCGATGTGGCGCGGCATGGCGGAGGGTGGGGGAGGATCAAATATGTGGCAACACAGCTCAATCTCCATCAGCCCAGTCGGAGCTACATCTCCGCGGAAAAGCTGGATGAAATTCCTGCATGGAACAGCAAGGACTACAAGATTCTCAAGGTTGAGAAGAGCCGTGAATACCCGTCATACATCGCAGGGCTGGAACCTTATGACGTGTTCTTCTCAAGTCCTATGGACTTGGATTTCGCCATGCTCTGCGCTTTTCCAGCAGCGTTCGGTATCGAGGCCAAGCACCTTGTGACACCGAAGGTAGGCCAACTCAGGTCTGTCTTGGGCGACAGCTTCTACGATGAGAAGCAGTACAGCGTTTCTGAGCGACAGTACTTCGCTGCCTACCACAAGCTCTTCAAGGTAGATAGCAAGCCTAAATCGCACATTGAGGCGCTCTCAAGGCTCACGGATGAAGACCTGCGGCAAGGCATGCCGTCATCTCTCAAACGGCTCGTCAAGCATGTGATCAAAATGGCTGGGGAGCTCCACGAATGATCAGGGTCGAGGAGTGGACGCCATCGGACGGAATCGTGCTTGAGCCTAATGCAGATACCGCAGCAAGGGAGCAGATACGCTGTGTAGCGTTGACGGCAGGCCCAGGCTCAGGGAAGTCCGAACTTCTCGCTCAGCGGGCCGACTTCCTGCTCACAACCGGTGTATGCCGTTACCCAAAGCGTATCTTGGCAATCGCCTTCAAAGTTGATGCCAGCAATAACCTGAAGGAACGTGTTTGGCGTCGGTGCGGCGCCGTTTATGCGGGTCGCTTCGACAGCTATACCTTCCATGGTTTGGCCAAGAGAATTGTCGAGCGGTTCCGACCTGTGTTGACAGGCACCGATGCGCTGAACCCGAGCTTCAAGGTTGTTGCCAAGGGCAAGGCTCATCCCGTGCAGACCGAGTTCAAAGAACTCATCCCACTCGCCATCAAGATTCTTGACGCCTATCCGCCGGCGATCAACGCGATACGCCAAACGTACAGCGATGTCTTCCTGGACGAATTCCAGGACTGCACGGATGAACAATACAAGCTCGTGACTAGGCTCTTCGTAGGGTCTGGTCGCCGCGTGACTGCGGTAGGGGATGTGAAGCAGAAGATCATGGGATGGGCGGGTGCCTTGGATGGTGTGTTCGCTAGGTTCGTCGAAGACTTCGATGCGCGACACCTCAATATCTACCGCAACTTCCGGTCACTGCCTCACCTGCTTAGGCTTCAGAACGACATCATCAAAGTGCTCGATCCTGCATCGGAAATGCCTGGGAGTTTGCTCACTGGCCAAGGGGGTGAGATTCATTTGCTGCGCTATGCCGATTGCGAAGATGAGGCCCGTGACCTCGCCGAGCGAATTTCGCATTGGGTCAACGTTGAGGGAATCGCACCCGCAAAGATCGCGATACTTACGCGTGCTCAGCCCGAGGCCTACTGCGTGCGTTTGACTTCCGAGCTGGAGAGCTGGGGTATCAGCTATCGGAACGAAAACAAGGCACAGGACATCTCCACTGAGCCTATTGCCCAGGTCATCGTGGATTACCTGCTTTGTATCTATGGCCTGCGAGAGCCCAAGGCTTGGACGCGTCTAACTCGCCGGATCATTCCTTCGGAGGACGACGCCGACGGTAAGCTCAAGAGCAATTGGAGTCGTTATGTCAAAGAGGCGCGCAAGTCGGCCGCGGCTGATATGGTTGGCAAGACGTATGCTCAGCGGTGGGAGCTCCTGGAAGAGTTTCTGACGATGGTGGGGCAGACGTTACTGGCCGGCCTGTCTCATGATTACCAGTCCCGAGGGCATCTACGCGAGCTCATCGAGAGCGTCAAAACCTACATTGACGAAGCCATGGTCAGAGAACCCGACCTTCTTCAAGCGCTGGCTCAGCTCTCAAATGACCAGTCGATACGAATACTCACCGTGCACAAGAGCAAAGGCTTGGAGTTCGACACAGTCGTATTGCTTGGCGTAGAAAGTCAGGCCTACTTCGGTGACCTCCATGAGAGCCGATGCACATTTTTTGTCGGCGTATCACGTGCAGAGCGACGACTTGTGGTGACAACGGCGGAGCATCGGGACAATCTCGGGCAGGTCAACCACTGGAAGGTATCCCGCACAGCCCAAGCTGAATTCCTAGGGTACGTGAGTCCTTGGATCACCCATTCTAACTGATCATGGAAAACGATCGGCAAACCGCGCAGCGCCATCCCAACCTACGCAGGTGTTGGTTGATCGTTGCCGTGAAACGGCTAGCTGCCTGAAAATTCCGCCTGAGAAAGATCCGGGGCTTTCAATTCCTACAAGCGCTTCTCAAGGTCTATGCCTCAACCCCCACATCCGGGCAGTGCTGGCACCTATGACGAGGTTCGGCAATCGCTGGAGGACTACCTCGCGCCGTTCAAAGGTGAGGCCTAATGTGGTGCTCCTGGGGTGATTACGATGCCAAGCAATTAGCCATGGATGCCGACCGGAAGATCTGCGAACCCATGCTTGCCGGCCTGGCACACACGAACGCCAAAAAGTGGCACTGGAAAGTGCTGAACTGCCGTGCAATGGCCCTCCGGCCTGCAGTTGAAGACTGGGGCATCGAGTGGTCAGGCCAGTATCACAGAGGTATCGATGCCGCTCGAAACTTGGGCGTGCTGGTAGGTGAGATCCTGCGAGCTGGCTGATCCGGCTGGGCTGGCAGTATCATGTCAGTTTGAGTGCAAATGGGCCCTGCGGGGCCCTTTTCTTTGGGTGAAGGAAGAAACGGCAATGCTGGATTGGTGGGACAAATATCGGGACAAGGCATTGCTGGTCGCATTCGGGGTGGCTTTTGTACTGCTTGTGTTGGTGAAGGTGAAGCTGGACGTCCCGGCTTTTATGAAAGGGCCGGGCTGGAAAACCTGGATCGATTTTTTCCAATCAGATGCCTTCGAAGATATAGCTGGCGATACCCTTACTGGCTTGATAAGCGGCTATATTTTTTATGTCTTGGTACAGTGGATGCCAAGGGTCAACGCTGAGCGAAAAGCCAAAAAACTGTTGAATTCGCTGGTTTCCGGACACGTTGAAAGCTTCCAAAAAGCAGAGATTTTCGGTCATTCACGATCTCTGGCAGAATTTGATGAGCTAAAAATTGGTGATATTGAGGGCAACCTCCAAACGCTCCAAGGGGAGACTGAGGTGTCTAGCTTGCTGGCGATTTCCTACATGAGCAAGTGGAGCCATCAAATGATGTCGGATTCGCTGCAGGTAGCTCTGATGCTAGGAATTCCACAAGCACAGCTTTGGATGGAGCTGACTTCCAGGGTGGCTAAGATCAAGTACCTGTCCGAGGAGGCTGATAAGGGTGGGGTTCTTGGGCGACAGCGCCAAGCAGTGGACACGATAGGCGCCGTAGTAATCGGGAAAGAGGCTTGTGAGGCGGATCAGAAATGGCACGAGGAAATAAAGTCTGAATCGCCCCTGGTTTTCTAGACACTCTCCAAGCTCAGGAAATAGCGTTTCTCATACTCTACTGGAGACAGCTG